>NZ_LFZP01000057.1:0-173316 GCF_002925705.1 Burkholderia anthinoferrum
GGCACTTCCGGCACTTCCGGCACTTCCGGCACTTCCGGCACTTCCGGCACTTCCGGCACTTCCGGCACTTCCGGCACTTCCGGCACCTCGGGCACCTCGGGTACTTCCGGCACCTCCGGCACCAGCGTCACCCCGCTCGGCAACGTCCTCCAGAAATCCGGCAACCTCGTGACGGCGCTCGGCACGACGGTCGTGAACGGCGGCACCCAGATCGGCGGCGTGCAGATCCCCGGCACGAACCCGACGACGGCCACCAGCGTCGGCAATGCGGTCAGCAGCCTCGGCAACGGCGTGCAATCGCTCGGCAACGGCGTCGCAGCCGGCCTGGGCTCGATCGGCGTGTCGCCGAACCCGCTCGGCCCGACGATCACGTCGACCACCGGCCTGCTGACCGGCGCCGGCGGTGCGGTCAACAGCCTCGGCAATGCCGTGACGAGCCTCGGCACCGGTCCGCTGTCGCCGCTCGCGCCGGCGACGACGCTGGTCGGCAGTCTCGTCAACACGGTCGGCACCGCAGTCAACTCGACCGCATCGGCGCTGAACACGGCGCTGAACAGCGCGCCGGTGCAGCAAATCGAGACGCAACTCGGCAGCGTGATCAACCCGATCACGAACACGCTGACCGGTGGCGTCACGACGCCGGGCGTCACGCAAACGCTCGGCAACGCCACGTTGCTCGGCGCCCCGCTCAGCGGCCTGCTGAACACGCTCGGCAGCGGCCTCGGCCTGGCCGGTTCGCAGGTCGGCGGCGCAACCGGCAACCCGGTCGGCACGAGCGCCGGGAACAGCGTGGCCCAGCTCGGTAACACGGTGGCGTCGGCCGGCGGCCTGCTGTCCAGCGGCAGTTCCAGCAGCGGCAGCAATCCGCTCGCCCCGATCACGGGCGTGCTCGGTTCGCTGACGGGCGCACTCGGCGGCGGCAGCAGTTCGAGCGGCTCGGGCGGCACGAGCGGTACGAGCGGCGGCCCGCTCGCTCCGATCACCGGCCTGCTCGGCACGGTGACGGGTGCGCTCGGCAGCATCGGCTCGAGCGGCACCGGCGGCACAAGCGGCACCAGCGGGACGAGCGGCGCGGGTCTCGGCGGCCTGCTCGCGCCGGTCACCAACCTCGTCAACTCGCTGACGCCGCTCGGCGCGAGCCTCACCGGCACCGTCACGACGCCGGGCGGCAACCTGTCCGGCACGCTCGGCGGGGTGCTGACGAGCGGCCCGGTCGGCACGCTCACGGGTGCGCTGGGCACGCCGGCCGGCTCGGCCGGCGCCGTCGGCACGGTCAGCCCCGGCGGCGCGACGGGCACCGTGACGACGCCGGGCGGCAGCGGCTCCGTGGTGACCGGCCTGACCGGCAGCACGAGCGGCGGCGCCGCCAGCGGCACCGGCAACCTGCTGTCGCCGGTCACCAACCTGCTCGGCGGCCTGCTCGGCGCCGGCACCAAGAAGTAAGCCTCGACGCATCACGTATCAAAACGACAGGCCAATGGCCGGGCGCGCATCCATAAACAGCCCGGCCGACGGCCGGCGTCACCCGCCAAGCGGGGGCGCCGGCCCTCATCCCTACGAGGATCCGATCATGAACTCGACGCTCGACGGCATCGTCGCCGCTCCGGACCGCCCACCCCGTTCCGCCACGCCGTTCCGCGCCGGCCTGCTCGGCATCGCGGCCGGGCTCTTCGCGCTGTGGATCACGCGCGACCACCCTGCCCTCGACGCGGCGACACGCGCGGTCGTCGCCAGCCTCGCGATCATCGGCACGATCGCGCTGCACGAACTCTTCATCTCGCGCGTCTACCTGCGTCCGAGCGCGGGGCTGTCACGGCAGGCCGTCCGGCCGCTGAGCGTCGCGCGCGTCGCGACGCGGCTCGGCGCGCTGACGTCGATCTACGCGGGCATCGGCCTCCTCTACTGGCTGCTGCCCGAATACCACGGCGCGTTCTACCTGCCGTTCTGGTCGCTGCTGCGCTCGCTCGCGCCGTACGTGATCGTCGCCGCGCCGTTCTACTTCGCGTGGATGGACCGCCACCAGCGCGAAACCGACGACGCGTACCTGCTGTGGGGCCGCTTCCTGTTTCGCCGCGAGCGGCCCGCGAGCTGGAAGCCGGTGCGCGAGATGCTGGCCGGCTGGGGCGTGAAGGCGTTTTTCCTGCCGCTGATGACCGTCTACCTGTCGAAGGACGCCGATCACCTGAGCGCGTCGCTCGCAAACGCGATGCATGCGCCGATGACGATCGCGACCTTCGTGTTCATGTACGACCTGTCGTTCACGATGGACCTGATGTTCGGCACCGTCGGCTACCTGTGCACGTTCCGTATCCTCGACAGCCACGTGCGCACCGTCGAGCCGACGACGCTCGGCTGGGTCGCCGCGCTGATCTGCTATCAACCGTTCTGGTCGCTGATCTCGAACAACTACATCCGCTACGAAGGCTCGATGTTCTGGGACAACTGGCTGCTGTCGGCGCCGACGCTGCGCGTGATCTGGGGCACGGTGATCATCCTGCTGCTGCTGACCTACGCGCTGTGCACGATCTCGTTCGGGCTGCGGTTCTCGAACCTCACCAACCGCGGGATCATCACGTCGGGCCCGTACCGCTTCACGAAGCATCCCGCGTACATCACGAAGAACCTGTCGTACTGGATGGTGTCGGTGCCGTTCGTCGAGCCGCTCGGCTGGCAGATCGGGCTCATGCACTGCGCCGGGCTCGTCGCCGTCAACCTGATCTACTACACGCGCGCGAAAACGGAAGAGCGCCACCTGATGCGCGACCCCGACTATCGCGCGTATGCCGAATGGATCGCGCAACACGGCTTGTTCGCGCGGGTCAGGCAGGCGTTTGGCGGGCGGCAGGCGGTGTGACGGCGCGGCCGGGGCGGCGGTTCATGCCACTCCGGTTCCTCGCGCGGATGCCAAGCGGGCGCGGGCGTCGCACAGGCCGCGACACTTTCCACATGCGCCGTCCAGCGCTCGACGATGCGCTTGCGCGTGGATCTCCACACGCCTGAACGCGCCCCATGCGGCCAATTGTCGCGAAACACGGCGATTCTCCGCTTTTCGTCGCTTTTCTCCACCCGTCCGATTGCCCGCTCCCGACGCGTCGCGTATGGTGCTGGCCGTCCGCGTACGATCCGTCGCCGGACACCCGACCGTCGCCCCGCGCGGCGGCCGCGCGGGCCGTGCCCGCCGCTCACCGTCTCCGCGATGCCGCCCGTTCGGCGCCGCGCGTTCATGAGGAAAGAGGCGTGATCCACAAAGTCCTGATCCTGTTCGCACTCTGCATCGCGGGCCTCGCCGCGATCGCCGCCGGTTTCCAGCACATCCCCAGCTGATTCGCGGCCCCGGCTCGCTTCGCCGAGCCCGGGGGCCGCTTTCATTTCCGTTTCCCCGTTGCCATGAACTTCTTTCTCGATGCGCCCGGGACGGGCGCCTTTTGCCATGCGTATCGACGTACAGCATTCCCAGCACGACATCGACGACGAACTCGACACCCTTTATGAACGTCTCCACCAGCCGGGGCATCGCCTGCACGGGCTGCCGGGCGTCGCGCTCGGCCGCTCGGGCCTGATCGTGCGCCATCGCGAAGCCGACGGCGAATACTTCCTGTACGTCGAGGATCCGTCGGCCCGGCAGCTCGCCGGCTATACGGTGTTCAACCGGCTTCCCGAAATCCCGCGCCGCGCCGACCGCTACCTGCGCGCGCCGCACACACGGCTGCGCGGCTCGGCGCAACGCCAGGGCCTCGCGACGACGCTGTACCGCTGGGGGCTCGACGCGGGCCTGTGTCTGATCAGCGGCGCGCGCCAGTCGGTCGGCGCCGCGCGGCTGTGGACGGCGCTCGCGCAGGACTACCGGCATGGTTTCGTCGATGTCGAAGGCCGCGCGTTGCGCTATCTCGGCGACACCGTTGCCGACGACGTGCACGGCGCGCTGCACACGCGGCGGCTGTTGCTCGGGAAAGGCTGGGCGCTCGACACGTTCGCGCAGGCGGCCGGGATGAGCGATACATGGCCCCGAACGCCGATGCGATAATCCGTCGGATCCGCGCGACGCGCGGGCTCAACCCGCCAATCGAAACGCCCTTCGATGACGCTCGATCCCCGCACCGACGTCGAACGCACGCGCGATATCGGCACGGGTCGAAGCATTGCACGCGCTACGCGCGGCGATCGACGCCCAACGCCGAACCGGTAGGCGATCCGCACGCGGACCGCGCGCGGCGCGGCGTGACGTGGCGTTATCGCGCCTTGGCGCGCGTCGACTTCTTCGCCGGTTTGGCGGCCTTCGCGCGCGGCGCTTCCTTCTCGGGCTGCGCGCCGCCGCCGGCGAGATCCTCGAGCCATGCGAGCGCATCGACGTACGACAGGAATTGCTGCAGATAGTCCGGCGACAGTTCGCGCATCGTCGCGAGCGAGCGGTGCACGAGGCTGTTCGAGTTGAGCGGCCCCGCGTTGCGCGGCACCTGATCGAGCGACTGTCGATACTGCTGCTCCGTGCGGACTTTCGACCACGTCGCGCGGAAGTAGTCGACCAGTTCGGGATCGAGCCCGCGCCGGTCGGCCCGAGCATCGCGCGCGAGCCCTTCGACGAGCGCGGCAAGCGCGCCACGCGCGGGCGCACCCGGCGAAGCTTCCACCGTCATGCGCGTCGCTTCGGCTTCGCGCGCACGCGCGACGGTCTCCGCAAACCCTTCGACCAGCGCCGCCAGCCGCGCGTCGAGCAACGCGCGCGCGGCGCCGTCGAGCACGGCGGCGCGCCGTTCGAGCGCATCGATCCGATGAAAGCGCACGGGATCGAGCCGGTCGGCGCCCTGCTCGCGCCATGCATCGAGCGTCGCGCGCACCCGCGTCGCGTCGCCCGTCACTTTGCCTTTCCTCCGTTCGACGCCGACTTGCGCGGCACCGGCGCGATCTCCACGCGGCGGTTCTTCGCGCGGCCTTCATCGTCCGCATTCGAGCTGACCGGCTGTTCGGAGCCGAACGCGGCCGCGAACACCGACGAGGCCGGCACGCCGGCATCGATCAGCGCGCGCGTGACCGTCAACGCGCGCTTGGCCGACAGTTCCCAGTTGTCCGCGAACAGGCGGTTGCCGGCGTGCACCTGCTGGTCGTCCGCGAAGCCGCTGACCATCAGGATCTCGTCGCGCGTCTTCAGGTACGTGGCCAGCGGGCTGGCGAGCGTCTTCAGCAGGTCGCGGCCAGCGGGCTGCAACTGGTCGGAATTCAGCGCGAACAGCACGTTGCCGCTGATGCCGATGCGCCCGTTCACGAGCGTCACGCGGCCGGCCGCGAGCGGCCCGGCGAGCGCCTGTTCGAGCGACTTGCGCTGCCGCGCCTCGAGCTGGCGCGCGCGCACCGCTTCCTCGAGCTTCGACGTGAGCTGGAGCTGCATGCCGATCACGCCGACGAGGATCAGCACGAACGCGCCGAGCAGCACCGACATCAAGTCGGCGAACGCGGGCCATACCGGCGCCGATTGCGCGCCGCCGTCGATTTCCTCGTGCATGCGTTACGCTCCGACGGGCGCCCGCCGGCCGGCGAGCTGCTGCAGGTCTTCGACGATCTGCTTTTGCGACATCACGCTCAGGTCGATCACCTCGCGCGCCTGCGCGACGTAGTACTCGAGCTGTTCGTCGCTGCGCGCGAGCGATTTCTCGAGCGCGGCCTCGATGCGCTGCAGATGCGCGAGCAGCTTGTCGTTCGATTCGCCGAACACCTGCACGGCCATCCCGAACGCGTCGCCGAGGCTCGCCACCTCGACGGCGCCGGCCGTGACCTGCGCGGCCACCGAATCGAGCTTGCGCGTTTCGGCATCGACGGTGTCGTTGAAGCGCGCACCGACGCGATCGAGCAGATCGGCCGACGTGCTGACGAGCGCGTCGATCGCGGCGCGCTGTTCGGTCGATGCGTGGTTGACCGCGCCGAGCAGCGTCTCCAGCGTCGCGAGCAGGCGGCTGCGTTCCTCGAGCGTCGCGGTGTCGCGCACCATGCTGTCGGACAGGCGCTGGCGCAACTCGGCGACGACGTCGGCCGCGGCCTTCGGCGCCTCCGACGCGGCCTGCACGAGACGTGCGATTTCGTTGATCGTGTCGCTCGCGTGAACCTGCGCCTGCGCGGTGATGTCGTTCGCGGTGCGGGTGAGCGTGTCGCAGATGTCCTGCTGGCGCGCCGCGGCCTGCGCGCTCGTCTGCGCCCATTCGTCGCGCAGCGCGGCCGCCATCGCGGCGAGCGAATCGTTCCATGCAGCGAGACGTTCTTCGTCGCGTGCGGCCAGTTGCGATTGGAGGCCGGTGTGCGATTCGCGGATCGTCGTCAGCAGATCGTTCGAGCGTTGTTCGAACGTCGATGCCTGTGCGGCCAGATCGCGCGTCGTTTGTGCGAGGGCGTCGCAGATTTCCTGCTGACGGCCGGCGCTGTGCACGCCTGCACGCTGCCATTCTTCGCCCAGCTTCGCGGCCATCGCGGCCAACGAATCGTTCCATGCCGACAGGCGTTCTTCATCGCGTGCAGCCAGTTGCGATTGCAGGCCGGTGTGCGATTCGCGGACCGTCGATAGCAAATCGTTCGTGCGTTGTTCGAACGCCGATGCCTGTGCGGCGAGGTCGCGCGTCGTTTGTGCAAGCGCCTCGCAGATTTCCTGCTGACGGCCGGCGCTGTGCACGCCAGCACGCTGCCATTCTTCGCCGAGCTTCGCGGCCATTGCGGTCAGTGAATCGTTCCACGCGGCGAGGCGCTCTTCGTCACGCGCCGCCAGTTGCGATTGCAAGCCCGTGTGCGACTCGCGGATCGTCGACAGCAGATCGTTCGAGCGTTGTTCGAACGTCGATGCCTGTGCGGCCAGATCACGCGTCGTCTGAGCGAGTGCATCGCAGATTTCCTGCTGACGGCCGGCGCTGTGCACGCCGGCACGCTGCCATTCTTCGCCAAGCTTCGCGGCCATTGCGGCCAACGAATCGTTCCATGCCGACAGGCGTTCTTCATCGCGTGCTGCCAGTTGCGATTGCAGGCCGGTGTGCGATTCGCGGATTGTCGACAGCAAGTCGTTCGAGCGTTGTTCGAACGTCGATGCCTGTGCGGCCAGATCACGCGTCGTCTGAGCGAGTGCATCGCAGATTTCCTGCTGACGGCCGGCGCTGTGCACGCCGGCACGCTGCCATTCTTCGCCAAGCTTCGCGGCCATTGCGGCCAACGAATCGTTCCATGCCGACAGGCGTTCTTCATCGCGTGCTGCCAGTTGCGATTGCAGGCCGGTGTGCGATTCGCGGATTGTCGACAGCAAGTCGTTCGAGCGTTGTTCGAACGTCGATGCCTGTGCGGCCAGATCACGCGTCGTCTGAGCGAGTGCATCGCAGATTTCCTGTTGACGAGCGGCACTATGCGCGCCCGCACGCTGCCATTCGTCGCCGAGCTTCGCGGCCATCGCCGCCAGCGAGTCGTTCCACGCAGCGAGACGTTCTTCATCGCGTGCGGCCAGTTGCGTCTGCAAACCCGCGTGCGACTCACGCATCGCGGCGAGCGTCGCGGCCGAATGGCGTTCGAACGTCGCGGCCGCTTCGCCGAGCGCACGCGCATGCTGGCCGGCCAGCGTCTCGCCGACCTGCTCCTGGCGCGCCAGCGCATCGCGCCAGGCGTCCGACAGGCGGCCTTCGGTCGATTCGAGGCGCGTCGCGACGCCGTCGAGCAAATCCGACGAACGCTGCGCGAACGTGTCGGTGAACTGGCCGAGCGTCGTCTGCAACTGCTGCGCGACGGCGTTGCCCGCCTGACGTTGTTCGTCGATCGCGCGGTTCCACACAGCCGTCACGTTGCCGGTGGTCTTCTCGAAGCCGTCCGTCAGCCCGTCGAGCTGTCGCTGCACCGCGCCCGTCACGGTGTCGCGCAGCGCGGCCATCTCCTGCGCGAGCCCCGTCATCGTCGCAGCGACGACCGGCTGCAACGCGGCGCCGGCCACGCGCGCGCTTTCGGCGGCGCTTTCCTTCAGCGCGTCGCCGACGTTCGATGCCAGGCCCGCGTACGCCCGCTCGGTCCGGTCGAAAAACGCCTGCTGGCTTTCGAGCTGACGATCGTGCAACGCGACGCTGCGCGCCTCGAGCGTCGTCATCATCGTCTGCAACCGGTCGACCAGGGCCGGCATCACGTCGGCCTGGCGCTGCAGCAGCCGGAACGATTCGTCGCGCTGGTGCGCGGACGAATGCACGCGCAGCGTCGTCGCGATCTTCGCGTCGAGCTGCTGGGCCGCATCGATCCGTTCGCGGCGCACGAGCGCGGACAGCAGCCCGAGCATCGCGGACGTCGCGACGCCGGCGATCGACGTGCCGAACGCGAACCCGAGCCCTTTCACCGGCGCGATCAGCGACGCGCGGATCGCGTCGAGATCGGTCGCGCTCTCGAGCGCGGCGCCCGTGCCCTTCAGCGTGACGACCATCCCGAGCAGCGTGCCGAGCATGCCGAGCAGCACCAGCAGGCCGACGAGGTAAGGCGTGAGCGACGGGCCCGGCAGCGCGACGCGCGCGCCTTCGACCCGGGCGCGCACCGCGCCGCGCAGGCCCGGATGCAGCGTGTCGAGCCACGTATCGAGCTTCGCGGGCGGCTCGGTCAGGCCGGCGACCGCGCGCGACAGCGTGGCGGTCGCCTGCCGGTAGCGCAGCAGCTCCCATGCGCCGGCGACGTAGCACGCGCCGATCAGCAGCGTGACGGCCGCCGCCAGCGGGTTCGATGCGACATAGCCGGCACCGATCCAGCCCACTGCGAGCAGACCGGCGACGAAGACAACGAGATCAAGGCGAATTCTGGACATAGCGTGTTGATTAGCAGGTGCGAAGGGCCGCGAGCAGCCCGTCTACCGTTTGAAACCGGACTTCGAGTTCGGCAAGCAGGATGCTTTGCATCTCGTCGCGAAACGTATCGAGCCATGCGCCGGGCACGATCGCCGCGACGGTCGGGGTATCGGCCACCGGGCCTTCATCGGCCGGCGCCGATGGGGCGGCGGCGTCGAGTGCGGCCGCGGATTCGGCGTCAGCCAGCGCTTGCCGCTCCGCTTCACGCAGCCGCGCGAAGCGCGTGCCGAGCAGCGCGGGCACGGCCGACAACAGGCTGCGCTCGCGCGCGCCGAGCACGCGCTCCATGATCGTGTCGAGCGTCGCGAGCCGCGCCATCCCGGACGAGCGTGCCGCGAGCGCGACGCGCAGGCGGCCGCGCAACTGGCCGATCGCCGTTTCCATATCCTGCTGCAGGGTCAGATAACGTTGACGAAAATCCGCGAAATCGGCCGTGTCGGCGGCCGGCGGCGGCGGATCGCCCGGCCGGCGCCGCGCCCGCGGCCGGCTGGCGGCCGTGATCGCCTGCGCGAGATCGTGGCGCACGCGCGCGCAATCGCGCTCGGCGTCGTAGCCGCGCACGCCGGCCGCGACGCCCGGCGGGCTCGCATTCAGCGCGGACGACAGCGTGATCGCGTCAGTCCAGCCGAGCCACTGGCTCAGCCGGTCGGACAGTGTCTGCCGGGATTCCGCGACGTCGGCATCGGCCAGGCGCGCGAGCAGCCGGACGAGCGTCGGACCGCTCAACGCCGGGCGCGGAAATGCTTGCACCATGCTGCAAACCGTCAAAAAAGGCAGCAGTTTACACGTCGTCGGGCAGTCGACCGCCAGAATCGGAGAAGCGGCGCCGTTCGGCGCGCCGGTCAACCCATGCGAACGCCCGTCGCGCAAGGCTTGGCGGGCGGCGGTGCCGGGTGGGGAAGCAGGAACGGCGGCAGCCGGCGAGCGGCGCGCCACGAGGAAGTCATACGTTTGCGAACCGGCCGACTCCCCGGTTCGCGCCGGTACTGATCAGGAATGAAGCTCAGATCCCCGCTTTCGGCGCATTCAGGATCAGCCGCAGCCCGAGCAGCGTGATCGCGCCGGCCGCGATGCGGTCGACCCACTTCTTCGCGCGCAGGTAGAGCTCGCGCGGCCGGCGCGTCGAGAAACACAGCGCGACGAGCGTGTACCAGCCGAATTCGACCGCGAACACGAGCGGCGGCAGCACGAGATAGCACCACAGCGGCGGGTGCTGCGGGAGCAGCGCCGCAAAGATGCTGCCGTACCAGATCGCCGTCTTCGGGTTGCTGAGCTGGGTCGTGAGGCCGGTCCAGAACGACTTGCGCGCGCTGCCGCCGGCCATCGCCTGCGGATCGTCCATCGCGATCGGCCGGTCGGCGCCGCGCCAGATCTTCGACGCCATGTAGATCAGGTACGCGCCGCCCGCGACCTTGAGGCCCACGTACAGCCATTCGACGGCCTGCAGCAGCGTGTAGAGCCCGGCCAGCGCGACGCCGCCGAACACGATGCCGCCGATGCCCATGCCGAGTGCGGTGGCGAGCCCGTCGCGGCGCGACAGCCCGATCGAATTGCGGGCAACCAGCACGAAGCTCGGGCCCGGGATCATCGCGCCGAGAAACAGCGCAGCCAGGATGGCGAGTACGGCAGCCGATGCGGTCATCGAAGTCTCCTTGGTCAGCGACGCCGCTGCGCCGGCGCCTGCGTGTCGTTTCCGACGGTCGAGCGGTCGATTCTGGCACGCTTCGCGGATGGCCGAAAGCGGCTGTGCGCTGCTATGCTGGCCCTCTTTCCCGTGATCCCGCGCCGCCCCATGATCGAGATCCGCGCCGCCCGCTATCCCGACGATGCCGCCGTCGCCGATCCGATCCTTCGCGAGTCCATCGCGAGCCCGACCGTCAGCCTCGCCTTCCCGAGCGACGAGCGCGGAAATCCGGCGCCGGGCGGCGCGTTGTCCGGACGTGATCTGTCACGCGCCGCGCGACTCATCTCCCTTTCCTCCTTTCGACCGGACCGCCTGTCATGCGCGCCCTTCGCCTTTCCGCCCTGCTGCTCCCGCTGTTCGCCGCCCTCTCGCTCCACGCCCGCGCCGCCCCCCTGCCGAAATCGATCGCCGCGCAACTGCCGCCCGGCTACCAGCCGCTGACCGCGCAGGCCGGCCCCGATCTCGACAACGGGCGGCACAGCTTTCTCGTCGTCGTGCATCGCGCAGTGGACACGCGCGAGCAGCCGTCGCCGCGCCCGCTGCTGATCTACGAGGAACAGGCCGATCACACGTACCGGCTCGCCGCCCGCAACGACCAAGTCGTGCTGCGCGCGAACGAAGGCGGCCAGTGCGACCCGTTCGATCCCGACGATGCGGCCGGCAACGGCGTGTCGGTGAAGGGCCGCTATTTCACCGTGCAGAACGCCGTCGCGTGCGGGCAGCACTGGACCGACTACATCACGTTCCGCTACGACCCGCGCACGCACGGCTGGCTGTTTTCGAACCGGATCGTCACCGAATCGTTTCCGCTCGACGACCAGCCCGACCACGTCACCGTCACGCGCGCCGACGCGCACCGGCCGGTGTCGTTCGGGCACTGGCAGCGCAAGGACTAGACGCCGCACGCCGCGCCACCCGCGGCGGCGCCATTTTTCAATACGGCGCGTCGCCCGCCCGACGCTCGCGACACCGGGCCAACAGGTCTACCATAGGCGCTCGTCGCCCGCGCGACCGCCGGCACGGCATGCGGCTTGCGCCTGCCCCTTTCCCCGTTGTCCCCGCCCAGGAGGACGTCATGACGCAACACTTCGATGCGATCGTCATCGGCACCGGCCAGGCCGGGCCGCCGCTCGCCGCGCGGCTCGCAGGCGCCGGCATGAAAGTCGCGATCGTCGAGCGCGGCCGCTTCGGCGGCACCTGCGTAAATACCGGCTGCATCCCCACCAAGACGCTGATCGCGAGCGCATACGCCGCGCAGCTCGCCCGACGCGCCAGCGAATACGGCGTGTCGATTGGCGGCCCCGTCACCGTCGACATGAAAGCCGTGAAGGCGCGCAAGGACCAGATCTCGGGCCGCTCGAACCACGGCGTCGAGCAATGGGTGCGCGGCCTCGACAACACGACCGTCTTTCAGGGTCATGCCCGCTTCGAACGCGCGAACGCGGTGCGCGTGGGCGATGACGTGCTCGAAGCCGAACGCATCTTCATCAACGTCGGCGGACGCGCGCAGGTGCCCGCGATGCCGGGCCTCGACTCGGTGCCGTACCTGACCAACTCGACGATGATGGACGTCGACTTCCTGCCCGACCATCTCGTGATCGTCGGCGGCAGCTACGTCGGGCTCGAATTCGGCCAGATGTACCGCCGCTTCGGCTCGAAGGTCACGATCGTCGAGAAAGGCCCGCGCCTGATCCGCCGCGAGGACGAAGACGTGTCGCAGGCCGTGCGCGAGATCCTCGAAAAAGAAGGGATCGACGTGCAGCTCGACGCGAACTGCCTGAGCGCGCGCCGCGACGGCGACGGCATCGTGGTCGGCCTCGACTGCGCGGGCGGCCGCCGCGAGGTGGCGGGCTCGCACCTGCTGCTCGCGGTCGGGCGCGTGCCGAACACCGACGATCTCGGGCTCGACCGCGCGGGCGTCGTCACCGACGCGCGCGGCTACATCACCGTCGACGATCAGTTGCGCACCAACGTGCCCGGCATCTGGGCGCTCGGCGACTGCAACGGGCGCGGCGCGTTCACGCACACCGCGTACAACGACTACGAGATCGTCGCGGCCAACCTGCTCGACGACGATCCGCGCAAGGTGTCCGACCGCATCATGGCCTACGCGATGTACATCGATCCGCCGCTCGGCCGCGTCGGCATGACGCTCGAGGAAGCGAAGCAGACGGGCCGCCGGCTGCTGGTCGGTACGCGCCCGATGACGCGCGTCGGCCGGGCGGTCGAGAAAGGCGAAAGCCAGGGCTTCATGAAGGTGATCGTCGACGCGGATAGCCACGCGATCCTCGGCGCGTCGATCCTCGGCGTGACCGGCGACGAAGTCGTGCACGGGATACTCGACGTGATGACCGCCGGCGCGCCGTACACGACGATCAGCCGCGCGATGCATATCCACCCGACCGTATCGGAGCTGGTGCCGACGCTGCTGCAGGATCTGCATCCGGTCGAATGACGCACCGCAGGCGGGCGGCCGCGACGTACGCGTGTTCGTCACGGCCCGAGCCGCGCATGATGCGCGGCGCCCGTCGCTCGTCAGCTTCCGAAATACGCCGGCCGGTCGATGTCGGCCAGCAGCCCCGGCTGTGTCGGCGTCCAGCCGAGCGACGCCCGCGTGCGCTCGCTGGTTGCGGGCGCATCCATCCCCGCGAACATCGCGAACCAGCCGAAGTGCTCGCCGGCTTCCGCCGCCGACTTCGCGACGACCGGCACGTTCAGCCGGCGGCCGATCACCTCCGCGATTTCGCGAAACGGCACGCCCATGTCGTCGACCGCGTGATAGCGCGCGCCGGCCGCGCCGCGCTCGATCGCGAGCCGATACACGCGCGCCGCGTCGAGCCGGTGCACGGCCGGCCAGCGGTTCGCGCCGTCGCCGATGTACGCCGCCACCCCTTTCTCCCGCGCGAACGCAATCAGGCGCGGCACGAACGCGTGATCGCCGTCGCCGTGCACGGACGGCGGCAGGCGGACAACCGACGCATGCACGCCGCGCGCTTCGAGCGCGACCGCGCTCGCTTCGGACGCACGCGGATAATTCGCCGACACCGGCACATGCGAATCGTCCTCCGTCGCCGCGCGGCCGGGCGCGACGAGCGCGAGGCCCGACGTGACGATCAGCGGCCGCGCCGAACCGGCGAGCGCCGCGCCGATCGTCTCGATCGCGCGGCGGTCGAGTTCGCAGTTCTGCGCGAAGCGCGAGAAGTCGTGATTGAATCCCGTGTGGATCACCGCGTCGGCGGCGTCGGCGCCGCGCGTCAGGCTCTCGAGATCCTCGAGCGACCCGCGATGGACGTCGGCGCCGGCCGCGGCAACCGATGCCGCCGCTGCATCCGACCGCGCGAGCCCGAGCACCGAGTGCCCGGCGGCCAAGAGTTCGGCGACGACGGCCGAGCCGACGAATCCCGACGCTCCCGTAACAAAGACACGCATGTTCAGCACCTCCGGATGAAATGGAGGCTTACTATCTGCCGAGCGCCGCTCGCGGTGAAGCCGTGACGGTTTACCGGTAAACGAACTAACAGGATATGGCTGACGCCCCCGACAACCTGCTCGGCGCGTACCTGCGGGACCGCCGCGAGAAACTCGACCCGGCCGCGCTCGGACTGCCGCCCACACGCCGCCGCACGCCGGGCCTGCGGCGCGAGGAAGTCGCGCAGCGCGCGCACGTGAGCGCCGCGTGGTACACGTGGCTCGAACAGGGGCGCGGCGGCGCACCGTCGGCCGACGTGCTCGACCGGCTCGCCCGCGCGCTGATGCTCAACGACGCCGAACGCGAACACCTGTTCCTGCTCGGCGTCGGCCATCCGCCCGAGGTGCGTTATCACGCGCCGGCCAGCGTGACGCCGCGGCTGCAACGCGTGCTCGATTCGCTCGACGCGAGCCCCGCGATCATCCGCACCGCGACGTGGGACGTCGTCGCATGGAACGACGCCGCGGCCGCGACGCTGACCGACTATGCGACGCTGCCGCCCGCCGCGCGCAACATCCTGCGGCTGATCTTCGTCGACGCGCGCGTGCGCGATGCGCAGCCGAACTGGGAGCGCGTCGCGCGGTTCGCGGTCGGTGCGTTTCGTGCGGACGTCGCGCGCAGCGGCGCGACGCAGGCCGTGCAGGCGTTCGTCGACGAGATGCGCGCGACCAGCGCCGAATTCGACGCGATGTGGCGCGACCACGATATCCGAACGCACGACGAAGGCACGAAGGAGATCCGCCATCCGGAAGTCGGCCGGATCGCGCTCGACTATTCGGCGTTCTCGGTCACCGGCAGTCCGGACCTGAGCCTCGTGACCTTCACGCCGGTGACGCCGGCCGACCGCGAGCGGATCCGGGAACTCGTCGCGGCCCGCGAACGGGGTCGCGCGGCACAGGCGCCGGCTGCGTGACCACGCATGGCCTTCTCGCGAGCCTGGTTCGGGACGGCATGGTTCGACGGATCGCGCAGCAGTCCTTCGCGTTCGATATCCGCGATTGAAAAACGCAGGCGGAAAATGCAAAGAGGCGTCGCGCACGAATGCGCGACGCCTCTTGTTCATTCACGGAAAAATGCCGGATTACGCGGCGCGCTGCAGCAGGTCCGTGGCGAATGACTTCGCATGCGCGACGGCTTCCTGCGCGTCGCCGAATACGCCGAGTTCGTCCCAGTGCTCTTCGGCCGCGTACGTGCCCTTCACGGCGAGCGCTCGCTGAACGCTCAACTGCGCCGCGTAGCGGCCGTCGTCCAGCGGCCGTGCCGTCGCGACGACCTTGTGCGGCGGGCTCGCCCGCTCCGGCTGAACCAGTTCGACAGGACCGCTGGCCGTGCCGATATTCATCAACTCGTTTCGGGTGTTGCAGTCGGGGCAGTAGAAGCACCAGCCCGCGCCCTCCTGATGGTGCCTGACCTGCCCGCGAGCCAGCACGGCACGACATTCGACGTTTTCGCAGATGAACGGCATCGCAGTCTCCGGAGTTGTTTGACGGAAATCCTAGCATGACCGCCGGCGGTCAACCATCGGCATCCGCATGATGGCCGCGGCGGCGGTTTCAGTTCGTGACGGAGGCTCGACCGGGCGGGCGTCGCCGTCTTTCGCTGCGCTGCAATACCGGCGCTTTTTCCCGGATCGGGACGCCCGCTGCGCGAGATCAACCGGCATTCACCTATCGTCGCTGTTCGTTGCTTCCTTGTCGGCATCGCATCCGCGCGGCGCAAACCCATACAGTCGATCGATGAAGACGTAAAGGACGCTTTTCCGTCGTTTCAAGCCAAATGACATGATTCGAGGGTTCCCCCGTAAAATTCGCCATTCCGGGGTTATCGACTCATTGCTTCGTCATGCATCGAATTGGATTTTTCGTCTGCCGCGGCTACGACGCGCTCGATCTTGGCGGGCCGCTATCGGCCTTCAATCAGGTGGCCACGGCCGCCGGCCGCACGCCATACGATCTTCACGTCATCTCGCCATTCGGCGGCCCGATTCCCGGCAATACCGGCCTTTCGATCGACACGAAGCCGATCGGACGGCGCGCGTTCGACACCGTCGTGTTCGTCGGCGGCGATATCGCGCCGATGCAAACGTCGGAGAATATCGTCGCGGCCAGCAAGCTGGCCGCCAGGGCGTCGCGAGTGGCAAGCGTGTGTACCGGCGCATTCCTGCTTGCGGAAACCGGTTCGCTGGACGGGTTGAGAGCGGCGACGCACTGGCGATACGCCGCGCAATTGCAGTCGCGCTTTCCTCGCACACGGGTCGACGGCGACAGCATCTATGTCGTCGACGGCCGCGTCTGGACGTCGGCGGGCATCGCGTCCGGCATCGACCTCGCGCTCGGCATGATCGAACGGGACATGAGCGCGGAGATCGCGCGCGAGGTCTCGCGGCTTCTCGTCGTTCCGTATCGGCGGCCCGGCGGGCAGTCGCAATTCTCCGCGATGTCGCAGATGGAGCCGGAATCGGATCGCATCCGTATCGCACTGAATTTCGCTCGCGAACATCTGGCCGAAGCGTTGCCGGTCGAACGGCTCGCCGATGCGGCGAGCTTGAGCGTGCGACAGTTCGGGCGCGCCTTTCGCCGGGAAACCGGGGAAACGCCCGCGAGGGCGGTCGAGCGTCTACGAGTAGAAGCGGCAAGGCTACGCCTGCAGAGCGGCAGCGAACCGATCGAACAGATCGCGCTGGCGGTGGGATTCACCGATCCGGAACGGATGCGCCGTGCCTTCATCAAGCTGCTCGGGCACCCGCCGCAAGCGGTTCGACGCGAGAGCAGGTCGAACGCCGCGCGCTGATCGGCCGCCTGCCGGTCAGCGCGCTGCCGGGTCGACGTCTCGCCAATGGGTGATTGGCGCGGGGGTACCCAACGCGCCATTTCGCCGGACGTCGATAGTCGTCGTCAATCCTTGACGGGCGGGTAAGCGTTCCACATGTCGCGATGCAGCTTCCACGTGCCGCCCTGCTTCAGGAACACGAGCGTCTGCTTCGCGCGGATCTTCAGCACTCCGTCGTGATTGCGAACCTCCACATCCGATACCTCCGTCACGGCCCGGTCGTTACCGTAGAACTCGTAGTTGTCGAACGACACGGTGCCGGGTTTCGATCCGGCATACCCGTTGGTGAAGTACTCGGTGATCGCGCGGCGCCCCGTGACCTTGTCGCCGCCCGGCGGCAAGAGCGCGCCGTCGTCGGTATAGAGGCGGCCGATCGAGTCGTAATCCCCTCGCGCAAAGGCGTCCGCCCATCGCGCGTTTTCGGCCTTGATGGCCGCTTCAGGCAGGCGTTGCGCACCAGCGGCGACAGCCGGCGCCGCGAGTGCAAAAAAGGACGCGCACGCTGCAAGCGCGGCAGTACAAAGATGAATCCGTCGCATCGAATGATTTCCGAATCGGGTTTGAATTGAAGAGGCGGCAACGCTGCTCGCGGTGCCGGCAAGCGTTTCAGCGCACGCCGGGAATGCGTGCGAGCCCCTTTGATGCACCGGGCAGCTTCTTGTCGACCATCGCGACGAGTTCGGGCCGCGCCTCTCCCGGATGACCGGCGTGGAACGGCGGATCGGGATCGTATTCGATCACGAGCTGCGTGTATTCGGCGGCCTGCTGGCCGCGCAGCTTCGCCGCCACGCGCAGCGCGAAGTCGATGCCCGCCGTCACGCCGCCGCCGCTCATGAAGCGGCCGTTGTCGTCTTCGACGAAGCGATCGGGAACGGGAATCGCACCATATTCGGCCAGCTTGTTGACGAACGCCCAATGGCAGGCGCTGCGCTTGCCCTGGAGCACGCCCGTCGCGGCGAGCACGAGCGAGCCGTTGCACACCGACGTCACGTGTTTGGCGCTCTCCGCCAGACGGCGGATCTGCGCCTGATACGCCGGCCGCATCGGCACCGACAAATTGGACCCGCCGGGCACGAGGATCACGTCGGTCCTGTCGATATCGGCCAGCCGTTCGGTCTTGCCGTACACGACGCCGAATTCGAGCGTCACGCTGCCGCCGTCGAGGCTCGCATAGCGCACGTTCGTATTCGGCAAGCGGTGGAAGACCTCGCTGGGGCCCGCGAAGTCGAGCAGCGTGCCGCCGTCGTAATTGACGATCAGGATCTCGAGCGGCTCGTTCGGCGCGAGCAGCCCCGTACTGCCCGCAGGTGCCGGCGTGGCGTGCCCGAGCACCACGCCGCCACCCAGCACGGCGCCGAGGGTGGCCGCGCTGCCGAACTTCAGGACGTCGCGGCGCGAACGGCCTGCCCGCGTGAGCGGCCCGGCGGACGCATGGTTATCGCTACTGTCGGTCAAGATGATTGCTCCTTGCAACTTCAGCCCATGAGCGCGCGCAACCGCGCCGGGCCGGATTGAAGAACCGCCGCGGCGAACGGCGCGGCGGACGTGAAATCGGGATGAGGATGAGCCGGGGTGACATGCCGGGCCCGGCGATCGCGAAGCGCGGGCTTAAAGCTGCGACGCACCGCCGTCGACGACCAGCTCGGTACCGACGACGTACGAGGATTCGTCGCTGGCGAGATAGAGCGCCGCGTACGCGATGTCGTCGGCCTTGCCCATGCGGCCCACCGGAATCGCGTGCGCGAATTCGGCCTTGCGCTCGCGCACCCATTCGTCGGGCTTGCCCCACCTGGAGAGCAGCGGCGTATCGATCGGGCCGGGTGCGATCGCGTTGAAACGGATTTTCCGGTCGAGAAATTCGTACGACCAGCTGCGGGCCAGTGAACGCACGGCGGCTTTTGCCGCCGCGGTCAACGAGATGCCGTGCTTGCCGGTCCGATCGACGAACGAGGTATTGAGGATCACCGACGAACCTTCGCGCAGGTACGGCAGCGCTGCTTGAAGCGTGAACACCACACCCTTGACGTTGACGTCCATGATGTCGTTGTAGAGCGTGTCGTCGATGTCGTTCACGGCGGACGGGAACGCCCAGCCCGCGTTGGCGAACACGACATCGAGGCCGCCGAACGTCTCGTCGGCCGCGGCGGCAATCGCCCGCATGTCGTCCAGCGACCTGACGTCGCCCTTGAGCACGAGCGCATGCTCGCCGAGTTCCGCCTTCACGCGCTCGAATGCGGCCTCGTCGCGCCCCGTCACCGCGACGCGCGCACCTTCCGCCATGAACAGCTTCGCGGTGGCCAGACCGATGCCGCTGGTGCCCCCCGTGATCAACGCCGATTTACTTTTGAGTCGCATCTTCCGTTCCTTTTCGTGTCGTGATTGACCAGGCCGGCTACGCGACACGCGATGGCGCTTGCGTGCGGGTTCCTGCTTGATCGTTCACATGTAGTATGGAACGTGACGCGGATGGCTCAAAGGTCGTATAACCCTCGAAAAACGTCATTCGAGGCGTTCGATCCGCCCCGGCGAACGGCATGGCGCCTGGGCCGGGCAAGCCGATGAAACGGCCACGCGCGACGCGGCTAGACGGTTTTCCCCGACAGCCCGTGCATCGGCCGCCGCAACGCGGCGTCGAACGGATTGGTGCGCGGGCCGATCGCGGCGGCCTGACGTCGCAGCAGTTCGACGACCATCGGCATCCGGTCGTCGCCGAGCCGCGACGCGAGCGTGCCGACGCTCAGCGCACCCACCGGATAACCGGTGCGATCGAGAATCGGTACCGCGACACCGGCCATCCCGTCGAGCACGCCGCTGTTGCGGCCCGCGTAGCCGAGTTGCCGCACGCGTTCGATCTCGGTGCGCAGATACACCTCGTCGAGCACACCGTAGCCGCGGATGCGCGGCACGTTGAAGCGGATCACCTCCTCGCGCTCGGCTTCGGGCAGGAACGCGAGGATCGCAAGGCTGCCCTGCCCGACGCCGAGCGCGATGCGCCCGCCGATATCGCCGGTAAACGACCGGATCGGAAACGGCCCTTCGCACAGGTCGAGACACACGGCGTCGAAGCCGCTCTTCACCAGCAGGAAGATGGTTTCGCCGAGGCTCGCGCACAGCCGCAGCAGCGCGGGACGACACAGCGTGCGCATGCTGCTCGGGTTGCCGGCCTGCGCGGCGAGCGCGAAAAAGTCGACGCTCAGCCGGTACAGCTTCGACTGCTCGTCCTGTTCGACCATCCCTTCGGCAATCAACGATTGCAGGATGCGGTGCGCGGTGCCCTGCGTCAGGCCGACGGCCTTCGCCAGATGCGTGACGCGCACACCGTCCTGCTGCATGCCGGCCAGCGCGCGCAGGATCGCGAACGCACGCTGCAGCATGCCGGTGCCGGGCGCACCGGCGGAATCGACGGGATCTGCCGCATCGGCGGCGTGCTCGTCCGGGCGCGGCGCGCGGGCGGACGGCGACGTTCCGCGCGAACGAGGTTCCTGCATGTCGGCTCTCCTCGACGATTTCAATGAATGGAATACGGTAGCCGCTATTGTCGTCCGGCCGAAAATCCGCGGGCATCCGGGTGTGCACGGGATTGACGCGGGCATTTCGCGGCTCGGCCGCCCGTCATCCAACGGAACGATTCGCAGGCGATTCTCCGATTCGTTCCGGTCAATGGAATTTTTCCGAAATTCATCCCGTTCAGCAGAATTCGAAATTGACGCGCCGAAATATGGCTGGCTAGAGTCCGCGTCATCGGCGCACCGGCCATGCGGTGTGCGAACCCGGAGCTCTCCATGTCGTTTCTCACGCTTACGGATCTGACGAAAACCTTCGGCGAGCTCACCGCCGTCGCGGACGTCAACCTGTCGGTCGAGCAAGGCGAATTCGTGTCGCTGCTCGGGCCGTCCGGCTGCGGCAAGACCACCACGCTGCAGATGATCGCCGGCTTCGTCGACGTCACGCGCGGCCGCATCGCGCTCGACGGGCAGGACATCACGCACCTGAAGCCGAACCGCCGCGGGCTCGGCATCGTGTTCCAGAGCTATGCGCTGTTTCCGCACATGAGCGTCGCGGAGAACGTCGGCTTCGGCCTCGACATGCGCGGCGTCGACAAGGCCGAGCGCGCGGAGCGCATTCGCGCGGCACTGGCGCTCGTGCGGCTCGACGCGCTCGCGCACCGCTTTCCGCGCGAATTGTCCGGCGGCCAGCGGCAGCGCGTGGCGATCGCGCGCGCGGTCGTGATCGAGCCGCCCGTGCTGCTGCTCGACGAACCGATGTCGAATCTCGACGCGAAGCTGCGCGAGGACATGCAGTTCGAGCTGCGCGCGATCCAGCGCAAGATCGGCACGACGACGATCATGGTCACGCACGATCAGTCGGAAGCGCTGTCGATCAGCGACCGCGTGGTCGTGATGGAAGCCGGCCGCATCACGCAGACCGATACGCCGTATCGCGCATACGAGCGCCCCGAAAATCATTTCGTGTCGCAATTCATCGGCAAGGCGAACCTGCTGCCCGGCACGATCGTCGCGCACGACGGCGACGCGATCCGCATCGACCTCGGGCACGATCTCGCCGAGACGGGCCGCACCGCGCATCTGCCCCCGCGCGAGCGCGACGTGCGCGTGGGCGACGCGGTATCGGTCTGCATCCGCCCCGAAAAGCTGCGGCTGTGCGCGCCCGAGGCCGGCCGCTTCGCGGCGACCGTCACGAGCCGCTTCTTCCTCGGCAGCCAGTGGCTGTACCGCGTCGACAGCGCGCTCGGCGAAGTGCTCGTGTGCTGCCAGAACGAAGGCGCGGAGCCGCTCGCGGAAGGCGCGCCGGTCGGCATCGACTGGCACAGCGACGCGGTGCGCGTGATGCGCCGGGAGGCCTGAATGCGACAGCCTTCCCGCCCGCTCTCGACCGAAGGCGCACCGGCCGGGCTCGCGCAATCGGGCGCGACCGTGGCCGCCACGGCCGCGGCGGACGCGGTGACGCCCCGTGCCGTCGGCGGCGGCGCACCGCGCGCGCGCTGGCGCGCGCATGCGCCGCTGTGGCTGATGTGCGCACCTGCATTCGCGCTGTTCGCCGCGCTCGTGCTCGTGCCGCTCGCGATGACGTTCGTGCTGACGTTCTACCGCTTCGACCCGGCCACCGGCCCGATCGCCGCGTTCCAGTTCGGCAACTACGCGGAAGTGCTCGGCTCGTCGTACTTCCACACGATCTTCGCGCGCACGTTCGGCATTGCCGCGCTGACCACCGCGATCTGCGTCGCGATCGGCACGCCCGAAGCGTACGTGCTGTCGAAAATGCGCGACCCGTGGCGCTCGCTGTTCCTGCTCGCGATCCTCGCGCCGCTGCTCGTGTCGGTGGTCGTGCGCGCGTTCGGCTGGAGCATGCTGCTGAACACGAGCGGGCTCGTGAACCAGGCGCTCGCGCTCGTCGGCCTCGGGCCGTACAAGCTCGAATACACGACCTTCGCGATCGTGATCGCGCTGGTGCACGTGATGCTGCCGTTCATGGTGATCCCGGTGTGGACCGCGCTGCAGCGGCTCGATCCGCAGACCGAGCACGCCGCGCTGTCGCTCGGCGCGTCGCCGTTCACGACGCTGCGCCGCATCGTCGTGCCGCAACTGATGCCCGGCGTGCTGTCGGGCAGCCTGATGGTGTTCGGGCTGTCGGCGAGCGCGTTCGCGATTCCGGGCCTGCTCGGCGGGCGCCGCCTGAAGGTCGCGGCCACGGCCGTCTACGACGAATTCCTCGGCTCGCTGAACTGGCCGCTCGGCGCGACGATCGCGGTGCTGCTGCTCGCGGCGAACCTCGTCGTGATGCTCACCTACTACCGCGTGCTCGAACGCCGCTACGCGCGCAGCCTCGGAGGCGCCTCCCGATGAGAAAGAACGGCCCCTTTGCGCTGGCGTTCCACACGCTCGTGATCCTGTTCGTGCTCGCGCCGCTCGTGATCGTCGTGCTCGTCGCGTTCACGCCCGACGAAACGCTGACGCTGCCGACCCGCGGCGTGTCGCTGCGCTGGTTCCGCGCGATCCTCGACTATCCCGACTTCGTCACCGCGTTCCTCAACAGCGTGAAGCTCGCGTTCGCGTCGGCGACGCTGTCGCTCGCGATCGCATTGCCGGCCGGCCTCGCGATCGGCCGCGCGACGTTTCCGGGCCGCGCGTTCCTGAACGGGCTGCTGCTGTCGCCGCTCGTGATTCCCGGCCTCGTGCTCGGCATCGCGCTGCTGCGCTTTTTCGCGCTGATCGGCGCGACCGGTTCGTTCGCATGGCTCGTGCTCGCGCACATGATCGTCATCACGCCGTTCGTGATGCGGCTCGTGCTCGCGTCCGTCGCGGGCCTCGACCGCAGCATCGAGCAGGCCGCATGCTCGCTCGGCGCGGACCCGTGGACGACCTTCCGCCGCATCACGCTGCCGATGATCGTGCCCGGCATCACGGGCGGCTGGCTGCTCGCGTTCATCAACAGCTTCGACGAGCTGACGATGTCGATCTTCGTCACGTCGCCGCAGACGGTCACGCTGCCCGTGCGCATGTACATGTACGCGACCGAATCGATCGACCCGATGATGGCGTCGGTGTCGGCGCTCGTCATCTTCATCACCGCCGGCGCGATGCTGCTGCTCGATCGCGTGTACGGCCTGAACCGCATCCTGATCGGCCAACATTGATGACGACTCCCGTTTCCCGTACCAACGACATCGCGGACGACGGCGCGCAGTTCGTGCGCGTCGCCGAACGCGAGCGCGCGTCCGTCGCGTTCACGCTCGACGGCCGTCCTGCGCAGGCGCTCGCCGGCGACACCGTGCTCACCGCGATTCTGGTCGCGCAGCGTCGCGTGCGCATCAGCGAATTCAGCGGGCAGCCGCGCGCGGGCTTCTGCCTGATCGGCGCGTGCCAGGACTGCTGGGTGCGCACCGAAGCCGGCGCACGCGTGCGCGCATGCTCGACGCCGATCGTCGAAGGCATGCGGATTCTCACGATCGCCCGGCCGATCGCAGCCGGAGACGCAGCATGAACGCCGCGCTGCAGCCGGTGATCGTCGGCGCGGGGCCGGCCGGCGTGCGCGCGGCCGAGGCACTGGTCGACGCGGGACTGCGGCCGGTCGTGATCGACGAGAACGCGCGCTGGGGCGGACAGATCTATCGTCAACCGCCGGCCGGCGCCGCGTTCGCGCGCGACAAGCGCACGCTATACGGCTTCGAGGCCGCGAAGGCCGACGCGCTGCACCGGACGATGGCCGCGCTGCTGCCGCACGTCGACTACCGGCCGAACACACTGGCGTGGTCATGCGGCGCGGGCCGCGTCGACACGCTGCAGGACGGCCGTGAAGTGACGGTGCCGTACGCGCACCTGATCGTCGCGAGCGGCGCCACCGACCGCGTGCTGCCCGTGCCGGGCTGGACGCTCGCGGGCGTCTATACGCTCGGCGGCGCACAGGTCGCGCTGAAGGCGCAGGGCTGCGCGATCGGCCGGCGCATCGTTTTCGCGGGCACGGGGCCGCTGCTTTACCTCGTCGCTTACCAGTATGCGAAGGCCGGCGCGCAGGTCGCGGCCGTGCTCGATACGAGCCCGCTGCGCCGCCAGGCCGCCGCCGCGCCCGCGCTGCTGCGCCTGCCGTCGATCTTCGCGAAGGGGCTCTACACCATCGGCTGGCTGCGCGCGCACGGCGTCACGATCGAAACGGGCGTCACGTTCGAGCGCGTGCTCGGCGCCCGACATGTGACGGGGCTCGCATGGCGCGCCGCAGGCGACGACGAGCGCACCGCGTCGCCGCGCGTGCTCGACTGCGATGCGCTCGGCCTCGGCTTCGGCCTGCGTTCCGAAACGCAGCTCGCCGATCTGGCCGGCTGCCGGTTCGGCTTCGACCCGCTCAATCGCGCATGGCTGCCGGAGCGCGACGCGGCCGGGCGCACGTCGGTGCGCGGTATCTACGTCGCCGGCGACGGCGCGGGCATCGCGGGCGCCGACGCGGCCGAAGCGTCGGGCCGACGTGCGGCGCTCGCGTTGCTCGACGATGCCGGCATCGCCTCTCGCTCGCCGTCCGGCAAACCCGACACGGCGGCGCTCGACCGCACGCTCGCACGCATCGGCTCGTTCCGCGTGGGCCTCGAAGCGGCATTCGCGCCGCCGGCCGACCAAGCCGCGCGCTGCCCCGACGACACGATCGTGTGCCGCTGCGAGGAAGTCGACGCGGGCACGCTGCGCCGCTGCATTCGCGCGGGCGCAGCGACCGAAATGAACCGGCTGAAAGCGCTGACGCGCGTCGGCATGGGTCGCTGCCAGGGCCGCATGTGCGGCGACGCGGCCGCGCTCGTGCTGGCCGCCGAAACCGGCCTTCCGCTCGCCGACGTCGGCCGGTTGCGTGCGCAACCGCCGGTGAAGCCGTTCCCGATCTCGGCCGCGCTCGCGGGCGACGACGTCGCGGCGATTCCCGACGAGGCGCGCGATGAGTGAGCGTCGACATTACGACGTCGCGATCGTCGGCGGCGGCCTCGTCGGCGCGTCGGCCGCACTCGCGCTCACGCGACGCGGCTTGCGCGTCGGGCTGTTCGAGCGGCGCGACTGCGGTGCGCAGGCGAGCGGCGTGAACTACGGCGGGGTGCGCTGCCAGGGCCGCCCGGCCGAGCAATTGCCGCTCGCGCTGCGCGCGCGGCGTATCTGGGATCGCCTGCCCGAACTGATCGGCATCGACGGCGAATTCGTCGTGTCCGGCCACTTGCGGCTTGCGCGCAGCGACGCCGATCTCGACGCGCTCGACGCGTACGCCGCGCTCGCCGGCGAACACGGCTTGCCGCTGCAGGTGATGCGCGGCGACGCGTTCCGCCGCCGCTACCCGTGGCTCGGCCGCGCGGCGCTCGGCGGCTCGCTGTGCGAGGCCGACGGCCATGCGAACCCGCGCCTCGTGTCGCCCGCGTTCGCGCGCGCGGCTCGCGCGGCGGGCGCGGACGTGTTCGAGCACACCGCGGTCGACGAGGTTCACCACGACGGCACGCGCTTTCACGTGCAGGCCGGCGGCCGCGCGCACACGGCGACATGGCTGATCAATTCGGCCGGCGCATGGGCGAACACGATCGCCGAGCGCTTCGGCGAAGCCGTGCCGATGGAGCCGATCTACCCGAACATGTGGGTGACCGAACCGCTGCCGCCGTTCATCGCGCACAACCTCGGCGTGTACGGCGGCGGCGTGTACGCGCGCCAGGTCGCGCGCGGCAACTGCGTGATCGGCGGCGGCCGCGGCCGCGGCGACGGCGAATTCGGCCAGCCGTCGGTCGATACGACGCGCGCGGTGATGCGCGACGCGTGCGCGCTGCTGCCCGCGCTGCGCGACGCGCTGCTGATCCGCACGTGGAGCGGCGTCGAAGGCTGCACGCCCGACCACAACCCGATCATCGGCGCGAGCCGCACGACGCCGCACCTGCTGCATGCATTCGGCTTTTCAGGCGGCGGCTTCCTGCTCGCGCCGGGTGTCGGCGAGGTACTCGCCGATCTCGTCACCACCGGCGAAACCGTCACGCCACTCGATGCATTCTCGATCGGCCGCTTCTTCCCGCAAGCCGCGCCGACCGCCCCTTTCCGTCAAGAGGAGATCCAAAAATGAAACTGCTCGGCACGATCGCGGCGGCCGCCGCCCTTTGCATCGCAGGCGCCGGCGCGCCCGCGTGCGCGCAAACGAAGACGATCTACGTCGGCATGAACGGCGGGCCGATGGAAAAGGCCTATACGAGCCAGGTGCTGCCCGACTTCGAGAAGGCCAACAACGTGAAGGTGGTGATCGTGCCCGGCACGTCGTCGGACGTGCTCGCGAAGCTGCTCGCGAACCGCAACAAGCCGCAGATCCACGTCGCGTTCCTCGACGACGGTGTGATGGCGCGCGCGGTGAGCCTCGGCGTATGCCAGAAACTCGACGATTCGCCGGTATTGAAGGAGTTGTACCCGTTCGCGCGGATGAAGGACGACGTCGGCGCGGGCGTGCAGCTCGGGATGACCGGCATCGCGTACAACAAGAAGCTGTTCGCCGAGAAAGGCTGGGCGCCGCCGACGTCGTGGATGGATTTCGCCGATCCGAAATACAAGGGCAAGGTCGTGTTCCAGTCGGCGTCGAGCAGCACGTTCGGGCTGCACGGCTTCCTCGCGATCAACCGGCTGCTCGGCGGTAACGAACAGAACGTCGAGCCGGGCTTCAGCAAGTGGGCGAGCACGGTCGGGCCGAACGTCGTCGAATACATCCCGAACTCGGCGAAGATCTCGGAGATGGTACAGACGGGCGAAGCCGGCCTGTTCCCGCTGACGCCGACCGGCGTCGGCGACCTGCAGGACAAGGGCATCCCCGTTGCGTATGCGAATCCGAAGGAAGGCCCGGTGCTGCTGCTCGTCGACCTGTGCGTGGTCGCGAACAATCCCGATCCGCAACTCGCGCAGAAGCTCGCGCAGTTTTTGCTGTCCGCGCCCGCGCAGACGAAGGCGGCCGAGGCCGGCAAGCAGATTCCGACCAACCGTCTCGCGAAGATGCCTGCCACGATGCAGCAAAGCCTCGGCAACGTCGACGATCTGGTGCGCAAGGTGACGGTGGTCGACTGGACCGCGATCAACGCACGCCGTGCGCAGTGGGATACGCGGTGGAATCGGCAGATCGAGCGGTGAGGGGGTAGCGTGCGCCGCCGCGGGCGAAAAGGGACGAAGCCAAGGAGAGCGCAGTCGGGTCCATTTCTGGCCCGCGGCACGTGGGCGTTCAACAAATCACAAAGGGCGGGCCGGGCCCGCCCTCGAGTTCATGCCTTGTCAGGTTCGGAGGCGTCCTGCATCCTATAACGGGTGGTCGTGTGGCGCTCTAAATCACACCCGGCGACCCGGTACGTGCTCGATGCGCCGCCCTTGCTCGCGTTCCGCCTGGGGGCAATGTGCGGACTGCGGGAAATTTTCGTCTCTCGTAGGCCAACCATTACTGTGAACCCGAGACGGGGATGAATCCTTGCCACAAGCCGGTCTCGGGACATAACGCGCTCATCCCAATAGGCTTGCACCACTTCGGCACACGCATAAGCATCTTCTTCATGTGACTGGCTCCGGTATCCCTCTCCGAAACTCACCATCTTCGCCGCCGTTTCCGGCGACACTCTCAACAGCTTGCACACCTCGGCCTGTGCAATTGGCACGTCGGGCTTTACATAAGCGCGGCGTGGCCGATTCTGCATGTGTGAAATCGGCCAGCTGTGGGCATTCGCTAACGCGGATGCGACGTCATCCTTCCTGTGTCCACGGCGGGTCGCCGTATTCCTCCAACCACATCCATCGGCCGGGTTCGAAGAGGTCCGCGTATTGCGCTCGTTGTGCTTGCTCCCAAGGGGTCAACTTGCGGACGTCAGGGAATTTTTGACCCTTGCGGATCAGCAACCGATGCGACTCCGATGTTTTGCTGTATCCCTGCCATATCCCCGTTTCCGGGCACAGCATGCCTGTGCACAGGTTCATTTCCCCATATTTCTGCCGCTTCGCTCGTTGCTCTTCGAGACGGCGTTGCTTGCGTTCGTCCGGCGTCAGGATTTTGTATGCGCGACGTATCCTCACTTCATCAAGGACCGGCGGGGATAATCCGTCCGGGGAATTCACGTAAAATAGATTCACGTTCACGGGAAACTTGCTTCCCGGAAGGTCCTTCGATCGGTAGCGGAAGGACTGCAAATTCGGCATTTTCGGGTCGCGCACCATCATCTCGTTCCCGTATTGACGATTTCCCTCTCCGTCAATCCAATAATCCTCCAGCTGGAGAAGCGATTTTATTTCTGCAGCCGACAAACCAGCAACCCTTGCGTCGAAGATAATCCTTACTCCGGCTGGAACAATTTTTACCTTGTCGCGATTATCGCTGTAGTCCTCCGGGTCGTCGCCTGTGGAAAATTCGATCGTCGTTCGATGGAGTGCACGATTTGCGTACTTATAAAGATATCCTTTTGCAGGATGGTGCGTCCATGTCGTGTAGTTTGTTCCAAAGACAATATGTTTCGGATCGTAGGGTGCATCATCGCGCAGGATCGCCATGGCCGTTTCAAGGATGGTGCGCAGCACGGTGCGTTGCTCCTCGTCTGTCGTTTGCACTTCAAATCCCTCCCCCAATGGCGTGAAATGAAGCATCGTATTCTCCTGTGCATGTACCGGGGTTACGCACGAAAGCACGATCAGGACGGTCCCAATAGGCTTGCACCACTTCCGCACACGCATATGCATCTTCTTCATGTAACTGACTCCGGTATCCCTCTTCGAAACTGACCATCTTCGCCGCCGTCTCTGGCGGCACTCTCAACAGCTTGCACACCTCGGCCTGTGCAATTGGCACGTCGGGTTTCACATAGGATCCGCCAGTCTGATTCTGCAGATGCGAAATCATCCAGTAATAGTGAAAAATAAGCATGCGATGAAGTCCTGTGGAAACTCGTGCATCGCTCGGAATTTGAGTTTTCTTCGTAACCGCGAAAATATCTTCGGGGATATATTGTTTATAAACGACATTTATTTTCTTAAATGAAGAATAATCTTCACAGTGCCGATTAAGCAAAGCCATCATCCAGAATGCCTGCTGACAATGTCGTGCTTCGTGATAAAGCAAGTCGGCGAATGCTTTCAGGTTTCTATCCAAGGCAGCTGCGTTGTTTGACGATGCGATGATCTTCAGTATCTCGGTTTCTTGAATGACGATCGTCCACTTTGGCGTGGAAAACGACGCGCTTACGTCTGAGCGCATGTTGTACCTGGATCGACCTTCAATCGCATTAACAATGACGATCTTGGGAGTTGCGCCATTTGATTTCATTGGGTCGCTTGAAGAACCACTTGGCAATCCAAACGGCCCGGTCGAAAGTGCGACGCATAGTATTTTTTCAACTGCGAGCGCAATGTTTTCATTCAGATTCCTTGTTAACTCGCCGCTCACCGTATAGTACTTGCCCCACGGAATCCCCTTGAGCACCTTCTTGATCGCCACCGTATAAGCTTTCGTCACCGGATACTCGACATCCCGGCGCACCGGCATATTGCGCGGCGTATCCCCCTGTTTGGCCCCGTCGATGAAGTGATGGAAACGCAACCCGAAGTTCAGCGGATCGCATGCCGCGAACGCGGGCCGCTGGCTGCCCGACGTAGCGCCCTGTTCCGGGGTACTGGCCTCCCTACCCATGATCGTCGCCGCGCGCTTGTCGGCGTTCGGCGCCCGGGCGGTGTAGGGCGCCGTGTTCTCGCGCACGATCGCGGCCCGATTCACCGCAATCACCTTGTCCGGCGCGCTCGCCGCCAGCAATTCCACCGTGCCGAACGCGATGTCGTGACTCGTCACCACGTCCGTTTCGCCCCGCTCGTTGCTCACGCCCTCGATCACGCGTCCGTTGTCCAGCGTGATCCGATACGGCTGCTTCGGCAAGGCAAACCCGCTGCCGTGCTCCAGCAGCACGAACTGCGCGGCGTACCGCCCGGGGTGTTCGGGCGTGACCGGCATGCGCATCGGTCGCACCCGTGCATGGTCGGTCTGATGACTGCCCGCATGGATCGTGTGCTCACCCGCCGTGCGCACCACATATCCGCGGTCGCTGATGCGTACTTCCGTCCTGCCGGCGTGCAGCACGATTTCCTCTGCCGCGTGCAGGTGGATACTGTCGGCCGTGCTCGTGAGCCGGATGGCTTTCCTCGCGGTGACGTCGACGCCATCCGTCTGCGCATCGATCCGCACTTTCCCCGCGGCAGCGACGAGCGCCATGCCCGCCTTGTGCACGAACAGCGAGAACGCGTTCGACACGCTCGCGAACAACGACCGCCCCACGGCGATCCCGACATGCCGGCCGCTCGTCACCGCCACGTCCTCGCCGCTGGCGATATGCGCGCCGCGCTCGGCCGCCATGCTGATGCCGGCAGATCCGGCCAGCACGATGTCGGGTTCGGCCAGTTCCGGGAAGTCGTTCGTGCCCCCGGACGGTGTGCCCCGAATCGCATCGTTGCGCGCGTTGATCGCCCGGTGGACGTCGCGCTGATCGGCGCCGGGTGGTGGTGCGTCGTGCCGTTGCGCCAGATCCGCGAGGCTTTTCTGCAGGTCACGCGCCTGCGTCAGCCGGCCGACGGCCGCTTTCGCGGCCTTCGCGTGGCCGGGGCCGCCTGGCTGGCCGTCCGTTGATACGAACAGTCCCTTCAACGCCCGAACAACACCCCAGTCGTCGGTGCGAAGCTCGAAACCCTTGCCACGCGCGTCGCCGCGACCTTTCTTGCGTGTGATACGGCGGAGGTTACCCAGGCTCAGCGTCGATGCACCGGCATCGCTCGACAGCTGCGTCTGGATTTGTTCCCGCGTATCGTCGATCGCGAGATGACCGGACGCGGTGCCGTGAAACTCCCGACCGCGGATCACGGCGAGCGAATGGTTGTACGGCAGCTCCAGCGCAGGCTGTCGGAACGCGTTGACCGCGCTGCCGATGATCACCGGCAAATCCGGGTCGCCCTGGTAGTGCGACACCGCGACCTCGTGGCCGATGCGCGGGATGAACGTCGCCCCCATGTCCACGCCTTGCCACGGCGACAGCACGCGCAGCCAGATACCGGCATGCTCGTCGTGCGTGCCGTGCCGGTCCCAGGCGAACTGCACCTTCACGCGGCCGTATCGGTCGGTCCAGACTTCCTGTCCGGCGGGGCCGACGACGATGGCTGTCTCCGGCCCGCTCATGACCGGCTTGCGAACGCTGCGTTCCAGGCGGAACGGCTCGTTGGCCGGCAACAGCTCGAATCGCGCGTCGACGCGACAGGTCGGCGCGTCGCTGGTGCGCTGCGCGAGCTCTTCGATATCGAGCGTGCACGATACGACGAGGTACTCTCGATTGGCCGCCTGCTGCGGATAGCCGGTCAACTCAAAGGTATGCCCGGCCGCGAGGCCGCGCAGGTTTCCTTGCCCGTTCGCACGCAGCCCCTTGGAGCGCTGCGCCTCGAGTTGAACGTTTGCGAAGTGATGCGCCTCGCGCGCCGTATCGTTCGGTTGGCCCGTCAGCCCAGGCGCGCCGGCAAGCGGCTGACTGTAATCGCCCCATCCGTAGATCTCGCCATCGGCGCTTGCGTTCGGGCGAGGGGCTTCCGCCGTCGCGGCGAGATCGGCCCGCGGGCGCGTGTAGTCGTAGTCCGTCACGCTCATGCCGCCCGGCGTCAGACGCCGGGTCACGGACAGCGTATGGATGTGTTCCGCGTCGATGCGCCGCGCGCCGGGCGGCAGATAGCGCAACGTCGCATAAGCGGCACGATGCGGCCGATGCCCGCCCATCGAGTCGCACAGGACCAGGCGATGACGGCCGCCGTCGTGTTCGAACCACCACCAGATTCCCCATTCTTCCCAGAGGCGTTGCAGGAACGCCCAATCCGATTCGAACGCCTGACGCTGGACGTCGCGTGTCGGATACGCGCCGCGGAATGCGCCCAGGCGCTTGTCGACGGGGTATGGGTATTTCTCGAGTACCGCGTCGGTGATTTCGACGACGGTCATATCCTGGAACAGACGGCAATCCTGCGTCAGCGCCGCGCGATAGAGCCACGGGCGCAGCTCCAGTTCGTACAGGATTGAATCGCGATCCTGCCCGGCCAGCCGTGCCGCTTCGACCAGTCCGCTGATCTCGCGCGTTCCGGCGCCCCTGTTGTCGTGTCCAGCCGTGCCGGGCGGCTCCGGCGCGAGCGACCCTGTGTCCTGGAGCCGGATCGACACCGTCACTTCGGTGCCGACGATCTCGTCCAGCTCGACATCGGCCGTGCGACTGGGAGAGAACGCATAGGCGTCGTCGGTTCGCAGCGTGACGAGGTAGCGGCATGCATCGAGACGGCCAAGGGTTTCGGTGCCTTGCAAGCGCACGGGAACGAAGACCGGCAGCGCATCCATTCCGTAGGTCGGCAACGATGCGCCGGAGATCGAGAGCGTGCGAGCATGAGCAAAAATCGCCATTCATGCCGCCCCTGTTGCTCGCGGGCCAATGACGATTGCGCCGCAGCCGGTTGCGTCGCCGCGATATCCCACCAGGCGGCCATGGTGCATGCGCGGCCCGCTCGCCAGCAGCGGAAACACGCCATCGCATTTCGGACAACGAACACCATGGCCGTCAAGCGCCACGCCGATTCCGAGATGTTTCAGGTCGTCGGCGGCTTCGATGACGGTGCCGTCGTGGTCGGTGGCGTCTCCGAGGCGAACCATTTCATGGCCTTGTTCGTTCTTCATCAGCGATCTCGCATATCACGTGGATCGAGATTGATAACGCGGAAATGCAACGCCGCCTATGGGATGAATACGAATTTTCCGGCTTCGACTTTCGTTAATAAAGCCCCTTTTCTGCGTGATCCGATTTGTACCGGTCGCAAGCAACCGGACGCCTGCATGGAGTCTGTCTGAACTTTTCTGGCCCGCCCGAAACATCCATGCCAGTTTCCACGCAAATGCAGGCACGCAGCGTGACCTTTTCCACCCGCGAGGGTTGTACCCATCATCAACCGGAGTGATGACACTCCCCTTTTTCTGCGGATTTGACGGGGCTGCCGGGGCCGACAACACTAGCCCGCAGTGCTGCAAAAGACGGCACGCGCCCGCCTCCCCTTCAGAGTCCGCCATGTACCCGACCGACACCGTGCAATCCCCGAGCGCCGCCCGGCCGCTCGCTGACCGGCAGCTACGCCGGATCGTCATCGCCTCCGTCGCCGGCAACGCGATGGAATGGTATGACTTTTTCGTCTACGGCACGGCCGCAGCGCTGGTGTTCGGCCACGTGTTCTTTCCGCCCGGCGCATCGCCACTGGCCGGCAGCCTCGCCGCGTTCGCCGCATTCGCGCTCGGTTTCGTCGCGCGGCCGCTCGGCGGAATCGTGTTCGGCCACGTCGGCGATCGTTACGGACGCAAGGCGTCGCTCGTGTGGACGCTGCTGATCATGGGCGCATCGACCTTCGCGATCGGCCTGCTGCCGACCTACGCGCAGGTCGGCCTGTGGGCGCCGGCCGCGCTCGTCGTGCTGCGGCTGCTGCAGGGCATCGCGTCCGGCGGCGAATGGGGCGGCGGCGTGCTGATGATCAGCGAGAACGCGCCGCCCGAGCAGCGCGGCTATTACGCGGCGTGGAGCCAGCTCGGCGTGGGCGGCGGCTTCGTGCTGTCGTCGGCCGCGTTTCTCGCCGCGCAGGCGCTGCCGGACGACATGTTCCGCACGTGGGGCTGGCGGCTGCCGTTCCTCGCGAGCATCGCGATCTTCGCGATCGGCATCTATATCCGCCGCCATCTGCCGGAAAGCCGCGACTTCGAGCAGGCCGGCAAGCGCGGTGCGCGCACGCATTTGCCGATCATCGAGTGCATCCGCCGCCATCCGAAGGAAATCCTGCTCGCGATGGGGCTGCGCGTGGCCGAGAACGGCGGCGCGTACATCTTCCTCGCGTTCTCGCTCGTCTACGGCAAGTACGTCGGGATTCCGAACGGCACGATGCTGACTGGCGTGATGATCGCGATGATCGTCGAGATGGGCGCGATGCTCGCGTGGGGTCGCCTGTCCGACCGGATCGGCCGCAAGCCCGTGTACCTGATCGGCGCGCTGAGCCTGATCGCGTGCGCGTTTCCGTTCTTCTGGCTGCTCGATACGCGCGTGACGCCGCTCGTGTGGCTCGCGCTGACGGTCGGCACGGCGGTGAGCCACGGTGCGATGATCGGCACGCTGCCGGCGCTCGTCGGCGAGCTGTTCAGCACCGAAGTGCGTTACTCGGGCGTCGCGCTCGGCCATGAAGTCGCGTCGATCTTCGCGGGCGGCATGTCGCCGCTGATCGCGACCGCGCTGCTCGCGCGCTATCACGCGTCGTGGCCCGTATCGCTGTTCCTCGTCGCACTCGGCCTCGTGACCGTCGCGACGCTGTGCGTGATGCGCGAGACGCGTGCCGTACCGGCGGCCGGCACGCGCGGCGACGCGGCATGAGCGCGCGGCCCGCGCCGGCCGCCGCACCCGCGTTGCCGGTAAACGATTGGCGCACCGGTTCACGGCGCCACGTGCGCGCTGGCGCGGCGCCGCAAGCGCACGCAGCCGCAACGTCGAGGCTACGCGTCCCGGCCGCGCCGCGCGCTGTCGAACGTCGGCACGAGCCCGAGATGGTCGAGCAGCCGCGCGAATTCGCCGAGCCGCCGGCGCATGTACGCGGGCACATCCACGTTCGCATAGTCGTGGAAGCCGGCGCCCGTGCGCACGCCGTCGCGGCCGGCTTCCATGTTGCGCACGACGCTCGCGGCCGGCGCGAAGCGCGGCCCGATCTCGCCGGCCAGGTACGTCGACGCGTAATACAGGATGTCGCAGCCGCCCCAGTCGATGAATTCGAGCAGCCCGAGCACCGCGAAGCGCGGGCCGAAGCCGGTGCGGATGGCCGTGTCGATATCCTCCGCGCTTGCGACGCCTTCCTCGACCATCCGTGCGGCCTCGTTCATCGCGAGCGCCTGGATGCGCGGCACGATATAGCCGGGCGCCGGCCCGCAGATCACCGGCTTCTTGCCCACGCGTTCGAGCAGCGCCGCGAGCGCGTCGACGACGGACCGATCCGTTACCTCGCTGCGGCTGACCTCGACGAGCGGCATCAGCAGCGCGGGATTGAGCCAGTGTGCGTTCAGCATCCGCGCCGGGTGCGCGACGTAGCGCTGCAATTCGGTGACGACGAACGTCGACGTGGTGGACGCGATCGTTGCGTGCGCATCGACGTGTTCGCCGAGCCAGCGCAGCGCGTCCGCCTTGGCATCGAGCACTTCGGGCAGCGCTTCGAACACGATATCGGCATCGCGCACCGCGTCGGCCGCGCCGTCCCGCGCGACGATCGCGATGCGCGCGACGACGGCATCCGCCTGTGCGGCATCGATGCGGCCCAGCGCGACCTGCGCATGCAGCGGCCGGGCGATCTCGTCACGCGTGCGATCGTCGAATGCGCGACGGCCGGCCGCATCGCGCGGCTTGAAGTCGATCAGCGTCACGTCGAGGCCCGCGAACGCGAACACGAGCGCGATGCCCTGCCCCATGCGCCCCGCGCCGAGCACGTGGATGCGCGTCACTTCCGCGGCCGCCTTCATGCCGTGTACCCCGCGCCGAGCAGCACGCGCAGCGCGTCGCGTGACAGCGTCGCGAGCCCGAGCCGTTCCAGCGTGCGGCCTTCCGCGTACAGGTCCCGCACCGCCACCGCGCTCGCGATGCCCAGCAGTCCCTGCGCGACGGGCGTCGGCACGCCGGCCCAACGCCCGCACGACACGATGAACGACAGCCCGAGCCGGGTGTCCTCGAGCATGTAGCGATGCGTGCGCAGATCGATCTTCTCGCGCCAGTCGCCGCTATCGGTCAGCTTGCCGTGCGCGCCGCGCCCGTACATCCACTCGTCGCCTTCGGTCGCGTAGTGATCGGCGAGCGGAAAATGCGGCGCGCGGTAGCCGAGCGCTTCGCGCACCGCGATACGTTCGGCGTCGAGCGCGTTCGTCACGCGGCGGATCGACGGCTGCGTGCCTTCGTTGTGGATGTCCCACGCGTCGAAGTGTTCGAGCGGCCCGGCGTTCATCAGGATCAGCGGCGGATGGATCACCGGGCCCGCGTTCATCAGCGCGCCGGACAACGCATCCTCGACCGCCTCGACCGACGGATAGCCCGCACGCAGCACGTCGAACGCCCAGCCGGCCGCGTTCGCCGGCCACACGCCGGTCGGCAGGCGCGTCGCGTACGCGCTGATCACGACGTCGTTGTCGCCATGCTTGCGCACGAGGTACGGCAGCGTGCCCGTTTCGGCGAACGCGACGCGCGCACGATTGCCGGCGTCGGCCGCCGCGCGGGCGAACACGACGCTGCCGAACGTGCCGGGCGGCAAAAACACGACCTGGCCGTCCTCCAGCAGCGGCGCGACCTGCGCGGCGAGCGCGTCGTGCGACGTGGCCGGCAGCGGCACCACGACGAGCCGCGCGCCGCTCAACGCGGCGGCGAGATCGTCGGTCAGGCGAATCGCGCCGGGCGCGTCGCCGAGCGGCACCGTGCGCTTGCCGCGATAGTCGGTGACGTTCAGCACGCCGAGCTCGTGCAGCCGCGCATGCGGCGCGCGGTCGCGCCGCCACCACGTCACGTCGTGGCCTTTTTCGAGCAGGTCGATGGCCGCCGCATGGCAGCCGTGGCCGCCGCCCAGAACACATACCTTCATCGTTTTCTCCCGGTGATCGAGTCTGTCCGAGACTACGCGGCCGCCTGCGCCGCGTCGCTTCAAAACGCGCAACGACGCGCCCGTTCGCGCAACGCAATTGCGGCGCCGTGCACGACGCTGCACGCCCGCCTCCGCTTCGAGGTCTAGGAATGGACATCGCCCTTTCCCGTCATGCGCCGAACCGGCTCGGCACGCTGCAGGCGCCCGACGAAGTCGAACGCGCGGTCGCGCATCGTCTCGGGCCGCATCGGATGGCCGCGTCCGGCCGCGATCCGTTTCATGCGGAGCTGTACGAGGTGCCGCTGCATCACGGCGCGCTGCTCGAACTCTGCTACGGTCGTGAAACGCGCATCGATTTCGGCGACGACGCCGATCACTTCCTGTTCCGGCTGACGCTCGCGGGCGCGTGCGAACTGCAAGCCGGCAGCGTCGTCGCGCGCGCCGGCCCCGGCGCGCTGACCGTGTCGTCGCCCGCGCTCGCGAGCCGCCTGCGCACGAGCCGCGATTGCCGCAATCTCGTGCTGCGGCTCGAACGCGGCGCGCTCGAACGCAAGTTGCAGGACATGCTGCGCGCGCCGCTCACGCGGCCGCTGCAATTCGACCTCGCGACGAGCGGCGCGGGCGCGGGCGCCGCGCTCGTGCTGTCGACCTTCGAATACCTGTGCCGGCTCGGCGCGCAGCCGCGCATCGGCACGGCGTCGCCGGTGTTCGGCGCGGACCTCACCGCGTGGCTGATGTCGCTGCTGCTCACGCACCTGCCGCACGCGTACAGCGACGCGCTGCTGCGCGGCACGCCACCGCTGCCCGCGCACGTGCGGCGCGCGTGCGCTCACGTCGATGCGCACCTCGGCGAACCGCTCGCGCTCGCCGTGCTGGCGGCCGTCGCGGGCGTCGCGCCGCGCACGCTGCAGCATGCGTTCCGCGCGTTCCTGCACACCACGCCGGCCGCGTACGTGCGCGAGCGCCGGCTCGCCGCCGTGCACGCGGCGCTGCAACGCGGCGACGCGCGCAGCGTGACCGACGTGCTGATCGCGCACGGCATCCATGGCTTCGGCCATTTCGCGAAGGCATATGCGCGGCGTTACGGCCACGCGCCTTCCGTCACCGCGAGGCAGACACGTTGACGCTCTCCACTCCCGGCCGCGCGACGGCCCCCGCCCGCCCCGAAGCCGCGCCGCACGACGGCGACTCGCCCGACGGCCTGCGCGTGCAGGATCTCGATCTCAACCTGTTGAAGACGTTTCGCGCGGTGTATGAAGAGCGGAACGTCGGCCGCGCGGCGCTGCGGCTCGGCGTCACGCAGCCGTCCGTCAGCCACGCGCTCGGCCGGCTGCGGCTGATGTTCCGCGACGCGCTGTTCGTGCGCACCGGCACCGGCGTCGAGCCGACCCCGCGCGCGCAACGGCTCGCGATCTCGGTCGACAAGGCACTCGCGATCCTGCAGGACGTGCTCGACGAAGGCTCGCGCTTCGCGCCCGACAGCACGCAGCGCGTGTTCCGCCTGCACATGAGCGATTTCGCGGCGAGCGCGTTCCTGCCGACGCTGCTCGCCGCGTTCGACCGGCGCGCGCCGGGCGCCGTGATCGAGACGCTGCACGTCGACGAATGCCAGCTCAACGTCGCACTCGAATCGGGGCGCATCGACTTCGCGCTCGGCCATTTCGCCGATGCGTCGAGCCATTTCCAGCGCACCGCGCTGCTGCACGAGCGCTGCGTGCTGCTGATGCCGCGCCGCACCGCCCGGCGCGTCGGCCTGCCCGACGATTTCGTGCTCGACGGCGCGGCGCCCGACGCGCTGCGCTTCGTCGCGATCACGTCGCATCCGCAATCGATGCAATTGCTCGAACGGCACGAACTGATGCCGCGCGTGCGCGCGGCGCTGCCCGATTTCATGGTGGTGCCGGCATTACTGCAAGGCGGCGACTATGCGCTGATCCTGCCGGAGACGATCGCGATCACGTTCGCGGCGCGCCAGCCGTGCGTGCTTTACGAAGTCGCCGGCGCCGGCGAGTGGTCCGTCAACGCGTACTGGCATCGTCGCTTCGACGCGGACCCCGGCCATCGCTGGCTGCGCGCGCTGCTGCTCGAACTGTTCAATATCGGCGAGCAGGCACCGTTCGACGCATGGCTCGCGCCGCACCCGCCCGCCTGCGCGTAGCGGCGCGAGCGGGCCCGCACCAGGGCGCGGGTCCGCCAAAACGCTCAGAACGACGTGAGGATGCCCGCGACGAGCGAGCTCGCGGTCGCGCCAGGCTTCGCGACCGCGACGCCGCCGCCCGCCGCGCCGTTGACGACGAAGCGCGCATGCGCGCCGTTGCGCACCATCGCGGCGCCCGTGTACAGCACCGTGCGCTTCGACAGCGGATAGTCGAAGCGGATGCCGTACGAATCGGCGTTGCCGTCGCTGTCGGCCACCTTCCGGTAATGGCCGACGCTCAGCAGCAGCGACGCGCGTCCGATCGGCACCGTCGCGCTGAGCTCCATGATGTCGCTGTGCGGATACGCGCTCTGGCTGTCGACCGCGGTCGCCACATCGGGGCCGCCGCGATGGCGCATATACAGCGCGGCCACCTTCACGACCTTGAAGTCGTACGAAATCGCGCCGAGCGTGTAGTTGCCGTTCGCGGCCGGGCTCGTGTTGCCGAGCGTCGATGCGGCTACCGGGCTGAACTTCTGCTGCATGTAGTCGACGTCGACCGACAGCCCGCCGCGCACGTAGTTGATGCCCGCGCCGTACGTATCGCCGAGCGTCGCCGGCTGCCCGGCCGCGCCATTGGCGCCGCGCGCGGCCATCGCGCGCAGCATGAAGCCCGCGTAGCGCGGCGACGTGTAGCGCATCGAGTTGCGCACGCGCAGGAACGCGGGCCCGACGAAGTTGTTGGTCGCGTTGCCCCAGGCGAGCCCCGCGCCGAGGCCGGGCAGGCTGTACGTGACGAGCGTCGTATGCAGGATCGTGTAGAGCTCGCCGAACTGCACGCCGCCGAACGGCCCCGTGATGCCGACCCACGCTTCGCGGCCGAACAGCGCGCTGCTGTTCGACAACGCACCGTTCGCCGCGTTGAAGCCGTCCTCGAGCTTGAAGATCGTCGCGTAGCCGCCGCCGAGATCCTCGACACCCTTCAGCCCCCACTGCGACGCCCACAGGTTGCCGCTGCCCATGCGTGTCACGTGGTTCGGCCCGGCGTTCGCGTATTCGATCGCGGTGTCGATGCGGCCGTAGAGCGTCACGCTCGATTGCGCGGCGGCCGGCAGCGTCATGCACGCGAGCAGCGCGGCAAGCAGTACGGCAAGCCGGTCGGCCCGCCCGTTCGGTTGGTTCATCTGAGTCGTCCCGTAGAAGTTGCGGCGCCTGTCGGCATCGCGCCGCTCGGTGTGAAGCGCGTTCGCCTTGAGACGCGAACGCCGCCGATCAAAACCCGGCCGAGTCTAGGAACGACAATTTCGGACGTCGACGCAATGCGCTCTATAACGCTTATAGACGCGCCGCATGATGCGCGCGCGCCCCGTCGCACGTACGCTGCGGGGCGGCTCGCGCGCAAGGCCTCGGTGTTTTCTTTATCCGCGTCGGTAAATGTCCGTGCGGCGCGGCTGTCACTCCGGCTATGGCGGCCGAATTTGGCCGACTACGCTGCGTCACCGATCGTGTCACGCGCACGCGTTCGCGCCGCGACGGCGCCCGGCCCGCGAGGCCGATGCCGCGCGTTTCCACCGCCCGCTCCTGGAGAACCCGCATGTCCGCATCCACGGCCCGCGCTGCCGACGGCAAGCGCTATACGTACGAATGGTATGTCGTCGTCATCTGCATGCTCGCGTACATCTTTTCGTTCGTCGACCGCCAGGTCCTCGTCCTGATGATCGAACCGATCAAGCGCGACCTGCACCTGTCCGATACGCAGTTCAGCCTGCTCAACGGCTTCGCGTTTTCGCTGTTCTATGCGGTGATGGGGCTGCCCGTCGCGTATCTCGCCGACCGCTATGCGCGCCCGCGCATCATCTCGCTCGGCATCGCGCTGTGGAGCGTCGCCACCGCCGCATGCGGGCTCAGCCAGCATTTCGTGCAGATGTTCGTCGCGCGGATGGGCGTCGGTGTCGGCGAGGCCGCGCTGTCGCCCGGCGCGTATTCGATGCTCGCCGACTACTTCCCGAAGGAGAAGCTCGGCCGCGCGATCGCCGTGTATTCGCTCGGCTCGTTCATCGGCGGCGGCATCGCGTTCCTGATCGGCGGCTACGTGATCGCGCTGCTCAAGCATGCGAGCGCGTTCACGCTGCCGATCGTCGGGCAGGTGCATGCCTGGCAGGTCACGTTCCTGATCGTCGGGCTGCCGGGGATCCTCGTTGCGCTGCTGTTCGCCGCGACCGTGCGCGATCCGCAGCGCAAGGGGCTCGCGCAGGATCGCTCGGGCGCCGTGCGGCGCGTGTCGATGCGCGATTCGCTGCGCTTCGTCGGCGCGCATCGCGCGACCTTCGCGTGCCACTACCTCGGCTTCTCGTTCTATGCGATGACGCTGTACTGCCTGCTGAGCTGGACGCCCGCGTTCTATATCCGCCACTTCGGAATGACGGCCGTCGAAGCCGGCTACACGCTCGGCATCGTGCTGCTGGCCGCGAACACGGCCGGCGTGTTCTGCGGCGGCTGGCTCAACGACTGGCTGCTGCGGCGCGGCCGAAGCGATGCGCCGATGCGTGCCGGCGCGATCGGCGCCGCGTGCATGGTGATTCCCGCGACGCTGTTCACGCAGCTCGACAGCCTGCCCGCGTCGCTCGCGATGCTGGTCGTCGCGATGTTCTTCGCATCGTTCCCAATGCCGACGTCGACCGCCGCGATGCAGACGCTCGCGCCGAACCAGATGCGCGCGCAGATCTCCGCGCTGTTCCTGCTCGTGTCGAACCTGATCGCGCTCGGGATCGGCACGACCGTCGTCGCGCTATTCACCGATCGCGTGTTCGGCGCGCCGGCCGCGGTCGGCCATTCGATGGCGATCGTCAACGTCGCGGCGGCCACGCTGGCCGCGCTGCTGCTCGCCGCAGGGTGCCGCCACTATCGCCGCAGCCTCGAACGCGAACGCGGTCATGCAGCGGCATCGGCTTCGGCCGACGCGGCCGTCGACGGCGGCAACGCCATCGCCGTTCGCTGAAGCCGCGCGGTTCACCGATCGCGTGGTCCGCGCACCGGCCGCGCGATCGCCGCCACGCCGACCGGCGACAATCGGCACACTCACCATCATCCATCCCGCTTATTCCAGCATCGATTTTTAATCGATTTGATTTATGCGAGGCCCATCCCTATTCTCGATTGCATGCCGGCGCGGGCTCGGCCGCGCCGCTTTTCTCTACCCCACGGAATTTCCCATGCAAGCGAACCGCCACCAGGTCCGGATCGACGCGCTGATCGACGCGGCGCAGGACATCCGCTGTTTCCGGATCTCGCGCGTCGACGGCGAGCCGTTCGACGCGTACGAACCGGGCGCCCATATCGACGTCACCGCGCCGTCCGGCATCACGCGGCAATACTCGCTGTGCGGCAACCCCGACGAGCGCCGCAGCTACCTGTTCGCGGTGAAGAAGGAAACGCACTCGCGCGGCGGCTCGCGCTCGCTGCACGACGACGTAAGCGTCGGCGCCGAATTGTCGATCGGCGCGCCGCGCAACCTGTTTCGCTTGACCGATGCCGCGAGCGAGCACGTGTTGGTCGCGGCCGGCATCGGCATCACGCCGCTGCTGTCGATGGCGTATGCGCTGAACCGGCGCGGCGCACGCTACCGGTTGCATTACTTCGCGCGCAGCCGCGATCACGCGGCCTTCGTCGACGAATTGTCGGCCGAGCCGTTCGCATCGCACGTGACGTTCCACTACGGCGTCGAGCCCGATGCGCTCGCGGCCGAACTCGGCCGCTGCATGGAGTCGATCGACTCGAGCGCGCATGTCTATACGTGCGGCCCCGGGCCGTTCATGGATGCGGTCGTCGCCGCCGCGGTCACGCGCGTTCCGGAAGACGCGATTCATCTCGAACGCTTCGCGGCGGAACCGTCGGCGGGCGTCACCGCCGCGGATGACGCCGCGGCGGACGGCTTCGAAGTGCGCCTGCAACGCAGCGGCCAATCGGTGCGCGTCGCACCCGATACGTCGATCGTCGACGCACTCGCGAAGATCGGCATCGAGGTCGATACCTCATGCGGCGAAGGCGTGTGCGGCACCTGCATGGTGCCGGTGCTCGACGGCGAACCCGATCATCGCGATCACTGCCTGAGCAAGGCCGAGCGCGCGAGCAACACGGTGATCTGCTGCTGCGTGTCGCGTGCGCGCTCGCCCGTGCTCGTGCTCGATCTCTGATGCGCGGGGGCGCGCTGGCGCATCGCGATCTGCCGATCGGCTGACGCACCGATGCGCTTCAGGTCGGGACAGGCCGGCGCCGGCGACACGCGGCCGCCGCCCATCTCGCACCGCCCGATCGTCATTCGTCGAAACGCTCGACGATCTCCGCGAGCAGCGCGCGCATCCATGCGTTGCCCTCGTCCTCGTGGAAATGCTCGTGCCAGTGCATCGTCACCGGCGCGGGCGGCAGCGTGACCGGCAGGTCGTACAGCCGGAACGCGTTGTCGCGGTTGAGAATCCGCGCGAGCCGCTTCGGCAGCGTCGCATACAGATCGGTGACCGACAGCACGCTCGGCAGCGCAACGAAGTGCGGCACCTCGAGCGCGATGTTGCGGCCCACGCCTTGCGCGCGCAACGCATCGTCGAGCGCGTGGTGGCTGTGCTCGACCGATTTCACGTTCACGTGCGCGGCGCGCACGAACTGCTCGAGACTCAGCGCGGCGGCCGTCGGCAGCCCGCGCCTGCGCCCCGTCATGCACACGTAGGTTTCCTCGAACAGCACCTGGTGGCGCGTGCGCGGCATCAACTCCGGCAAGTTGCCGATCGCGAAGTCGAGCCGGCTCGCGCGCAGCGCTTCCTCGATCTCCTCCACCGGCAGCGGCTGCACGCTGAGCGTCACGCGCGGCGCGCGCTCGCGCAGCGCCCGGCAGATCGCCGGCAGGTACGCCATCTCGCCCGCATCCGACAGCGACAGCCGGAACGTGCGCGTGCTGGTGGCCGGATCGAAGCGCTCCGCGTAGCGCAGCGCGACGCGCACCATGTCGAGCGCCTTGCCGACGATGCCGGCGAGTTCCAGCGCGACCGGCGTCGGCTGCATGCCGGCGCGCGTGCGCACGAACAGCGGATCGTCGAACAGCGTGCGCAGCCGGCCGAGCGAATAGCTGACGGCCGGCTGCGACAGCGCAAGCCGCTCGCCGGCCTTCGTCAGGCTGCGTTCCTCGACGATCGCCTGGAATACGCGCAACAGGTTCAGATCGAGATGATCGACCGATGTCATCGTGACCTCCATCATTTGCCGCATTTATTTGATCGTCGATTTTAGATCAATTTGACCGATATGTAGCAGAAGACGAGACTGATCTCCGGACGCTGCGCCCGGCGCGGCCCGATTTTCGCGACTCTTTCCCCACGACGACGATGAGCGACATTGCCTACCAGACGATCGACACCCGCGCGTTGCACGGTCTCGCGCAGCCCGACCGCATCGCGCCCGCGATGTACCACGACCCCGCGCTGTTCGAAGCCGAGCTCGACCGCATCTTCTACCGCACCTGGATCTGGGTCGCGCACGAAAGCGAACTGCCGAACCCGGGCGACTTCATCACGACGACGATCGGCCGCCAGCCGGTGATCGTCGTGCGCGACAAGACCGGCGAGATCAACGTGCTGCAGAACCGCTGCCGCCATCGCGGCGCGACCGTGTGCGAAGCGCACAAGGGCAACGCGAAGGGCTTCACGTGCCCGTATCACAGCTGGTCGTACGCGCTCGACGGTACGCTGCGCGCGCTGCCGTACGGCGACGGCTACGAAGGCGTGTGCGACAAGGGCGACCTGCCGCTCGTGAAGCTGCGCGTCGGCGTGTACCAGGGGTTGATCTTCGCGAGCTTCAACGACGCGATCGAGCCGCTCGAGGATTTCCTCGGCGGCGCGAAGCCGTGGATCGACCTGTTCATGAAACAGGGCGCCGGCTACCCGATCAAGGCGAATGGCGAGCACAAGTTCAGGTTCAAGGGCAACTGGAAGATCCAGCTCGAGAACACCACCGACCTCTACCACTTCCCGGTCGTGCACAAGTCGTGGATGAAGTCGATCGACGACGAAACGGCCGCCGCGATCACGCGCTTCATGACGAGCGAGGACGCGTTCTGCCGCGCGCTCGGCAACGGCCACAGCCTCGCGGTGCTGATGCCCGAGCTGATCGATCTCGACGCGGACGACGGCGCCCCGCTGCCCGAACGCTTCGCGCCGCTCGCGGCGAAGCTCGCCGAGCGCCACGCGCCGGACGAAGTGCGCCGCATCGTGCGCTCGCTGATGGGCGTCGGCTTCAACCTGAACCTGTTCCCGAACCTCGCGCTGTCGATGGCGTTCTTTCGCGTGCTGCGGCCGATCTCCGCGAACGAAACCGAGATCCGCCACGTCGCGCTCGCGATGGACGGCGGCCCCGACGAAGCGAACCGCGAGCGCCTGCGCATTCACGAACACTTCCAGGGCCCGTTCGGCTTCGGCAGCCCCGACGACGCGGAAGCCTGGGAGCGCGTGCAGCGCGGCGCGCATGCGGGCCCCGACGTGCCGATCCTCGTGAATCGCGGGCTGAACCGTGAAATTACCGCCGCGAACGGCGAAAAGACCGCGCACGCGACCGACGAAACCGGCATGCGCGAGGCCTACCAGCAGTGGCGCAAGATGATGGAGCAACAGTGATGGACGACCGCAACGCCCTCTTTTCCGAGCAGACCTTCGCCCGCGCGGTCGAATTCGTGTGGCGCGAAGCCGAGATGCTCGACCGCCGCGACTACCGCGCATGGCTCGACCTGTGGGATCCGGCCGGCCACTACGTGGTGCCGATCGATCCCGACACGACCGATTTCGCGGCGACGCTGAACTACGTGTTCGACGACCACGACATGCGCGAGAAGCGCGTGCAGCGGATGGTGTCCGGTTACTCGGCGTCGGCCGCCGACGCGGCGCGCACGGTGCGCACCGTGTCGCGCTTCACGCTGGAGAGCGGCAGCGCCGACACCGTCGAGCTGAAATCGGCGCAGGTCGTCGTCGCGTACAAGCGCGGTGCCGCGACGCTGTTCGCGGCCGACGTCACGCACAAACTGCACGTCGATGCCGACGGCGAGATGCGGATCGCGGAGAAGGTCGTGCGCCTGATCGACTCGACCGAAGCGCTCAGCGCGATCGGCTTCCTGCTGTAAGCCGTGGCCGGTTCACAGCTGCACGCGCAAAGGTGAACCGGTCACCTTCACCTTTCCGAGCCATCATGCCCACACTCGAAGTTTTCCTGCCGGCCGGCCATGACGATGCGCGCAAGGCCGAACTGATCGCGAGACTGACCGTTGCGACCGTCGACGCGATCGGCGCACCGATCGAATCGGTACGCGTGCTGCTCACCGAACTGCCCGCGACGCATATCGGCCTCGGCGGCCGCAGCGCCGCGGACGGCGCGCCGCCGTCGCTGCCGGTGATCGTCGCGATCCTGATCGCCGGCCGCACCGACGAGCAGAAGCGCGCGCTGATCGCCGCGCTGTCCGACGCGGGCGCGAACGTGCTCGACGTGCCACTGCAGGCGACGCGCGTGATCATCAAGGACATTCCGAACACCGACTTCGGCATCGGCGGCCGGACCGCGCGGGCGCTGGGGCGCTGACGATGCGCCGTGCGCCACCGCCCCGCCGCGACGCGCCGCCGCGGTTGCGCTCAACCATCGGCGAGCGGCAACGTGACGCGGCAGTCGAGCCCGCCGCCTGCGGCCGCGCTCGCGGCGATCCGCCCGCCGTGGCGCGTGACGATGCTCTTGCACAGCGACAACCCGATCCCGTTGCCGCCGGCCTTCGACGACGAGAAGCCGTCGAACAGCCGCTCGTGCGCGCCGGCCTCGATGCCCGGGCCATTGTCGACCGCACGCAACTCCGCCTGGCCGGCCACGTTCGCGGTGCCGAGCGTCAGCGTGCGCGGCACGCGCTCGCAACTGGCGAATGCCTCGATCGCATTGAACGCGAGATTCAGGATCACCTGCCCGATCAGCACGCGCTCGCAACGGATCGGCAGCGGCGTGTCGGCCTGCACGATCGCGACCGTCACGCCGGCTTCCTTCGCGCGCAGCTCGATGAAGTACGCGACGTCCGCGAGGATGTCGCGCAGGTCGGCCCGCGCGACGACCGGCTCGCGCTTCACGATGAACTCGCGCACGCTCTTGATGATCAGCGCCGCGTGCTCGGCCTGCCGGTCCGCGCTGCGCAGCCCCCAGATCGCGTCGTCGACGGCGCCGTTGCCGTTCAGCCGTCGCACCGCGCCTTCGATGAAATTGCGCACGGCCGCGAGCGGCTGGCTCAATTCGTGCGCGATCACGGTCGCCATCTCGCCCATCGCGTTGTAACGGCCCGCGTATTCGAGCATCCGCGCCTCGGCGCGCCGCGCGTCCTCGATCGCGACTTCGTCGCTCACGTCGCGGAACTGCACGAGCAGCCCGTCGAGATCGCCTTCGATCTCGACCTGCCGGCACAGGATGCGCAGCCAGCATGCCGAGCCGTCGCGCCGTACGATCCGGTAGCGCTGCGGCGCGGACGGATGCGCCGACGGTGCATCGCGCAACTGCGCGACGAGCCGGTCGCGATCGGCTTCGGCGCAGTAGTCGAGCACCTCGCCGAGCGGTTCGCCGGGCGCGAGCCCGAGCACGCGGCGGCCCGACTCGCTGATGAACTGCACGCCGCCGTGCGGCGTCACGACCGCGATCCCTTCGTCGAGATCCTGCATGAACTCGCGCAGCCGCGCCTCGTAGCGGCGCAATTGCTGGCGCACCGCCTCTTCCGCGCTGATGTCGCGAAACTGCACCATCACGACGTCGCGCCCGCGCAGCGGCACGTAGGTCGCGGTGGCCTCGGACAGCATGTCGACGCCCGTACGCGATCGATAACACCACTCGTACACCTGCGGCCCGTCGACGAGCGCGCGATCCCACGCGCTCACCGCGATCTCGCGCCGGTACTTCGGCTCGGGGCGCGTCATGTCCGGCGCCTTCAGCGGCAGCAATTCCTCGACGGAAAAACCGAGCGCGATGCACGCGGCGCGATTCGCCCACACGATCGCCTTGGTCTGCGCGTCGTGCAGCAGCACGCACGTGGTCAGCGCGTCGAGCAGCCGGTGGAAATCGTCTTCGTCGGGAAAACTCATGATCGGATTCAGAGCAAGGCGCGCGGCGTCGCGCGACCGGAAGCCCAACATAGCACCGGCGCGCGCCGATCGCATCTGAAGATTTCTTTAGGCCGGCACGGAGCGTCACCAGTCAGGCGGCCCAACGCACCAATTGCTGCGTGTTTTCGGCGTTTCTAGACTAGGGTCTGTTTGCATATGACACGCACGTGCGAATGCCCGACATCGCCCCATCCCCAGGAGACTTTCATGCCGCAAGCCGCCCTCGCCATCGAATCCGCGCCGCCTTCGCCGCCCGCGGCCCGTCCCGCGGCCGGGCAGTTGTCGCCGCTCGACGCGGTGATCGAAACCGTCGCCGCCCGCCGCGACGAGTTCGACCGGCTGTCGCACGTGCCGCGCGACGTGATCGCGCTGTTCAAGCAGGCCGGCATCTATCGCGCGGGCACGCCGCGCCGCTTCGGCGGCGACGCGCTCGCGCCGACCGCGTTCCTCGACATGATCGAACGGATCGCAACCGCCGACGGCTCGGCCGCGTGGGTCGCGAGCTTCGGCTCCGCGAACGTCTACCTCGCCGCGCTGCCGCTCGACACGCAGGCCGAGCTGTACGCGAGCGGCCCCGATCAGGTGTTCGCGGGCGGCCTGTTTCCGGTGCAGCCCGTGCAGGACGCTCCGGGCGGCTGGCGCGTGAACGGCACGTGGAAATTCGCGAGCGGCTGCAAGGGCGCCGACTGGCTCGGCGTCGGCATCGCCGTGCCGGGCGCGCGGGACGCGGCGCCCAACAAGCCGCGCACGGCCGTGTTCCGCGCCGCCGACGTCGAGATCGTCGAGAACTGGAGCGTGGTCGGCATGCAGGGCACCGGCAGCCACGACCTGCGCGTGAACGACCGCTTCGTGCCCGAGGCGTGGACCTTCGTGCGCGGCGGCGAGGCGACGGTCGACGAGCCGCTGTACCGCTACCCGACCGTCGCGTATGCGGCGCAGGTGCTGGCCGTCGTCAACCTCGGCCTCGCGCGCGCGGCGCTCGACGTCGTGAACCGGATGTCGGGCGGCCGCCAGACGACGACCGGCGCGCCGCGTCTCGCCGATCGCGCGTACTTCCGCATCGAGCTCGCGAAGGCCGAAGCGCAACTGCGCTCGGCACGCGCGTTCTTCTATGACGCGACCGATACCGTGTGGCAATCGATCCTCGCCGGCAATCCGGTGACGCCCGACCAGATCAGCCTGCTGCGGCTCGCGGCCACGCAGATCGCGCGCGAAGGCGCGAGCGTCGTCGAACGCGCGTACCGCCTCGGCGGCACGGCGGCGATCTATCGCACGCATCCGTTGCAGCGGCTGCTGCGCGATGCGATGGTCGTCACGCAGCACGCGTTTCTCGGCGAAGGCAACTTCGACGGCGCGGGCGCGGTGTTCACCGGCGTCACGCCGTTTCCCGGCTATCTGTGACCGGCATCGACCGCAACCTCGATGCATACGCATGAAACCGGATCCGGAGCGCGCTCGCCGGCCGGATCATGCATCCAACCGATTCCTCTGGAGAACCCGATATGTCCGATTCGAATCCGCTGCCGCTGCGCGTGCTGTTCTGCTGCGGCGTGTCGCAGAATTTCTTCGACCTGCCGCGCGAGCGGATCGGCGAAGTGTGGCAGGCGTACGGCGCGATGCTCGCGGCCGTCGAGGCGATGCCCGGCGTGCGCGTGCTCGGCGTGATGGACGACGACCGCCTCGTGGTCGGCCAGGCCGACGGCGCGCCATGGACGTTCTACATCATGGCCGACGTCGCCGATTTCGACACGGCGGTCGCGGTGTGCAACCTGTACCGCACGACGCCCGTCGGCGAATACAACCTGTGGCGCTACGGCAAGATCGAGGCGCGCGTCGGCCGCGCGCTGAGCGTGCCGCCGGCCGCGAAGCCCGCGGCGTGAGGCGCGCGATGAGCGACCTGACACCCGCCGCGATCGACGCGCTCGCGCGGCGCGTCGCGGCGCTCGACGCCGAGCGCGCGGTGCGCGCGACGATCACGCGGTACATGGCGCTGTGCGACGTACCCGACGATGCGGGCGCGGGCCCGTCGCTGGCCGAACTGTTCACGACCGACGCCGTGTGGGAAGGCATCGGCCTGCAGTATGCAAGGAAATTCGGCCGCGTCGAAGGCACCGCCGCGATCGTCGCGATGCTCGGCCGCTATCTGCCGCCCGATCCGCATTTCGCGGCGAACCTGCACTTCCTGACGTCGGAGTCGATCGAGATCGGCGCCGGCCATGCAAGCGCACGCGGCCGCTGGGTCATGCTGCAGGCGTCGCGCTACGCGGACGGCTCGGCCGAGCTGATCGCCGCGCGGCTGACCGTCGATTTCGCGCCGGCCGCCAGCGGCTCCGCCTGGCTGATCCGCCATTTCCGCACCGAACGCGTGCTCGACGGCCCGTGGCCGCTCGCCGCCGCGCCACGGTCCTGATGTTTCCCGCCGCTTTCGCACGATACCGACCATGACAGGCTTCATCGACACTTTCACGCTCGGCGGCCCGGGCCCGACGATCGCGATCAAGGACACGATCGATATCGCTGGCCATCCGACCCGCGCGGCGAGCCGCGCGCTCGCCGACGCGCCGCCCGCCGTACGCCACGCGGACGTGGTCCGCCTGCTGCTCGACGCCGGCTGGCAGATCGCCGGCAAGGCGAACATGCACGAGCTCGCGTTCGGCATGACCGGCATCAACGACTACACGGGCACACCCGTCAATCCGCAGGACGCCTCGCGCATTCCGGGCGGCTCGTCGAGCGGCTCCGCGTCGCTCGTCGGGCTGCGCACTGTCGATGCGGCGCTCGGCACCGATACCGGCGGCTCGATTCGCGGGCCGGCCGCCTGCTGCGGCGTGGCCGGGCTCAAGCCCACGTTCGGCCGTGTGTCGCGGCGCGGCGTCGCGCCCGCGGAAACCACGCTCGATTGCGTCGGGCCATTCGCCCGCGACATCCGCACGCTCGTCGCAGTGATGGCCGCGATCGCGCCGGGCTTCGATCGTGCGCAGGCGACGGCCTCCGTTGAAGGCTGCACGGTCGCTCGACTCGCCGTGGAAGCCGATCCGGCGATCGCCGCCGCGCTCGACGCGGCCGTTCGTGCATCGGGCCTGCGCTCGCACACCGTCGTGCTCGATGCAATGCCGGCCGCGTTCGCCGCGGGGCTCACCGTGATCAACGCGGAAACGTCGCGCGCGTTCGGCCATCTGGTCGCGACCGGCAAACTCGGCGCCGATCTCGATGCACGATTGCGTGCGGCCGCAACGACCGCGCCTGCGGCATTGAAGGAAGCCGAGGCCGTGCGCGCACGCTTCGCCGCGCAGGTCGATGCCGCGCTCGAACACGCGGACGTGCTGGTGCTGCCGACGCTACCCGCGCTGCCGATCACGCTGCAGCAGGCCCGCGACGGCGTATCGGTGATCGCGATGTCGTCGCTGATCCGGCCGTTCAACCTGAGCGGCCATCCCGCGCTCAGCCTGCCGCTGCCGCTCGCCGGTTCACCGTTGAAGGCCGGCTTGCAGATCGTCGGGCGCAAGGGCGCGGACGAACGGGTCTGCGCGATCGCGGCACACTTCGAAGCGGCGCTGGCCGCATGAACCACGATGCGGGGGCCGCCTTCACCGGCGTGCGCCCACGAACCACGGAACACCACACCATGTCAGACCGAGTCGTCCTCGTCACCGGCGCCGCGCGCGGGCTCGGCGCCGTCATCGCCGAGCGCTTCCATGCGGCCGGCTACCGCGTCGCGCTGGCCGACATCGCGGCCGATGCCGTTCATGCGCATGCGCGCGAGCTCGATCCGAGCGGCGAACGCGCGATCGCGCTGCCGCTCGACGTCACGTCGAAACGCGATTTCGAAGCGGCGCGCGATGTGCTCGTCGCGCGCTGGGGCGCGATCGACGTGCTCGTCAACAACGCGGGCGCATCGAAGGTCGTGCCGGCGATGGAGATCACGGCCGAGCAGTTCGACCACGTAATCGACGTGAACCTGCGCAGCGTGCTGTTCGGCTGCCAGGTGTTCGGCCAGTATTTCGCGCGGCGCGGCGCGGGCCGCATCGTCAACATCGCGTCGCTCGCCGGGCAGAACGGCGGCTCGGCCACGGGCGCGCACTATGCGGCTGCGAAAGGCGGCACGCTGACGCTGACCAAGGTGTTCGCGCGCGATCTCGCCGCGCAGGGCGTCACCGTCAACGCGATCTCGCCGGGCCCGCTCGATCTGCCGATCGTGTACGAAAGCGTCGCGCCCGACAAGCTGCGTCAGGTGCTCGCGAGCCTGCCGGGCGGCAAGCTTGGGTCGGCCGGCTTCGTCGCGGATGCCGCCGTGCTGCTCGCGTCGGGCGACGCGCATTTCGCGAACGGCGCATGCTGGGACATCAACGGCGGGCTGTACATGCGCTGAACGCGCCGAACCTCACCGCGACGGCTCACCGTCGTCGCCCCACACGACCATCACGTCGCGCACGAGCGCGGCGATCGACGTCGCGCCGAGCTTCTCCTTGATGCTCGCGCGATGCACGTCGACCGTCTTCACGCTGATCGACAGATCGGATGCGATCTGCTTGCTGCCCTTGCCGTCCACGACGCCGCGCAGCACTTCCTTCTCGCGCGCGGTCAGCGCATCGAGCCGCTGGCGCAGTTCACGGTGGCGCTGGCTCACCGCATGCCGCTGCTGCGCGAGCCGCAACGCACGCTGCACGCGCTCGAGCATCTGCTGCGAGTTGTACGGCTTCTCGACGAAATCGATCGCCCCGTTCTGCAGCGCGCGCACCGACATCGGAATGTCGCCGTGCCCGCTGACGAAGATCACCGGCAGCGTCGCGCCGCGCGCGTTCAGTTCGGCCTGCACGTCGAAGCCGCTTTTCTCCGGCATCCGCACGTCGAGCACGAGACACGCAGGCAGGTTCACGTCGAAGCGCGCGAGAAAATCGGCGGCGCTCGCGAATCCCTCGGACGCGATGCCGACCGATTCGAGCAACCAGGCGAGCGACGTCCGCATGCCGCTGTCGTCGTCGACGATGTATACGATCGGTGCGGGTGACGTCATCGCGGGGGTCTCGCTGAATATCGGTATCGGTATCGCACGCGCCGCGCGCAACGCCGGTGGCCGGCGTGGCGCAAGCGTCGTTCGCTGGGGGTGTGCGGCACATCATAACGAGCCGAAAACCCGCTGCAAACCCCTGGACGTGCCGCGCGAACGCACAATCGCGGCTTTTTTTGCACGCGGCGGCACGCGTCTAGGTAGAACCTTTAGACGCGTTGGCAGGAACGCCATCCCGATCGTCAATCGTGCGAATGGTCGGCCGCCTTTTCGCGACGTACGCTTGGGTCATCGTCGGCGATCCGGCGCTGCCCTCGCAGCGCCGCGCGGTTCGCCGCTTTCGTCCAATCAGGAGCGCCCATGTCTTCCACGACCGATATCCAGCGACCGCCGCGCGTCGAGCCGACCGACGCGCAGAAGGCCTTCCGCCAGGCGATGGCCCACCTCGGCGCGGCCGTCAACGTGATCACCACCGCGGGGCCGCACGGCCGCTGCGGGATCACCGCGAGCGCCGTGTGTTCCGTCACCGATGCGCCGCCGACGCTGCTCGTGTGCCTGAACCGGTCGAGCGCGATGCACGCGACCTTCGAGCGCAACCGTCAGGTGTGCATCAACGTGCTGCCGGCCGAGCACGAACTGCTCGCGCGACACTTCGCGGGGCTCACCGACCTGCCGATGGAACAGCGCTTCCAGTTGCCCGTATGGGATCGCGGCGAACAGGACGTGCCGGTGCTGCGCGATGCGCTCGCGAGCCTGCAGGGCACGATCGCCGAGATGAAGGAAGTCGGCTCGCACTCGGTGATGTTCATCGAGGCGACGTCGATTCGCGTGCGCGACGACGGCGACAGCCTCATCTACTTCAGCCGTGCATTTCATCGCGTGTCGCGCGCCGCGTGTGTGCGGTGACGTTCGCGTGACTACGCGGACCTGCTGTGCAGCGCGCGCTGCCCGGCCGCGAGCGCGGCGCCCGCGAACAGCGTCAGCGCCGAATACACGAGCCCGCGCGCAAGGCCCGCGCTGTCCGACACCCACCCGATCGCGACCGGCCCCGCGATCTGCCCGAACGCGAAGACCGTCGTGAACGCGCTGATGCCCTTCGCCCAGCCGTCGGGCGGCAGGTTGTGCCGCACGAAGGCCGTCGTCGACGCGACCGCCGACAGGAACGTCGCGCCGAACAGCAAGCCCGACGCGAACGCGGCAGCCGGATGCACGAACAGCGCGGGCATCAGCGTCGCGACGCCGAGCAGCGCATTGAGCACGGCGAGCGCGTGGCCGCCGCGCATCCGGTCGAGCAACCCCGACCACAACCGCGCGGACACGACGGTCGCGATCCCGAGCATCACGTAGAACGCGGCGACCACCGTGCCGCTCATCCCCGCGCCGCGCAGCAGCGCGACGATGAACGTCATGTAGCCGATATAGCCGACGCCGAACAGGCCGTAGCCGGCCAGCGCGAGCGCGAAGCGCGCCGGGCTCGCGGTCACCGCCGGTTTCGCGCCGTCGGCGTCGGCCTGCCTCACCGGTGCCGCATGTGCCTGCTCGATGCGGCGTGCAGCCGACACGGCCACCGCCGAGAACAGCACGCATGCCGTCGCGAGCGCGAACCACGCGGGTTGCCAGCCGTGCATGCGCGGCACGAGCGTGGCCGGCACGAGCAAAGACGACGCGACGATGCCCCATCCCGTGCCGCCGTAATAAAGGCCGAGCAGCAGCCCCGCGTCGCGCGGCGACGCGGATGCGAGCCGCGCGGCCAGCACGCCGCCGCTGATGAAGATCGATGCGCTGCCGACACCCGTTGCCAGCCGCTGCGCCAGCAGCGCGTGCATGTCCGACGTGAGCCCGCCCGCGGCCATCAGCACGGCGGTCAACGCGCAGCCGGCCGCGAGCAGCGTGCCCGCGCGCCAGCGCCGCGACAGCAGCGGGAATGCCAGCGCGCCGATCAGGTAGCCGGCCGCGTTCGCCGTGTTCAGCGCGCCGGCCTGCGCGAACGTCCAGCCGAGATCGGCCTTCATCGGCGGCAGCAGCAGCGCGTACGAAAAGCGTGCGAGGCCAAGCGCGATCGCGCTGCCGAGCGACAGGCCGATCGCGAGCCGCCATGCGGCCATGCGGCCGGGATCGGTTGCGCCGGCGTCCGGCCGCGAGCGGCCGGCACGCTCCGGTTGCGGCACTGCACGCATCGGGGGTGTCTCCTTCGTTGTTCGATTCCGGGGCTTCCGCCGCCATCGGTCGATCATACTGGAGCCGCCGTGAAACCGGCGCGCGCACGCGGCAAAATCGCGACGGCTGGGGCGCCCGCCCCCCTCTGTCCGACACAACGGCGGGAATAAGCCGAAGGTCGGCCGGCGCTGACCCGCACTACCGCCCGAGTCCGGCCGCAAAAGCCGCAAGCAGGGCGCGCCCTTCCGACCATCCGCCCAACCCGGACGCCGCGTTCAGATGGCCGCGTGCGCCGAGCAGAAGCGGCGTCGCGCCCTGTTCCGTTGCCCATTCGAGCGCGCGCCCGGATGGATCGTAAGGATCGTCCGCGCTCGCGATCGCCAGCACCGGCACGCGCCCGAACGAACGCTTCGGCAGGTTCGCGAACGCGGCGGCGGCAACCGGAAAGCGCGGCCCTTGCGGGTCGGGGGCGGCCACGAGAAACGCGCCGCACACCGCGCGCGCCGACGCGGCATGCCAATGTGCGAACAACAGACAGCCCAGCGAGTGACAAACCACGAGCGGCGGCGCCCCGGCGTTCGCGACGGCCGCGTCCAGCGCCGCCGTCCAGTCGGCCAGTTCGGGCGCCTCCCACGAAGCCGGCGCGATGCGCGCGGCGCCGGGCAACGCCGCCTCCCAGTGGCTCTGCCAATGATCCGGTCCCGAATTACCGATACCCTGCACGATCACGATCGCTTGCTCCATCACGCCCTCCGTCAACGCAAAGCCCGCAGTGTGGCGGTGCGCCGGTCGGCATGGAATGGCAAGTCATCGGTTATTGAGCCAGAATGCCGATGAATCAACGGTACTGGAGGACCGTCATGCCGGACGAAGCACTCGATCGCCTGGATCTTGCGATCCTCGAAGCGCTGCAGGAGAACGCGCGGACGCCGCTGTCGGAAGTGGGCAGGCGTATCGGGCTGTCGCAGCCCGCGACGTCGGAGCGCGTGAAGCGGCTGGAAGAACGCGGCATCATCGCCGGCTACGGCGCACGGATCGATCCGGCGGCACTGGGCTTGGGCATGATGGCCATCATCCGGCTGAAAACGACCCACGAGCACATCAAGCCGGCGCTGCGCACGTTTGCCGAGATGCCGCATGTGATCGAAGTCCATCGCATGACCGGCGAGGATTGCTTTCTGCTGAAGGTGCTGGTGCCGACACCGGGCCAGCTCGAAACCCTCATCGATGCGATTGCCCGCTTCGGCGCGGTCACGACTTCGCTGGTGCTGCGCTCCGAGCCGACGAAGGCGATCGGCAAGGCGTTGCTCGGATGACGCTCGCATGCGGCTTTCGTCAATGACATGAAACGCAGCAATTCCGGCAATTGAATCCAAATTAAAAATGATCGAATTCATTTCGGCCATCCGAATTCGATTCACTAAAAAAAGATGCGTGATCCGTCGGCCGTTTTATCCGGTTTTTTCCAATATTTGAACCGCAAACGCCCTTGTTTAGCACGCTTCCGCTAAAAACCTTGCAACGCATTGCTTTCGCAAATTCATCCGACTAATATCGACGCCACTCGTCCGGCATTCACAAAATATCGAACGAGGAGCGGGATTGTTTTTTCCGCGCTTTCATGTTGAATCACTCATGTTCACCACAGGAGAATTGACATGCAGGAAACTCAGCAAATCGAATTGCTTGACTGGATGCAGGAAGACACGCACCCCGAGGCCGTCGACATGATGGTCGAGGACGCCGTGGTGCCGTTCGGCACCGCGCTCTGGCCGGTCTGAGCGGGCCACCCGTTCTCGCGGAAGGGCCGCGGCCCTTCCGCCGCTTCCGGAGATACGCATGCTGAACCTGCACCGCGCGCTCGGCTTTCACCCGGCGCTGCGCGACAAGCTGGCACGCGGCGAATCGGGAAAACTGCTGGTCGGCTACGACACCCGCAATCGCGACATCGCGTTGCGCGCCTTTTCCGCCCTGCCCGATTCGCTTGACGCGACCACCCTCTGCCTCGAAAGCACCCCACCCGCCGACATCGCCGCCGCACTCGGCAACGCCGACCTGTTCGTGCTGCTGTACGACTCGTCGTGCCTGCCGACGCCTTCTCCGAGCGGGCCGCCGTTCCTCGCCGCGATCCGCCCCGCGATCGTCGAGCACTGGAGCAAATCGGTTTTATTCAAGGATTACGGCCCGCATCTCGACGAGGCGTTCGCCGAATCGCTCGACGACATCGCCGCACGCAACGGCCGGCTGATCGAGGCGGCCGCGCGCGCGTCGCAGATCCGCTTCATCGACGAAGCCGGCAACACGCTGACGGGCTCGCTCGCGCCGGACCAGAAATGGACGAGCGTGGACGGCATGGGCAACCTCGACGTCGTGCCCGGCGAGATCGCGACGCACGTGACCGACCTGAACGGCTCGGTCGTGTTCAGCGGCACGTTTCTCGGCACCGTGCCGTTCGCGATCAAGTACAAGGTGGCCGAGCGGCTCGCGACGCTGCATGTCGAGCACAGCACGATCGTCGATTTCGACACCGACGACGCAGGCTTCCGCCGCGATTTCTCGACCTATCTCGACCGGCACGCGAATCACCGGCGGATCGAGGAATTCGGCATCGGCACGAACCTCGGGATTCGCGGGCTGTACGGCCGCAACGCTGGGTTCGAGGAACGCCACCCCGGGCTGCATCTCGGGCTCGGCGGCGGCGAAAACGGCAGCCACCATCTCGACCTGATCTTCGCGCGCGGCACGCTCGCGCTCGACGAGCGGATCGTGTTCGACGGCGCGTTCGCCGTCTGACGCGGCGGCGATTGCCGGCTCAGGCTTCGGCGGCCGCCGCGTCGCCGAGCCATTTGAACATCACGAAGCAGTCGACGAAGCCGAGCCGCGCGTGACGGTATGCGCGCGGCAGCCGGCCGACGATCTCGAATCCGAGCTTCTGCCACAGCGCGACCGCGACCTCGTTCGTCGCGACCACCGAATTGAACTGCATCGCGAGGAAACCGCGCTCGCGTGCGACCTGCTGCGAGTGTTCGCACATCAGGCGCGCGACGCCGCGTCCGCGCGCGGCCTCGCTCACCATGTAGCCGCAGTTGCACACGTGCTTGCCCGGCCCGGCCGCGTTCGCCTTCAGGTAGTACGAGCCGAGCAGCACGCCGTCCTCCTCGGCGATCCACGTGCAGAGCGGCGCGTCGAGCCACTGTGCGCGCGCCGCTTCCGGCGTCGGCTCCGGATCGAATGCGTAGGTTTCCTGAGCAGCGACGATGGCGCGGTAGGTCGGCCAGAAGCGTGCGAAATCGTCGTCGGTCATCGGGCGGATCGTGATCATGCGGGTTCTCTCGTGCGGGTGATGTCGGCAGGCAGGCCAGCGATCGTACCGCGATTCATCGACGCTCGCCGGCGCGCAACGCCGCGCTGCGATACGCGCCCCTGATCACACCATCGACCGTGGCCATTCGGCCGAATCGCCACGCTTCGAACCGGATGAAAGAATGATCTTCGTCCGTGAAGCCGGCATCACTGCCTGAAACCTCGAGCCATGAAGACGCCGCGTGCGTGTCGGCCGCAGCGCCGTCGCGATACGGACCGCCTCGTTCCAGCCACCTTTTTTGTAGCTTATAAGTTACAATGCTTTCCAAGTTCGAACTGCTTCGCTATCAGCGCGACGACGGTCGCGAGCCGTTCACCGAGTGGCTGAACGCCGTGCGCGACAAGCTTGCGCAGGCACGGATTCGCGAACGCCTGCGCCGCGTGCAGACCGGCAATTTCGGCGATTGCGAACCGGTCGGCGAAGGCGTGATCGAACTGCGCATCCACGTCGGTGCCGGCTATCGCGTGTACTTCGGCCGGTACGGCGGTGCGCTGATCCTGCTGTTGTCCGGCGGCGACAAGGGTAGCCAACCCGACGACATCAGGCGCGCGAAGGAACACTGGTCGAACTGGAAACGGAGACAAACATGAACAAGCTCAAAGGCGCGGTATCGCACCACGACGCGGAAGTCGCCGAACTCGGCGCCGACCGCGAACTCGCGGTGACCTATCTGCGCGTCGCAATGGAGTCGCTCGACGACCCCGACAACCGCGCGGCCGGCCTGCTCGCGCTGCGCACGGTCGCGGAAGCGTACGGCGGGCTCGGCGCGGTCGCGGCCGAGGCCGGCATCAGCCGCGAATCGCTGTATCGCACGCTGTCCCCGAACGGCAACCCGACGCTGAAGACCCTGCTCGCGGTGCTCAAGACCGTCGGCCTGCGCCTGTCCGTCGTTCCCGCACAGCCGTCGCACGCGTAACGGGCGCACGTCACGCCTGCCCGCTCACGGCCTGACCATCCATACGAGCAGCATCTCGCCCGGCGCGGCGGTCGTCCCCGCCGGGCGATGCTCGATCGTCGGCTCGACCGCCAAGGCCTGCGCGATCGCCGCCGCATCGTCGATCGTCGTCGTGCGCACGAACGTCATCAGCCGCGCCGGCCGGCGCAGCGTCTCGCGATATAGCGCGCCGTACCACAGCGGGCGCATGCCGAGCGCGTCCTGCAGCACGTACGGATAACGCCAGAGCCGCAGCACGAAGCGGCTGTCCGGGTGGGCCGGATCGACGCGGACGAACACGCGCCGCGTGCTTTCGCCGTGCGTATAGCGTGGCAGCACCGGCAGCGCGTCGGCCGGCGCCTGCGGCAACAGCCAGCGCAGCGCGGTGGCCGGCGACCAAGGCGTCGCACGCTGCCAGCCGGCCTGCGCGAGATGGCGGTCGAGCGTGTCCGACGTCACGCTCCATTGCAGCGGCAGATACTCCTCGCGGTCGCCGCCGATCTCGGTGCGACGCGTCGGCACGCGCTGCCACCCGCCGCGCCGCCACTGGTCGACCGTCATCGCGACCACGTCGCCGGCATGCGGGCGCGATGCGCGATCGATCTGCCATTGCGCGGGAACCGTCCATACGCCGGCCGTCGCAAGCACGACCACCATCGCGACGAGCGCGCCTCTCGGCTGCACGTGCTCGCGCACGCGCCAGTACGCGTAGGCGCCGGCGAGCAACGCGAACCACGCGAGCCCGAGGCTCCAGCCGCCCAGCAAACCCGACAACCAGGTATCGCCCACGTACAGCCGCGCAAAACCGCCGAGCACGATCCACAGCACGACCGCCGTCACGACCGGAATGCGCCACGGCGCGGGCCGGTCGCGCGTCAGCACCCAGCCGAGGCCGCTGCTCGCGAGGATCGCGAACGCGGCGTCGGCATCGGGCAGCGGCACGTGCGGCGCGCCGGGCGGCAAGCTCGCCGGCGTCGCGCCGGGCACGCTCGCGCCGAACACCGGCATGAGCACGACGGCGACGCCGACCGTCGCGAGCCACCATGCAGCCGTCAGCCAGCAGCGATGGATCATCAGCCAGACGAGAAACGCGGCCGCGACGATCAGCCCCGTGTCGTGCCCGTGCAGCACGGCGAGCGCGCTCATCGCGGCGTCGACGGGCGGCGTGCGCAGGTTCTGCAGGAACGCGTACAGCGCGATGTCCGCATGCATCAGCGGGTCGTTCGCGACGACGTTCCGCACGATTCCCGCGAACAGCCACACGCAGCCGATGAACAGCAGCGCGAGCACGGGCACCGCGCCCGGCAACGCGCGCAAGCGGGCGATCGCGCCGTGCAATCGCGCGCCGACCCGCGGCCAGCGGTGCGCGCCTGCGTGCACGGCGTCGGCGAGCGCACGGCGCAGCAGCGGCCAGCCGCGCCGCAGCGCGACGCGCACGCCGATCCATACCAGCGCGACCAGCGCGGCCACGACCAGCAGGATGGCGGCGACCCGCACGCTGATTGCCGCGGCCAGTGCGGCCGATGCGCCGAACAGAATGCCGGGCGCGACGTGCACGGGCGCCCACACGAGTGCCGAGATCACGTTGACCGGATAGAACGACCGGCGCGGCAGCGTCGCGCAGCCGACGACGACCGGCACCACCGCCCGTACCGGCGCGAGAAAGCGCGCGAGCACGATGCTCTTGATGCCGTGACGCAACACGAATTCCTCGCCGCGCGCGTACGCGCTCGCGTAGCCGAAGCGCACCCATGCGTTGCGGATCATCCCGCGGTAACGTCGCCCGAGTTCGTAGCTGATCCCGTCGCCGATCACCGCGCCGACGGCCGCGACGCCGATCGTCGCCCATGCATCGAGCGCGCCCGCGCCGATCAGCGCGCCGGCCGCGAACATCACGGCGCCGGCCGGCACGACCGTGCCGATCAGCGCGATCGCCTCGGCGCACGCGGCCACGAATACGATGGCCAGCACGAGCAGCGGATGCGCGCCGATCGCGCCGATCCACGCATGGATCGTGTCGCTCATCGCACACTCCCGAGCGGGGCGGCCCGGTGTGCGAACGCCGGGCCGGCAGGGGCATTGGATACGTTCATCGCAACATGTACACGCTCGCGCCGCCGGCGGGGTTCAGGGGGGCAGGGTCGCGGCTCAATCGAACTCGTGCTGCCGCGCGTCGGCCTCGAGCGGCGCATCGTGGTAGCCGACCGTCGCGATCTCGTGCAGGTAGCGCGCAAGAAACGCGCCGATCGAGCCGGCGGCCTCGTATTGATGTACGTGACGGAATTCATGGGTCAGCAGGCGGCGCGTGTCGTGCCCGCGCAGCACGTACACCGCATGACCGAGCGTGAGGCCGATCGTCCCGGGCGACAGCAGCCCGGTCTCGCGGGCGATCTCGGCAAGCGTTGGCGTATCGGGAAACGGCATGCGATCGACCGCCACCACGCGAATGAGGTCCGGCTGCACGACGCCCACCGCGCGCGCATCGTCGGCTTGCGCGGGCGTCAGCGGCGCGCCCCGCGCGAGCCCGCTCGCCGCCTCGGCTTCGGCCCAGGCGAGCGCGGCGGGCAGCGCGGACGGCAGGATATCGGCCAGGTCGATCATCGCGGGCTCCCCGGTTCGCGCAGTGGCATCGCGCACCAGTTTAGTCCCGATTCGGCACGGTTCGCGGGGCGGTTGCGGCGACGGCGCGCCGGGCCGCGTCGGACGTCACGATCCCTCCGGGAATACCCTGATTCGCCCGGGCTGGGGCCGTGCCATTCCGCGTGAATTATTTCGTGTCGGTGGGCATTTCGCGACCCACCATCCTGAAAATTTCGCGAACGAGTACCGTTTTCGGGTTCGCGGGCATATATTGGTCAGAAGAACGGCCGCGGCAACACCCGGACAGCAACGACAGCAGCGCGCGGCGTCATCCCGAAGAGGACCGCTGGAAGATGATCAGGGTAATTCTGGCTGACGATCACGCAGTCATGCGGGACGGACTGCGTCACATCCTGGAAACGGCCGGCGGTTTCGAGATCGTCGGCGAGGCGAGCGACGGCTCGGGCACGCTCGCGCTGGCCGAGCGCGCCGCCGCCGACGTGCTGCTGCTCGACCTGTCGATGCCCGCCCCCACCGGCATCGAGCTGATCCGGCTGGTCAAGCGCCAGGCGCCGTCGCTGCGCACGCTCGTGCTGACGATGCACGCGGAAACACAGTACGCGGCACGCGCATTCAAGGCCGGCGCCATCGGCTACCTGACGAAGGACAGCGCGACCGCCGAGCTCGTCGAGGCCGTCGGCAAGGTGGCGGCAGGCGGCGTCTACGTGAGCCCGTCCGCGGCCGAAAGCCTCGCTCGCACGCTGCGCGCGCCGGCTCATGCCCTCCCGCACGAGCGACTGTCCGCGCGCGAGCTCGACGTGATGCGCCGCATCGTCACGGGCCGGACCGTCACGCAGATCGCGTGCGAACTCGCGCTGAGCGCGAAGACGGTCAGCACGTACAAGACGCGGATCCTCGAGAAGATGGCGCTGCCGCACGAAGCCGCGCTGATCCGCTACGCGGTGCGCCACGATCTCGACCTCGGCACCGACGACGCATGACGACCGCCTTCCCCCTCCCGCCCGTCCCGCCGCCGTCGGACGACGACGGTCCGGATACGTCGCGCCTGTTCATGTCGTCGCTGCCGCCGGGCCGACGCGAGCGGCGGCTCGCGCTCGCGACGGTGCTCGTCTCGGCCGTGATCTTCGCCGCGCTCGCGCCGTTCGCAACGATCCCGCTCGCGCCGGGCTGGGCGTTCATTCCCGTGTACCAGTCGGCGATCGTCGTCAACGACATGGTGACGGCCGGCCTGCTGCTCGGCCAGTACGCGATCCTGCGCGAGAAGCCGCTGCTCGTGCTGGCGGGCGGGTACCTGTTCACGGCGTTCATGGCCGGCACGCACATGCTGACCTTCCCCGGCCTGTTCGCGCCCACCGGCCTGCTCGGCGCCGGCGAACAGACCACCGCATGGCTGTACCTGTTCTGGCATGGCGGCTTTCCGCTGTCGGTCGCCGCGTACGCACTGCTGCGCGCGACCTCGCGCGGCCGTGCGGTGCCGGCCCCGCAGCGTCGCGCGGCGATTCCGGTCGTCCTCTGCATCGCGGCCGCAGGCGGCGCGACGGTCGCGCTCGCGCTGCTCGCGACCGCCGGCCACGACCTGCTGCCGCGCATCATGAGCGGCAACCGGATGACCGCGACGATGACGAACGCGATCACGGTCGTCTGGGGGCTGAACCTGGTCGCGCTGATGCTGATGTGGCGGCAGCGGCGGCGCCATTCCGTGCTCGACCTGTGGGTGATGACGGTGCTCGTCGCGTGGCTGTTCGACATCGCGCTGTCGTCGATGCTGAACCACGGGCGCTTCGATCTCGGTTTCTATGCGGGGCGCGCGTACGGTCTCGTTGCATCGGGCGTCGTGCTGTTCGCGATGCTGTTCGAAAACGGCCGGCTGCATGCGCAGACGGTGCGCGCACTGGCCGGCGCCCGTTATCAGCATCTGCTCGTCGCGCAGAAAAGCGCGCAGTTGAACGACGCGAACGAACGGCTCGAACAGCGCGTCGCCGCGCGCACCGCGCAACTGAGCGCGTCGAACCGCGACCTGCGGCGCGAAGTCGAGGAGCGCGTGCGTGCCGAGCGGGCGCTGCAGGCGTCGCGCGAGGAGCTGCGCGAGATCGCGGCGATCAGCGCCAGCGCGCGCGAAGCCGAGCAGCGCCGCATCGCGCGCGAACTGCACGACGAACTGGCGCAGTCACTCGCGGCGCTGAAGAACGACCTCGAATGGCTGATCGACCGCGTGCCGCAGGACGACGCGTCGCTCGCACGCAAGATCGCGGCAATGCATACGCTCGCACGCGGCGCGGTGGCCGCGACGCGCCGCATCGCGTCCGACCTGCGCCCGCTGATGCTCGACGATCTCGGCTTCGCGGCGGCGATGCAATGGCTCGTGGAGGATTTCCGGCACCGTCACGGGATCGCCTGTTCGCTGCACGTCGAGCCGCCCGAGCTGCAACTCGACGAGCCGTATGCGACGGCCGTGTTCCGCATCGCGCAGGAAGCGCTCGCGAATGTCGCGCGGCACGCGGCCGCGTCGCACGCGGCCGTCGAGCTCGTGTGCGGCGGCGAAGCGATCGCGCTGACGATACGCGACGACGGCGCGGGGTTCGATCCCGCGGTGCCGCGCAAGTCGAGTTCATTCGGGCTGGTGGGGTTGCGCGAGCGCGCATATCTGGTCGGCGGCACGCTGCGGATCGCGACGACGCTCGGCGAAGGCACGACGGTGGAGGTGGATATTCCGGTGGCGTCCGTGCATGCGGCGATTGTGCATGAAGGACCCGGCGCGTTGCGGACGAAAGGCTAAAGCGGTCAAAGCAACGGTAGCGGGATGCTGCCGCGAGGGGTCAGTGGTAGTCCTCTTCGCGCTGATGCCGAACGGCCAAGACCGTGACTTGTTCTGCACTTTCGATCTCGAACAGGAGCACATAGCCTGACGTGCCGAAGGAAACGATGAGTTCACGCAGGAAGGGATTGCTCGCATCCAGCTTGCGGCAGGTAAACGGAAACAATCGCAACATGGCCACACCTCGTTCGATCGCTTCCAACGCCCTCGCTGCCGCTTCCTCATCACGTTCGACGAGATATCGATACAGTCGCACCAAGTCTTCGCGCGCCGCACGCGTATATCTGACTTGGTAACTCAATCCGCCGCCTTCTTCGAACGAGCCGCTTTCAGCATGGACTCGAGCTCGCGCTGAACGTCGGCGGCATCGATGTATTCGCCCGTGCGTCGCGCCTCGTCGCGAGACGCCAAACCTCGTGCGACGAACTCGCGCTGCAAGCGTCGCCGAGCGATGCCATCACGCAACGCCGACTCCATGAACGCAGAGAGCGTCTCGTTTTCCGCAAGAACTGATTCCGCTTCCTCGCGCAACTGCGGATCGACTCGCAGCGCGGGCATCGTGGCCGTTTTCATCGCACCCTCCATGCATTACATATGTAATACATGGTAGCACATCGGCCCGAATCGACGACAGTCGACCGTTCGTTCTAGTCGAGCTGTCGACGGAACGCTCACGCCCGTGCCGCCACCATCCCCCGCTCCGAGCGCGTCCACGCGACCAGCGCGCCGACGCCGAGCAGCGCGAGGCACACGATCGGCACGATCATCGGCCCGAACGCGGTGCCCGTCATCTTGCCCGCGAACGGCATCAGGTTCTGGCTGAAGAAGCCGCCGAGGTTGCCGATCGAGTTGATCGCCGCGACGCTCGCGGCCGCCCGCGCGCCGGTGAAGTAACGCGGCGGCATCGACCAGAAGCACGGATACAGCAGCGGGATGCACGCGCCGCCGAGCACCAGCGCGATGAAGCGCAGCGGCGTCGACGGCAGCACGAGGCTCAGCAGGAAGCCGAGCGCACCGAGCGCCGCGACGATCGCGATCGTGCGCAGGATGCTCTTCGCGCGGCGCAGCTTCGCCGGCAGCCACACCAGCAGCACCACCGCCAGCGCCCACGGCAGCATGCTCAGGAAGCCGTTCGTCGCGCTCGACACGCCGAACGATTTCACGAGCGTCGGCAGCCAGTACGTGACGCCGTACAGCGACGTCGACATCAGCATGTAGGTCGCCGCGAACAGCATCACGCGCGGATCGAGCAGCGCCTTCCACGGCTGCCCGTGCTCGGCCTGCGCCGGCTTCTCGCGCTCCAGCGCGGCCGCGACGATCTGCTTCTCGCGCTCGTCGAGGAACGGCGCTTCGCGGAACGACGCGGGCAGCACGCGGAACACGACGATCGCGACGATCACGGCCGGAATGCCCGTCGCGACGAACACCCACTGCCAGCCCGCGAGCCCCCATACGCCGTTCAGGCTCAGCAACACGCCGCCGACCAGCGAGCCGAGCATGTTCGCCAGCGCGCTGCCGAGCGTGAAGATGCCGAGCACCTTCGCGCGGTAGCTCTGCGGGAACCACAGCGTCAGGTAGTAGATCACGCCCGGATAGAAGCCGGCCTCGGCGATGCCGAGCAGGAAGCGCAGCGAGCAGAACGCGGGCATCGACGTGGTGAAGCCCATCAGCACCGTGATGAGCCCCCACGTCAGCATGATCCGCGCGAGCCATACGCGTGCGCCGTAACGATGCAGCGCGAGCGTGCTTGGCACCTCGAACAGCAGGTAGCCGATGAAGAACAGCGACGACGCGAGCCCGAACGCGGCTTCCGTCATCCCGAGGCTGTGCACCATCTGCAGTTTCGCGAAACCGACGTTCTGCCGGTCGATGAACGCGATCAGGAACATCACGACGAGGATGGGCAGCAGGCGCCGCGCCATCTTCGACATGATGCGCTGTTCTTCGGCGGACGCGGGGTCCAGGGTGTCGGTAGCGTTCACTTCAGGCTCCTTCGTGAATCGGTTGCGTATCGGTTGAATCGGCGGGTTGAATCGGCGCCGCGCGGAACGAGCGCGCCGGCGCCACGTGGTTCGATGAATGGAATCGGCTCGCGGCCCGCGTGGCTCAACCCGACCGGTAGTCGTCGAGCATCGGCGCGAACATCTCGTGCCACGCGCGCGGCTTGGCCTTGATCGTGCCGGCGAGGTACAGGAATTCGACGTAGTCCATCAGCTGGTTCGGCCGCACCGAGAAGCGCGTGTCGGGCGCGGCCAGCATGCGCATCACGTCGTCGTGCGACACGCCGACGCCGGACGACGCCGCATAGAGCGCCGCCGCCGCGCGCGGGTCCTGCGCGATCAGGCGGTTCGCTTCGTCGAGCGCGCCGAGAAACGCCGCGGCCAACGCGGGCTCCGCATCGACGAGCCGCTTCGGCGCGAACACGACGTCGAGCGTCATCGGCCCGAGCACGTCGACCGAGCTCACCACGCGATGGATGCCCGGCTGCCGCAATTCGAGCGTCGAGAACGGCGGCGACGTGAAGTGCGCGGTCACGCCGTGCTCGCGGCGGATCAGCGCCTGCATCGCCTGCGGATGCGGCAGGTTCACGGTGATCGAATCGAGCTGCGCGAAATGCGTGGGGCCGAGCTGCCGGCTCGCGACCATCTGCAGTACGACCGCCGACAGCGACGTGCGGATGCCCGGCACCGCGATCCGGTCGGACGGCGTGAAATCGCGCAGCGACACGAGGCCCGGCCGGTTCGCGTTCAGCGACAGCGACGTGGTCGACAGCCCGCTGATGCCGATCACCTCGACATTCGGAATGCCGCGCGCCCGCGCCCACAGCTCGATGAACCCCGGCGCGCCGGCGCCCGCGAAATCGAGCGTGCCGGCCATCATCGCGTCGTTGACGGAATTGCCGCCGTCGAGCAGCACCCATTCGACCGCGACGTCGCGCACGCCGTGGCGCGCCGCATGCCGCTCGAACAGCCGCTGCTTCTCCATCACGAGCAGCGGCAGGTACAGCACGCCATAGCCTTTCGAGATCCGCACCGTGCGCGGTTTCGCGCGCACGAGCGCCGGGGCCCCGAGCGCGCCCAGCACGCCGAGGCCGGCGGCGATCAACGCGCGGCGGCGCGGCGACGTCGTCATGCGCGCACCGCCGCGCGGCGGACGGCCAGCGGCGACGCGCCGGCCGGCGTGGCGCGGCGGCGCGCGTTCGTCGTGCCCGTGACATGCTGCATGTTGCCGTCTCCTTGAATATTTCTGGTATTAATGCCGTCCTTGCATCCTGCTTCCGGCTCGACACAGGTTATCGGGCGAGTCTGAGAAAATGCTGACATCCCGTCCCCGGGAAAACCCCTAATCCACCTACCTGCAAACGGCACCATGCGCATTCTCGTCGTGGAGGACGATGCCGAAATCGGCGCGGCGATCCGCAGCCGTCTCACGCGGCTCGGCCATGCCGTCGATCTCGAAACCGACGGCTCGACCGCGAACGGGCTGCTGCGCGTCGAGCGCTTCGATCTCGTCGTGCTCGATGCGAACCTGCCCGGCATGGACGGCTTCACGGTGCTGCGCAACCTGCGCGCGGCCGGCAGCACGACGCCCGTGCTGCTCGTCACCGCGCGCTCGGCGATCGACGACCGCGTGAGCGGCCTCGGCCTCGGCGCCGACGACTACCTCGTGAAGCCGTTCGACTACCGCGAGCTCGACGCGCGCGTGCAGGCGCTCTTGCGCCGCAACAGCGGCCACGCGAACGACGTGCTGACGCTCGGCGGCCTCGTGATCGACCGCAGCAGCCGCCTCGCGGAACTCGACGGCCAGCCGCTGTCGCTGTCGCGTCAGGAGTTCGCGCTGCTCGAAATCCTCGCGAGCCGTCCGCAGCGCATCTTCTCGAAGGAAGAACTGCTGAACCAGTTGTTCAGCTTCGGCAACGAGCCCACGGCGAACGCGGTCGAGCAATACGTGACGCGCGTGCGCAGGAAGCTGCAGGGCAGCTCGGTCGAGATCCGCACCGCACGCGGGATGGGGTATCAGATTGCCGCGCATTGACTGGTTCCCGAAGACGCTGTTCGGGCGCACGCTGCTGTTCATCGCGCTCGTCGTCGCGACCGGCGCGCTCGCGCTCGCGGCGATCGCGCGCTACTACGCGGGCGTCGCGGCCGAACGCGCGTACGACCAGTTGCTGGCGGGCGCGTCGATCCAGGTCGCGGAAAACCTCTACGTGCAAGGCGGCGTGCTCGCGCTGAATCCGCCGGTCGCCGCGCTGTCGACGCTGTCGCGCTACGACCTCGTCTACTACAAGGTGGTCGATTCGCGCGGCGTCGTCGTGGCCGGCTATCACGATCTCGCGAGCCCCGCGACACTCGCCGCCGCGAAGCAGGGCCCCGCGTTCGCGAACGCCGTCTACCAGGGGCATCAGGTCCGCACCGCGACGATCGCACGCTACATGCCGGAAGAAAGCACGCCGGGCTGGGCGCTCGTGACGGTTGCGCAGACCACCAACGCGCGCCAGCAACTGACCAACGACATGAGCATCAAGGTATGGACGCTGATCCTGCTGATGAGCGTGCTCGCGATCGGTGCGAGCGGCCTCGCGATCCGGCGCGGCCTGCGCCCGCTCGCGCGGATCGGCGCGATCATCGCCGCACGCGACCCGGCCGACCTGCGGCCGGTGGCCGTCGATACGCCGAGCGAGATCGACGCGATCATCGGGTCGATCAACGGGTTGATGCGGCGGCTCGCCGAGCGGATCAACGCGATGCAGCGCTTCATCGCCGACGCCGCGCACCAGATGCGCACGCCGCTCGCGCGGCTCGACGCGCAGATCGAGCTGCTCGACGGCGAATCCGATCCCGCGCGTCACGCGGCACGGCTCGATGCGTTGCGTGCGACCTCGTCGGACGTCGGCCGGCTCACCGGGCAGTTGCTCAATCATGCGATGGTGATTCATCGCACCGAGGCCGTGCCGCTGCAACCGGTCGACCTCGTCGCGCTCGCGAAAGAAGTGCTGGGCCGCACGATTCCGCTCGCCGGCGAACGCGACGTGGCCGTTGCGTTCGCGAGCGACGCGCCGCATGCGTGGATCGACGGCGATGCGATCAGTCTTCAGGAAGCGCTGTCGAACGTGCTGCACAACGCGCTGCTGCACGGCCATGCGGACGACATCGTCGTGTCGGTCGCGACCACCGGCAACGCGGATCAGGCGGTGACGCTGACCGTCACCGACAACGGGCGCGGGATACCGCGCGAGCACTGGGACGCGGCGTTGCAGCCGTTCGTGCGGATCGCGCCGGACGGCAGCGAACGGCGCACGGGGTCCGGCCTCGGGCTCGCGATCGTGCAGGAAGTGATGAAGGCGCACGGCGGGCGCGTCGGGTTCGCGTTTCCCGAGGCGGGCGGATTCGCGGTGGTGTTGACGTTTCCGCGTGCGGTGACGGCGCACGCAAGCGACACTTAGGCAACGGCATCCGGCGCAGGCACGCTCGGTTGAACGCCACCGGGCGACACGCGTTCAGCCGTCGCTGTCCCGACCGTCGTCGGCGTTTCGCCGCGCATGCCGCGCCACCAGTTGGTCCAGTTCGTCATACTGGCGTTCGCAGAACAACCGGCACAACGTATCGACGTCCACGCGCTTCCTCACGTCGATCGTCTCGACGTGCTGCTCCAGCTTGCCCTTGCCGATGCCGAAGAGCCCCTTCTTCATCCGCATGGACACCGCATTCAGCTGGAAGCCGTCCGAATGCGCATCCGTCAATGCCGTCACCCACAGCTCGCGCTGATCGTCGGCATGCTGCAACACGAGCGCCGGTAGCGGGCCGTCCTGCGTCTCGTTCCATTCGATGTGCTGGGCCGCCCAAGGAAACGCCTCGAACGCATGAACGAACGACGCGTAGTCGGTCGCGCCCTGCTGATCGAGCTGATTGAAATCGTAGCCGACTCTCTGGATGGAATAGGTCAACATGGCGCGGCAACCCCGTGGCGTTCGAGATCAGGAGATCGTCAATCTACCGTGAATTTCGGTATCGGTGACGATTTTTCTGGGCGGCTCATGCGCGAAGAGATGCTGACCCATGTCGTCACGCACGGCGGCTATCATCGCGGCGAAGCGGGCAGACTGATGATTCAGGCGGCCGCGCTCTCGGCACAGCATATCGAACTCCCTTGGGATACCTACGCGGTTCACTTGCATCGGACAGAACCCGACCGACGGCTGCAAGGCAAGGTCGACGACGCGAACCCGCCGAATGCCGGGCGGTGAAACGCCCTACGCCGCCACCGCCTCCCCACCGAGATACGCATCGCGCACGCGCTCGTCGTCGAGCAGCGTTTTCGCGGGCCCTTCCAGCACCACCCGCCCCGTCTGCAGCACGTACCCGTAGTGCGCGATTTCCAGCGCGAGGCTCGCGTTCTGCTCGACCATGAACACCGTCACCCCTTGCGTGTTGATCGCGTCGATCAGTTCGAGCACCTTGTCGACGTAGAGCGGCGACAGCCCCATCGTCGGCTCGTCCATGCAGATCAGTTTCGGCCGCGCCATCAGTGCGCGCGCCATCGCAAGCATCTGTTGCTCGCCGCCCGACAACGTGCCCGCACGTTGCGTCAATCGTTCTCGCACACGCGGAAACAGGTCCAGCACGCGCTCATAGTCCTCGGCCACCGCCGCGCGATCGCCGCGCGTGTACGCGCCCATCAACAGGTTCTCGCGCACGCTCATGTCGCCGAACAGCCGCCGCGCTTCGGGCACGGCCGCGATCCCGCGCCGCACGCGCTGCGGCGTCGCCAGCGCGGTCACGTCGTCGCCGTCGAAACGCACGACGCCGCGGCGCGGACGCATCAGCCCGAGAATCAGCTTCATCGTCGTCGACTTGCCGCTCGCGTTGCCGCCGAGCAGGCTGACGATCTGCCCACGGGCGACTTCGACGTTCACGTCGAAGTGCACCTGCACGGGCCCGTAGAACGTGTCGAGGTGTTCGAGTTTCAGCAGCGCGTCGGTCATGGTCGTATCAGGCACGGAAGATTGCACGGTCATGCGGCCGCCTGCGTGGTATGGTCCGCCGGCGCACCGCCCGCGTGGCGGCGACCGAGATAGGCCTCGATCACGCGCGGATCGTGCCGCACGTCGCGCGGCGCGCCTTCGGCGATCTTCACGCCGTTATCGAGCACCATCACGCGGTCGGACACGCGCATCACGAGTTCGAGCTTGTGCTCGATCAGCAGGATCGTCAGTCCGCGCGCCTTCAGCGACTGGATCAGTTGGAGCATCTCGGCCGTCTCCGTCTCGTTCATCCCGGCCGTCGGCTCGTCGAGCAATAGCAGGCGCGGATGCAGCGCGAGCGCGCGACCGATCTCCACGCGCCGCCGGTTCGCGTAAGACAGGCTGTGCGCCGGATGATCGATGCGCGGCGTAAGCCGTTCGCCGAAGCCGGCAATGATGTCGCGCGCTTCTTCACGCAAAGCGGCTTCCTCGAGCCGCACCGACGCGGGCCGCACGAGCGCGCGCAGCACTTCGGCCGCCGCGCCGAGCGCCGGCCAGCCGGGCCGCGCCGCACGCAGCCGCGCATGTGCGCCGATCAGCACGTTGTCGAGCACGCTCAGGTTGCCGAACACGCGGCCGTGCTGGAACGTGCGCGCGATGCCGAGCGCCGCGAGCCGTTCGGGCGCGGTGCCCGTGATGTCGCGGCCGTCGAACGTCACGCGGCCGGCATCGGGCCGGTCGGCGCCCGCGATCAGGTTGAACAGCGTCGATTTGCCCGCGCCGTTCGGGCCGATCACGCTGAGCAGTTCGCCGTCGGCGAGCGTCAGGCTCGCGCCGTCGAGCGCGGTCACGCCGTCGAAGCGGCGCGTCAGGCCCTGCACGTCGAGCAGGGGTCGAGTCGTCGTCATCGCATTCCTCCTCACACCGTGCCGAGCAGGCCCTGTGGCCGGAAACGAACGAGCAGCAGCAGCACGAGGCCGTAGATCAGCATCCGGTAATCGGCCGCCCAGCGGAACAGCTCGGGCAGCCCGATCAGCGCGATCGCGCCGACGATACCGCCGAGCACGTTGCCGAGCCCGCCGAGGATCACCATCGTCAGCGCGAGGATCGACACCTGCGAGTCGAAGGTCTGGTGATTGATGTAGCTGTACAGGTGCGCGGCGATCCCGCCGCTCACGCCCGCCGCGACGCCGCCGACCGCGAACGCGATCGCCTTGTAGCGGTTCGGCGCGATGCCGTGCGCGCGCGCGGCGACGTCGTCCTCGCGCACCGCGCGCAGCGTGCGGCCCAGGTGCGAGCGAAGCAGCCGCACCTGCACGAGCGCGAACACGACGAGCACCGCGAACGTGAACCAGTACGCGGCGCGCGCGGTCGTCGCCCACGGCAACGGCGCGATGCCGGTGATGCCGAGCGGGCCGCGCGTGAGGCCATCCCAGTTCAGGATCACGAGGCTCACCACTTCGCCGATGCCGAGCGTCGCGATCGACACGTAATGCCCACGCAGCCGGAACGCCGGATAGACGAGCAGCGTGCCGAGCACGGCGGTGATCACACCCGCGCACGGAATCGTCACGGCCGGCGACCAGCCGAGATCCGACGACAGCAGCGCCGACGCATACGCACCGATCACGAGCAGCGCGGCGTGGCCAAGCGAGATCTGCCCGACCGTGCCCGCGACGAGCGTGAGGCTCAGCGCGAGCAGCCCGTACAGCCACGCGTTGGTCAGCGTCTGCAGCACGTAAGGCGATGCACCGAGCCACGGCAGCACGGCCGCCGCCGCGATCAGCGCGACGAGTACGGGGCGCGGCACGCGCACGGCTTTCGCGGCGGCGAGGAAGGTGCCCGTCATCGGCTCGGGCGGCAATGCGCGGTTCGCGCTGAACAAGCCGTTCGGCCGCCACACGAGGAACACGATCAGCAGCCCGAACGCGAACAGGTCGCGGTAGCTGGTGCCGAACAGCGCGACGCCGTAGCTTTCGACGAGACCGAGCAGCAGGCTGCCGGCGATCGCGCCGGGCACGTTGCCGAGCCCGCCGATCAGCAGCGCAACCACGCCCTTCAGCGTCGCCTGAAAGCCCATTGCCGGATCGATGCTGTTGTAGTACATGCCGACCAGCAGCCCGCTCACGCCGCCGAGTGCGCACGCGATCGCGAATACGGTCTGGTTCACGCGATCGACGTCGACGCCCATCTGCAACGCCGCGTCGCGATCCTGCGCGGTCGCCCGCACGGCCCAGCCGAGCCGCGTGAAGCGCAGGAAGCCGTACAGCAGCGCGGCCGCCGCGATGCCGATGCCCGCGATCAGCAGGTCGAGCGAGCCGAGCGTCGCACCGGCGATCCGCAGGTGCCAGTCGGGCAGCGGCGTCGGCACCGCGCGCGGGTCCGCGCCGAACGCGAGCTGCGCGAGCTGATCGAGGATGAAGCTGATGCCGATCGTCGCGAGCAGCGGCGCGATGCGCGCGGCATGGCGCAGCGGCCGCAGCCCGATCCGCTCGATCGCGATGCCGAGCGCACCGCAGCCGACGACGACCGCCGCGAGCGCGGCCGGCAGCGGCAGCCCGAAGCGCGTCAGGCACAGCCAGCCGATGAACGCGCCGACCATGTACACCGAGCCGTGCGCGAAGTTGATCAGGTGCGACACGCCGAAGATCAGCGCGAGCCCGACCGCGAGCAGCGCGTAGATGTTGCCGACGATGAGGCCGTTGAGCGTGTAGTCGAGCCAGGAAGCCATCACGATGCGTCCGTCAGGTGCAGGCGGTTCATGTCGGGTTCAGCGCGCCGCGAGCTGCGGCTTCGCGCCGTCCCACAGCGCCCACTGCCCCTGCTTCACGACCAGGTACACGGTGCGTGCGCCCGCGACGCGGCGCGTCTGCGGATCGAAACGCACCTTGCCGAAGATCACGCTCGGCACGTCGCTGATCTTCGCGAAGCCGTCGTGCGCGGCCTGGCGCGTCGTGCCGTAGCGGCACAGCACTTCCGCCGACAGGATCAGCGCATCGTACGCACGCGCGACGAACGAATCGGGATCGGCGTGGAATTTCGCGCGATAGCGCTGCACGAACGCCTGCACCTCGGGGCGCGGCTCGGCCGGGAAGAAGTTCGATTCCGTATAGACGCCTTCGACGGCCGTGCCGCCCAGTTCGAGGAACTTCGGCGAATACACGGAGCCCACCGCCGCGATCGGCAGCGCGACGCCCGACGTGCGCGCCTGGCGCACGATCTGCGCGCCGTCCGCGTAGTAGGAAATCAGCACGATCGAATCGGGCTTCGATGCGCCGATCCGCACGAGCGTCGAGCGGAAATCCTTCTCCGCCGGCTGGTAGCCTTCGGCCGCGACGACCTGCGCGCCGAGCCCCGTCACCGCCTTCGCGAAAATGTCCTTGCTGGTGCGGCCCCAGTCGGTGTTCAGGTACAGCACCGCGATCCGCTTGAAGCCGAGTTCCTTCACCGCGTAGCGGGCGAGCAGCGGCTGCTCCTCGGCCTGGCTCAGCGCGGTGCTCCACAGATAATCGCCGCCCTTCGTGAAATCCGGATGCGAATTCGTGAAGCCGAACTGCACCAGTTGCCCGCGCTGGTAGATCGGCGATGCGGCCATCGACGTCGCGCTCGAGAAATCGCCGAGCTCGATCGCGATGCGCGGATCGGCGACGAACTTCTGCGCGATCGCCACCGCCTGGCGCGGGTCGCTGCGGCTGTCCTGGAAGTCGATCGCGAGCGGCCGGCCGTGAATGCCGCCGCTGCCGTTGATCTCGTCGAGCGCGAGATCGAAGCCGCGCTTCCACTGCTCGCCGTATTGCGCGTCCTGGCCCGTCAGCGGCCCGCTCACGCCGATCACCACCGGCTCGCCCGACACGCCGGCCGCGAGCGCGCCGCCCGTCGACAAGCCCCATGCGGCGGCGAGCGCCGCCACCGTGCCCAGCACGCGCCGCCATGCGCCGCGCGCGTCGTACCCCGAAACCTTCATGCGTCCCCCAGCTTCAGTCAGTCGAAAAGAGTGAGGGCATGTAACCATCCGGTTCAGGACGATCCAACGAAGTTTTGCGCATATCGATATCGTATGCGGCGCGAAGCCGATGACGAGCGCGAACGGCCGCCGATACCCGCCGCATCGATCGACATGCCGGCATACATCGCATCGTGTTGATTCGATTGGCGTTTCGTTCGGCGCACCGTGCACGACCGGTGCGACTGCACGCACGACGGGCCGCCGCGGTCGTTACGCCCTTCGCAGTTTTCCCGCTGTCGATAGCAAAAATCATTATATGAATCGTGCATGCTCGCACTCCTACAATGCGCAAATCGCATCATCGGAACGCGTCATGGAGTTGCATCAACTCGAAGCCTTTTCCGCAGTCATGTCGGCCGGCAGCGTCACCGGCGCGGGCGAGCTGCTCGGTCGCTCGCAGCCGGCCGTCACGCGGCAGATCCAGGAGCTTGAAGCCGATCTCGGCTACGCGCTGTTCGACCGGCACGGCCCGCGCGTGACGCCGACGCGGCGCGCGTTCCTGCTGTACGAGGAAGTCGAGCGCTCGCTGGTCGGCCTGCGCGCGATCGAGGCGCGCGCACGCGCACTCGGCGACGAAACGGCCGAACCCGTGCGCATCGCGGCCACGCCGTCGCTCGCGGCCACGCTCGTGCCGGCCGCGCTCGCCGCGCTGCCCGACGACGCGCATGCGCCGCACTATCAGTTGCGCAGCGAATCGGCCGAGCACGTCGTGCACGAGGTGCTGGCCGGCACGGCCGATGTCGGCGTCGTCACGCTGCCGATGGCGCATGCCGGGCTCGACGTGCACTGGATCGCACAAACGCCGTGCGTCGCCGTGCTGCCGGCCGACGATCCGCTCGCGGCGAAACCGCGCATCGCGCTGCGCGACCTCGCGCGGCGCCGCATCGTGACGGTCGCGAACCGGCACCGGCTGCGCCAGCGGATCGACGCGGCGTTCGCGGTCGCGCGTGTCGATGCGCACGTGTTCATCGAAACCAACGCGTCGCTGAATGCGGTGATGGCCGCGCGCGCGGGCATCGGGATCGGCATCGTCGATCCGGCCACGGGCGTCGCGCTGCCGGTGGACGGTGTCGTCGCGCGCGCGCTCGACGTCGACATCCCGTTCGCGTTCGGCGTCGCGACGCCGGCCGGCAAGGCGCGCACGGCGGCCGTCGATGCGCTGCTCGACGTGCTGCATCGCACGACGCGCGCGCTGCTCGACGACGTGACCTTTCACGATGCCGCCGCGCACGATGCGCTGCTGCGCGGCGACCGGCTGCGGGCCGACCGCGCGACGCGCGCGCCTCGCCCGGCACGTACCCGCCGCGTGCGCCCGGAGGCCGCATGACGCCCCCGCTCGACGCACTCGAGGCGCGCCTCGCGCAGGACCTGCGCTGGCTCGACCTGCCCGCGCCGTCGTGGGTGCCGCCGCGCGAAGTGGACGGCGCGCGCGTGCTCGACGTCGCGATCGTCGGCGGCGGCATGGCCGGGCTCGCGGCGTCGGCCGAGCTGCGCCTGCTCGGCATCGACAACCACTGCGTGGTCGACCGCGCGCCGGCCGGCTACGAAGGCCCGTGGGTCACGTTCGCGCGGATGGAGACGCTGCGTTCGCCGAAGCAGCTTGCGGGCCCCGCACTCGGCCTGCCCGCGCTGACGTTCCGCGCGTGGTTCGAAGCGCAATACGGCCGCGACGCGTGGGACGCGCTGTACAAGATTCCGCGCCCGCAATGGATGGACTACCTGCGCTGGTATCGGCGCGTGCTCGACCTGCCGGTGCGCAACGACACGACGCTCGTCGCGCTGCGCCCGCGCGACGACGGGCTGCTCGCGCTCGACGTGCGCGGCAACGGCGAAGCGCACACGCTGCTCGCGCGGCACGTCGTGCTCGCGACCGGCCGCGACGGCCTCGGCGGCCCGTACGTGCCGCCCGTCGCGCGGCGCGCGCCGCGCGCGCGCTGGGCCCATTCGTCCGAGCCGATCGATTTCGCCGCGCTCGCGGGCAAGCGCGTCGGCGTGGTCGGCGCGGGCGCGTCCGCGTTCGACAACGCGGGTACCGCGCTCGAAGCGGGCGCCGCGCGCGTCGACCTGTTCTTCCGCCGCGCGGACATTCCGCGCATCAACAAGCTGACCGGCATCGGCAGCCCGGGCCTCGTGCACGGCTACGCCGATCTCGACGATGCGACGAAGTGGCGTTTCATGCACTACGCGCTGACGTCGCAGACGCCACCGCCGCGCGACAGCGTGCTGCGCGTCTCGCGCCACGACCATGCGCATTTCCATGCGGGCAGCCCGATCGAAATGCTCGCCGACCACGCGGACGGCCTCGAACTGACGACGCCGCGCGGACGCTACACGGTCGACTTCCTGATCTTCGCGACGGGCTTTCATTCGGACTGGACGACGCGCGAGGAATTCGCGTCGTTCGGCGCGCACGTGCGGCGCTGGAAGGATCGGTATCGGCCGGAACCGGCGCTGTGGCTCGACGAGCTCGCCGAGTCGCCCGATCTCGGCCCCGCGTTCGCGTTCCAGGAACGCGAGCGCGGCGCGTGCCCGGCCGTCACGCGCATCCATTGCTTCAACCATGCGGCGAGCCTGAGCCAAGGCAAGCTGTCCGGCGATATCCCGGCGATCAGCGCGGGCGCGCAGCGGCTCGCGCGCGGCATTGCGAGCCGGCTGTTCGATGCCGATCGCGACCGCCACTACGATGCGCTCGTCGCGTACGCGAATGCCGAACTGCAAGGCGACGAATGGCGCGACGCCGACGCCATCGATCACTTTGACGACGAAGGGAAACCGAAACGATGACTGACTCCATCACGCCGGCCGCCGGGCCGGACACGATCGACGCGGCAGCCGGCCTGCGCGCCGGCGACGCCGTCGCCGCGCTGCGCCGCGCGCGCGACCAGGTGCTGTTGCATACGCAACTGAGCGAAGCCGCGCTGTTCGATCCCGCGCTACCCGATCTTTCGCTGATCGAGCGGCTGCATGCGGCACGGTATGTCGCGTGGCAGTCGAATGCGCACGCGCTGGCCGACATCTATCGCGCCCGGCTGCTCGACGCAGGCGGCACGCTCGACGACATCGAGCACGCAGATGCCGACGCGTTCGACGCGCTGCCTCGCCGCCTCGGCGCGATCCTGCTGCACGCGAAGCGCCTGACGCACGCGCCGGTCGACGCGCGCGCATCCGATCTCGACACGTTGAAGTCGGCCGGGCTCACGACGCCCGCGATCGTCGCGCTGTCGCAGCTCGTCGCGTTCGTCGCGTATCAATTGCGCGTCGCCGCGGCCGCGCGGGCGCTTCAGGCACGCGCCGCAAAGGAGGCCGCATGACGACTGCCACCCACGGCTTCACCTCCGACACGCTCGGCTGGCGCGCGTGGCTCGACACGGTCTCGCTCGATGCGGCGACGCCCGATCAACTCGCGGTGCTCGAAGCGAGCCACCCGCAAGCGAAGACGTCCGACTATTACCTGCTGCTCGTCCACCTGCCCGACATCCTGCGGCAGCGCTCGGGCGTGTTCAATGCGATCATGTACGGCCCAGGCGGGCTGTCGCGCGCGGAGCGCGAACTGGCGAGCACGGCGGTATCGCGCGTGAACGGCTGCGTGTATTGCGCGTCGGTGCATGCGCAGCGCTTCGCGCAACTCGCGAAACGCACCGATGCGATCGAACAGGTGTTCGACGACCCGGCGACGGCCGGCACCACGGCACGCGAACGCGCGATCGTCCGCTATGCGATCGCGCTGTCCGAACGGCCCGACGCGATCGACGAGAACGACATCGCCGCGCTCGAAGCCGAAGGGCTCCCGCATGAGGAAATTCTCGACCTGTCGCACGCGATCGCGATCTTCGCGTGGGCGAACCGGTTGATGCTGACGCTTGGTGAGCCGGTGTTTCCGGAGCCGGCGCCCAGCGCCTGACCGCACGCAGGAACGTGGCGCGGAACCGGCCCGTGTCGCGCCTTGCGCGTCAACGGTCGGTGCGCTGCATGCTCGCGGGAATTCATCTCGCACGGCGTTCGGCGGCGGCGCAGGATGGCGCGAAATTCGAATCAATGGAAAAACGACGCGAAGCAGCGTCGGTATCGCACGCCTGAATGGAACGGGCGTCGCGGTCGCGCCATGGTTGGCGCGACCGCGACCGGATGCTTCGACCTTCCAACGAGATCGAAACATCCTGTACTGCCATCAATCGCCCAGCAGCTTCAACCCGGCCGGCAGCGTTTCGCCGAACACGCGCACCGTATCGGCTTCGTCGAACGCGATCGCTTCACGCACCATGTCGATCCATGCCGTCGATGCATTCGCGGCCGACAGGCGCTTGATCACCGCCTCGCGCGTGTCGTCCGGCAGATCGCGCGAGCGGTCGCCCGTCATCCGCGCAATCTGCGCAGCCGCGAACGCAGCCGGCTCGACCTGCTTCCAGTCGAGCGCGAACAGCGCATCGAGCCAGCCGATGACGATTTCCGCCGGTACGACGCCGTGCGCGCTGCCGTAGAACGGCCGGCGCGCGCCGATCCGCCCGAGCGCCCACGCGCACAGCGTGCGTTCGGCCGGCTTCTGCAATTGCGCGATCAGGCGCTCGGCCAGTTCGACCTTGCGCTCGACCGGCAGCCGTTCGAGCGACGCGGACAACCGCGTCATGTCGGCCGGCCCGACCTTGGCCGGATCGAACGGCAGCTTGCGCCGCTTGTCGTCGGACGGTTCGAGGAACGCGATCGCATCGCGCACCTGCGTCTGCGCATCGTCGTCGAGCCCGCCGGCCACGCGCCGCCACAGCGTCCACCACTCGGACCACACCTGCGCGTCGGTCACGTATTGAATGCCGTCGTCGAACAGCGGCCACAGTTGCTCGATGCGCCACGCGTCGAGCGGATGGCCGAAACCCGGACGCAGGCAATACCCGGCGAGATTCAGCCACGCGCGCTCGTGATCGGCCGAGCGGCGCCGCCGCCGCGCCCGCGCGAGCAATGCGTCGAACAGTTCGCGTGCGAGCGCGACGTCCCAGTCTTCGCGCGCGCCGAGCACCTGCTCGAGTTGCGCGCGCAACCGGCGCGTGTCTTTCGGCGTCACGCCCGCGGCCTTGCTGCCGAACGAGCGCTCGATCAGCTCGATCGCCTGGTCGAGCCTTGGATGCCGCGTAGGCGCGGCAGCGTCGCCGTGAACCGGTGCATCGCCGCGCAACTGGAATTCGAGCCGCCAGCGGCGCGCCGCATCGTCGATCGCGATGCAGTGCATTTCGAGCGTGCCGACCTCGGTCAGCGACGCGGTGAGCGTCACCGGCGTTTCGCGCGCGTCGCCGCCCGCCTTCGCGTCGACGACCGTCGCGATCGGCGGCAGCCGCACGAAATCGCCACCGTCGAGATCGACGAGATCGCCGGGTTGATACTTCGTGTCGGCCACGGTCGATACGAGGTGGAAGCGCACTGGCTGCCCAAGCTGCAGCGCGAACGTGCGATCGTCGAGCCGGATCTCGCGGCCCTCTTCCGCGCCGCGCGGTAGCAGGCAGACGCCGCGTGCGGCTGCGTTGCCTTCGCCATCGTCGAGCACGAGGAAATAGCTGCGCGCGGAGCCGCCGCCGATGCGCGGCGCATGCCCGGCGCGCGCGAGCCCGTAGGCCACCGCGCCGCGCGCGACGGCCACGTCCGGGTGCGCGTTGTGCAGCACGTCGAGCGGCGCGCCACGCCACGCGCCGAGCGTCTGCGCGAGACGGCCGGCGAGCGCATCCGCGCGGAACACGCCGCCGTTGAGCAGCAGCGCGTCGGGCAGCGGGCCTTCCGCATGACGCTTCAGGAACGCGGCGACGTGGCGCGTAATGGCCGCGTCGCTCGCATACGGCAAGCCGAATTCGACGATCGCCGCGCGCGCCCGGCGCGGCAATTCGTCGGCGTCGACCTGCGGAAAGAACCCGTCGACGACGATCTGCTCGACTTCCTGCCGGGTCAGCTCGGCCGAGCGCGCGCCGCCCACCAGCTTGCTGCCCGCGCCGAGCAGCGTGACGGTGACGGACGCGGGTGCGTCGTCGCCGAGCAACCGCTCCTTCGCCGCGCGGCAGCGCTCGACGAGTTGCGACAGGCTCGCCGCCGACAGCCGCGTGCCGGGCTCCGTCAGCCGCGTCTCGACGAGGCGCGCGAGCGCGAGATCCATGTTGTCGCCGCCAAGCATCAGGTGGTTGCCGACGCCGACGCGCGTAAAGGTCGGCTCGCCGTCGTCGCCCGGCGCGACGTCGACGAGCGTGAGGTCGGTCGTGCCGCCGCCCACGTCGCAGATCAGCACGCGCCGTGCATGGGCGAACGCCTCGCGCAACGTGTCGCGTTGCCCATACAGCCAGTCGTAGAACGCGGCTTGCGGCTCTTCGAGCAAGCGCAGCGCCGGCAGCTTCGCGCGTTTCGCGGCCTCGACCGTCAACGCGCGCGCGCCGTCGTCGAACGACGCGGGCACCGTCAGGATCACGTCCTGCCGCGCGAGCGGCGCATCGGGAAAATGCGCGTCCCATGCGTCGCGCACGTGCGCGAGATAACTCGCGCTCGCGTCGACCGGCGACACCTTGTCGACGCCGTCAGCCGCGCCCCACGGCAGGATCGCCGCGAGCCGATCGACCGCGGCATGCGACAGCCAGCTCTTCGCGCTCGACACGAGCCGGCCCGGCACCTGCGCGCCGAGCGTGCGCGCGTAGCGGCCGATCACGGCCGGCGGCGCGTCGGCCGCGTCCGCTTTCGTGTTGGCCTTCGGATCGGCCGCCCACGGCAGTCGCAACGCATCCGGCGGCAGCTCGCCCGCCGCCGGGTGATAGCGCACCGACGGCAGCAGCGGCTGCGCGGCCACCGCGCCGGGCCCGACCAGTTGCTCGACGTCGAACACGCGGATCGCGTCGGAATCGGCCTCGACGTACGCGACGACCGTATTGCTCGTACCGAGGTCGATGCCGACCGTATAACGCTTCATCGCGCTCAGGCGGCGCCGCGCACGTCGAACTCGACCTTCCAGCGCTCGTTCGTGCCGCTCGGAATCGCCTCGAGTTCGAGCGTGCCGGCTTCGGTCACGCGCGCATGCAGCTTCACCGGCACGACTTCGCCGACGGTGCGCCCTTCGGCCGGCAGCGTCGCCTGGATTTCCTCCAGCTCCTGCAGCTCTTCCGGCGACCAGTAGTCGAGCAGCGTGCCGACCTGGTCCTGGCGCCGCACCGACGAGCCGAAGAAGCGGAACTGCACCGGTTCGCCGACGACGAGCCCGAACTCCTGCGGCGGCAGCGCCGCGTCCGAGCCTTCCTCCATCCCGAACGGCGCGACGCACAGCGCCTGCACCGGCGGCTCCAGCCCCGGCACCGCGGGCATCGCCGATTCGATCGCGACGTAGTACGCACGCGCCGTGCCGCCGCGAATGCGCACGCCGCGGCCGCGCTTCACGTAGCCGTAGTACGCCGCGCCACGCGCGACCGCGAGATCGAGATCCGCGCCTTCGAGCAGGCGCGCGGGCGGCGCGCCTTCGGCGGCGAGCCAGCCGTTGAGCGTGTCGAGCACGCGCTGCGTGAGCAGCGTCGACTTGAACACGCCGCCGTTGAACAGCACGGCGGTCGGATGCAGGAACGTCGCGCCCTGCGGCAGCGTGCGCTGCACGCCTTCGAGCGTGTCGAGCGCCGCGACCTGGCGGCCGAGGAACGCCGCGAGATGGCGCGTGATGCCGGCGTCCTGCGCATACGGCAGGCCGAGCTGCGTCAGGCCGACACGCGCGCGGCTCACCGGGCGCGCGGCCGCATCGACCTGCGGGAAGAAGCCTTCGAGGATCGTCTGCGTCAGTTCCGCGCGCGTCAGTTCGGTGCGGATCGAGCCGCCGATCAGCTTCGAGCCGCGGCTCGGCACGACGAGCGGCACCGCGTCGGCGCTCGGATCGGACAGCAGCGTTTCCTTGGCCGAGCGGCACGCGTAGGTCAGCGCGCGCAGTTGCCACGGATCGGCCTGCGTGCCCTGCTGCGCGAGCTTGCGCGCCACCACGTGCGCGAGCGCGAGGTCCATGTTGTCGCCGCCGAGCAGGATGTGCTCGCCCACGGCCACGCGATGCAGTTCGAGATTGCCGTCGCGCTCGACCACCGCGATCAGCGACAGGTCGGTCGTGCCGCCGCCGACGTCCACGCACAGGATCAGGTCGCCGACCTGCACCTGCTTGCGCCAGCCGCCTTCGCTCTTCTGGATCCAGCTGTACAGCGCCGCCTGCGGTTCCTCGAGCAGCGTCATCCGCGAGTAGCCGGCGGCGCGCGCGGCCTCGGCCGTGAGCTCGCGCGCGGCCGGATCGAACGACGCGGGGATCGTCACCGTCACGTCCTGGTCGGCGAACGGTGCGTCGGGATGCGCGTGGTCCCACGCTTCGCGCAGGTGCGTCAGATAGCGGATCGAGCTTTCCAGCGGCGACACGCGCGTCACTTCCGGCGGCGCATCGCTCGGCAGGATCGCCGCGCGGCGATCGACGCCCGGGTGGCACAGCCAGCTCTTCGCGCTCGACACGAGGCGGATCGGCGTGCCGGCGCCGCGCGTGCGCGCCATCTCGCCGACCGCAAAGGTGCGCGAGGCCGTCCACGGCAGCGTCAGGTCGCCCTGCGTCAGCTCGCTTTCATGCGGCAAGTAGAGAAACGACGGCAGCAGGTCGCGCGATTCCAGCGCGCCGGGCGCAGTGAGTTGCGCGATCGGCAGCACCTGCTGCGTGATCTTCTCGCCGTCGCTCGTGCTGCTGTCGACGTACGACAGCGCGCAATGGGTCGTCCCGAGGTCGATACCGATCGAATAGCGCGGATCGCTCACAGTTCCACCTCCGCCGGTGCGATGACCGATGCGTCGTGGCTGCCCGTCAGCTTCGGCAGGCGCACGTCCGCGACACGCCAGCCGCGATGGCTGACCGTGCCCGTAAACGGCGCGGAACCGACCACGTTGCCGGTCACGCGCACGGCCGTCGCGTCGAAGCCGGCCGGCAGCGTCACGCGGCTGCCTTCGGCTTCGTCGCGCACGGGAACGATCGTGAAGTGCTCGCGCAGCGCGGCGCGGCAGCCGTCGTGCACGAGGCGCGCGGCCGCGCCGATGTCGGCGTCCGCGTAGCCGGCGATGTCTTCCTCGACGAAATCGATGAAGCGCGCATCGCGCTGCAGCAGGCCGAGCAGTTGCAGCGCGGCCTGCGGGCTCGCTTCGCGCAGCTCGGGCGCCGGCGGCTTCACGGGCGCGGGGGCGACGGGCGCGGCGGCCGGTGCCGGCGTCGGAGCGGGCGCGACCGGCGCCGCGGCGCCATCGCGCACGCGCAGCACGTCGGCGGCGAACTCGCGATTGCCGAGCACGGAGAAGAACGTGCCGACGGCCAGCGACAGCCGGCCGAAGAAGGACAGGTTGGATTCGGGCATGGGGTCTGGACTCCTGTGGGCTCGCAGCGTGGCGAGCGATCTTGCCTGGGGCGCCGGGCGGCGGCGTGCGGCATGCGCACTGCCGCCGCCCGGCGCGTGATTCGAACGCGCCCTCGCGGGTGCGGAAAACCCGTATTTTGCCCTGTGGCGGGCGAACCGGGCAGAAGTTGGGGGACAGAACATGACGGCGCGACGGTTTCGATCGCACCGGCGCGCACGTCACGCGTGTACGGCGGACGTGCTGCGCCGCGTCAGCGCGGCTTGCGCGGCCGCGCCGCCTTCGCGTCGAAATCGCGCGAGAGCATGCCGAGCGTGACTTCGCCGAAGCGCGCGAGCAGCGAGGCTTCGGCCTCCTTCAGCGTCGCCGACAGATGCGCGTTGACGGCCTGTTCGACCAGACATTCGGGCGCGTCGTCGGACACGAGATCGGAAAACAGCGGCGGCTCGCCCACCGCGCGATAGACGTCGAGCAGCGTGATGTCGTCGAGCGCGACGCTGAGCGCCCAGCCGCCGCCGTGCCCCTTCTCCGACTGCACGTACCCGCGATCGCGCAACCCGCCGAGCAGGCGCCGCACGACGACCGGGTTCGTGCACAGCATCGTCGCGATCGTCTCCGACGTCAGCGGGCCGTCGGCCTGGTCCATGTGGATCAGCGCATGCAGGATGCGCGACAAACGGCTGTCGGTTCTCACGGGTAGAACTCCCCTCTCTCTCGAAACTTATGAAGTTGCATGAAGGATACCATCGCCCTATCATGCAACTTCTCATGTTTCATGAGTTGACCGTCAGCGGAGCACATCGGTCATTCACGCAGGTTCAGAAAGGAGCGGACGCATGCATTCTCATCATGAAGTGATCGTGATCGGCGGCAGCTTTGCCGGGTTGTCGGCCGCGATGCAACTGGCGCGGGCGCGCCGCCGCGTGCTCGTGATCGACGCCGGCCGGCCGCGCAACCGCTTTGCCGAACACGCGCACGGCTTCCTCGGGCAGGACGGCAAGCCGCCGGCGCAAATCGTCGCCGATGCGCGCGCGCAGCTCGACGCGTATCCGACGGTGCGGCGCATCGACGGCACGGTTCGCACGGCCGAGCGCGACGCGGACGGGCGCTTTCACGTGACGCTGGCCGACGGCGGCCGCGCGAGCGCCGACCGGCTGATTCTCGCCACCGGCATCCGCGACGAACTGCCCGCGCTGCCGGGGCTCGCCGAACGCTGGGGCATCAGCGTGCTGCATTGTCCGTACTGCCATGGCTATGAAGTAAGCGGCCAGCGGCTCGGCGTGCTCGCCACGCATCCGCTGTCGGTCCATCAGGCGATCCTGATTCCGGACTGGGGCCCGACGACGTGGTTCACGCAGGGCGTGGTCGAAGCGAACGACGAAGAAGCCGCGTTGCTCGCCGCGCGCGGGGTGCGGATCGAACGCTCGCCGGCCGCCGAGATCCTCGGCGCTGCGCCGCGTATCGACGCGCTGCGGCTCGCCGACGGCCAGGTCGTGCCGATCGACGCGTTGTTCATCGGCGCGCGCACCGGCATGGCGAGCGACCTCGCGCGGCAGCTCGGCTGCGCGTTCGACGAAGGGCCGCTCGGTCCCGTCGTTCGCGTCGATGCGTCGAAGCAGACGAGCGTCGCCGGCGTATTCGCGGCGGGCGATGCGTCGACGTCGATGAGCAACGCAACGTTCGCATCGGCATCGGGCGTGATGGCCGGAGTGGCCGCGCACCGGTCGCTGATCTGGGGGCTGCACGCGTAGGCGGGCGGGCGCCGGGCGTCACGATCGATCGGACGATTCAATGTATCGGCGAATGCGGCGGGCGGGCGCCGGCCACCCCGATGGCGGCGGCACCGAATGTGCGGTTTAATGCTGGATACCCTCTGCATTAAGAGCCATGAAATGCTCGACCTCGACGACCTTCGACTCGTCCGCGCGATCGGCACGTCCCGATCCCTGGCCGCTGCCGCCCGGCTGCTCGATCTCACGCCGCCCGCGGTCACGATTCGCCTGCAGCGGATGGAAGCGCGCCTGAACGCGCGGCTCGCCGTGCGGCAACCGAAAGGCATCGCGCTGACCGACGAAGGGCAGCGGCTGTACCAGGAAGCCGTGGGCATTCTCGAGCGCGTGGAGGCGCTGCCAGTCAGCATCGCGGGCGACCACGGCGACGTGCAGGGCACGCTGCGCGTCGTCGCCCCGCTCGGCTTCGGCCGCAAATATGTCGCACGAATCGTGCGCGACGTGCAGCGCGCACATCCGAAACTCGAGATCTCGCTGCATCTGTCGGAAAGCCCGCTGACCAGCGCGGCGGGGGCCGACGTGGTCGTCCATGTCGGCAGCCTCAAGTCGTCTTCGTGGATCGGCTATCCGCTCGCGCCCAACGAGCGCTTCCTCTGTGCGAGCCCCGCGTACGCGCGTCGCATCAAGGATCTGAAGCATCCGTCCGACCTGGCGCGATACGACTGCCTGTGCCTGCGCGAGAACGACGAGGACATCCCGCGCTGGCGCTTCTCGCCTGTTGGCGGCGCCAAGGGCGATTCGCGGCGGTCCACCGTCATCCGCGTCACCGGCGCGCTGTCGTCCAACGACGGCACCGTCATCACCGAATGGGCGCTGGCCGGGCTCGGCATCGTCGAGCGCTCCGAGTGGGACGTCGCACCGCTGCTCGCGAACGGCAAGCTCGTCCGGTTGCTGCCCCGCTGGCGCCTGCCGCCCGCGCCGGTCACGGCGCTCGTGCCATCGCGTACCGGCCGCTCCGCGCGGCAGCGGGTGTTTCTCGACGCCGCGCGGCAGTTTCTCGATCCGCCGCCCTGGCGCGGCAAGGCCTGAGATCCGGTGCGATCCAGGAGGACTTCGTTGATTAAATTCTACTTAATGGCAGATTAGCCGTGCATTAAACACGGCGCTGCTCCCCTCCCCTACAGTGTCCGTATCGGCAACTTCGCAAACGGACGCATCGTGGACCTTCACACCCTCAACACCCCGGCCGCATTGATCGATATCGGCCGCATGCACCGCAACATCGCACGCATGCAGGCGCATCTGGACGCGCTCGGCGTGCGGTTCCGGCCGCACGTCAAGACCACCAAATGCCGGCAAGTCGTCGACGCGCAGATCGCGGCGGGCGCGCAGGGCATCACGGTGTCCACGCTCAAGGAAGCCGAGCAATTCTTCGCCGACGGCATCGTCGATATCGTCTATGCGGTCGGCATGGTGCCCGCCAAGCTCGGCCAGGCGCTGGCGCTGCGCCGGCAGGGCTGCGACCTGACGATCGTCGCCGACAGCCTGCCGGCCGCGCACGCGATCGCCGCGTTCGGGCGCGAGCACGGCGAACGTTTCGACGTGTGGATCGAGGTCGACGTCGACGGGCACCGCTCCGGCATCCCGCCCGATGCCGACCTGCTGATCGAGGTCGGCCGCGCGCTGACCGACGGCGGCATGCGGCTCGGCGGCGTGCTCGCTCATGCAGGCTCCAGCTACGAATACGACACGCCCGAAGCGCTGGTCGCGATCGCCGAACAGGAGCGCAGCCGCACCGTGCGCGCCGCCGAGCGCCTGCGGGCCGCCGGCTTGCCCTGCCCGGTCGTCAGCATCGGATCGACGCCCACCGCGCTGGCGGCGCAACGGCTCGACGGCGTGACCGAAGTGCGCGCCGGCGTGTACGTGATGTTCGACCTCGTAATGCACAACATCGGCGTGTGCGCACTGTCCGACATCGCGCTGTCGGTGCTGACCACCGTCGTCGGCCATCAGGAAGAGAAAGGCTGGGCGATCGTCGATGCGGGCTGGATGGCGATGAGCCGCGACCGCGGCACGCAGCGCCAGGCGCGCGATTTCGGCTACGGGCAGGTCTGCACCGAAGACGGCGAGGTGCTCGGTGGCTACCTGATGAGCGCCGCCAATCAGGAACACGGGATCGTGTCGCGAACGGGCGCGCCGGATACGGACATCGCGCAGCGGTTTCCGATCGGCACGCGGCTGCGCATTCTCCCGAATCATGCGTGCGCCACCGGCGCGCAGCATCCCGAATACCAGGCCATCGGCGGCGACGGCGCCGCACAGACGTGGCCGCGGTTCTACGGGTGGTGAGCGTCGTCCGGCGTCCATGCCGTCTCATCCACGCATTGACTATTTGTCCATATTTGGACAAACTTTAAACACCCTTGATTCATCTCGTGCCGAACAGGCGCCCCCGACCATGCCGACCGACGCCCGCCTCCTTCTCCTCGACCGCGATGCCGTCGAGCCCGCCCTGCAGGTCGAGCAAGTGATGGCGGCCGTCCGCGAAGCCTTCGTGCTGCACAGTCAACGGGCAGGACGCGTATTCCCGGTCGTGCGCGAGAAGCTCCATACCGGCGGCGTGTTCGGCATCAAGTCGGGCGACGTCGCCGGTCAGGACTTGCTCGGCTTCAAGGCGGCCGGGTTCTGGCCGGGCAACCGTGCGCTGGGCGGCGAGCCGCATCAGGCCACCGTCGCGCTGTTCGATCCGGCGACGGGACGCCCGCTGTGCATCATGGACGGCAACGCGATCACCACCGCGCGCACCGGGGCCGCCGGCGGCCTCGGGTTGCAACTGCTCGCGCGCCGCGACAGCACGCGGCTCTGCGTGTTCGGCACGGGCGTGCAGGCGCGCGTGCAGCTCGACTACGCGCTCAGGCTGCTGCCGCGGCGATGCACGGTGCAGTACGTGACCGTCGGCGGCGAGCCGGACCCGGCGTTCGAAGCGCACTTCGTCGATCGATGTACGATCGGCGTGGCGCACAACCGCAACGACGCGGTGGCCGATAGCGACGTGGTGATCACGGCCACGCCGGGCGGCGGCGCGTTGTTCGACGCGGATGCCGTGCAGCCCGGCACCCACCTGACCTGCGTGGGCGCCGATACCGCGGGCAAGCGCGAACTTCCGGCGGGCGTGCTGGAACGCGCGCGCATCGTCGTGGACGATCACGAGCAGGCGCGCGGCATCGGCGAGTGCCAGTGGGCGCCAGATTTGCCGCGCACGGAAATCGGTGACATCCTCGCGGGTGCGACATCGATCGATCGTGCCGCGCACGAGATCACCGTCTTCGACATGACGGGGCTCGCGCTTCAGGATCTGACCGTCGCGCGCTTCCTGTATCGGCACGCCCTCGACCACGGCACCGGCACTGCCGTTCCGTGGCCCTGGTAAAACGACTTCCCGCTTTCAACCGCCATGCGTCTCGCCAAAGTCTCCGCCCTCTCGTTCGACCTCGACGACACCCTGTGGCCGTTCGGGCCGTCCGTCGTACGGGCCGAGGCGGCGCTTCGCGCATGGTTGATCGAGCACGCGCCGAACACCGAGCGCGTGCTGCCCACGCAACAGGCACTTGGTGCGCTACGTGACGAATACGAACGTTTGTGTCCAGAGCTTGCCGGCGACTTTCGCGCGATGCGAATCGGGTCGATCCGGCTGGCGCTGGAACGCGCGAACGAAGATGTCTCGCTGACCGATCGTGCGTACGACGTGTTCTATGCGGCGCGCAACCGCGTCGAATTCTACGAAGACGCGCTGCCGGCGCTCGCGTGGCTGAGCGAGCGCTTTCCGTTGATCGCGGTCACCAACGGCAACGCGGATCTCCGGCTGACCGGCGGCGGCGAATTCTTTCGCACGACGCTCAGTGCGCGTGAGTTCGGCTTCGCGAAGCCGGAACCCGAGATCTTCCATGCGGCGGCGGATGCGCTCGACGTACGGCCGGGCGAATTGCTGCATGTCGGCGACGATTTTCATCTCGATATCGTCGGCGCGCTGAATGCGGGGCTGCAGGCGGCGTGGGTCGTACGCGAGCCGGTTTCTGCAGGCGAATACGCGCCGGGGTACGCCGTGGCGCCGCATCTCAGGCTGCGCGACCTGTCGATGCTTTGTCGCGTGCTCGGCGGGCCTGACGACGTGTCGTAGACGTCTGTACGACGGTCGGGTAGAACAGGCGGAGCAGATCACCATCGGCCCGGATCGCCGCCAACCACGATAACAACAACGGCCGCAACTGCGGCCCTTTCACCCATCACCAAACTCGCATATTCGGAGAACAGAATCCAGAAACGATATCCATAAGCTCCAGAATTCGCTCTTCAATATTTTAAGTTACGCCATCCCTCATAGATTCCAACAATTCACATACGGAATTCGAACTAAAACCTTTCTCCCGATATTTCACGAGAATATCTCTCAGCACGTCGAAGTCGGCGCTCGCCTCCAATGCGTCGCGCAGTTCCCGATCCAGCACGACATAAAGTTCAGCCGTCATTGCCTCACCAATTTTTCACGCGTTGAACGAAGTGCGGCTTGATAATCAGATAAAGACATACTTGTGCTTGGTTGGATCGTTCCATGCTTGGCACTATCCCGCACGCACCTCAGACTTTTCGGAAGGTTCGCTGTATTCAGCAAACAAGCACAGTCCCTTCCGGTTCCCCCTGGATTTTCGGGGCGCCTATGAGGCGGAAGATTGCGTGCTGATTCCAGAGCAACCGAAATGCCGCCAGTGCTTGGATGAACCGTTCCGTCAATGTCGACCGGGATATCTACACCAGGACGTGCGCCAAGTCCACGCGCCGTAGGTTCGGCAACCCGTCACGGAGCGTTTCATCACCATGCAGCGCAAGCGCGACATCGGTCGTTACGGACTGCAGGCCATCTATGACGAGAGCTGCGAGCCGCTGCACCTCTGGCTCAAGATCGTCGGCCGCTGGCTGATACACGACGTCGGCTTCCACGCCGGCCAGAAGCTTCACGTTCACGTTGAACACGGCAAGCTCACCATTACCGCCGCGCAAATCACCCCCGATTGCGGCTAACCACACTAACTACAAGGGCCACAACTGCGGCCCTTGGTGCTTAATGCAACCAGTCCATCGCAAGCATCAGAATTTCCTTCAAATTACTTGAACCACCATACCCAACAAATTCCTCTTTAGTAGCAGTCACACTAATCCAATCTGATTCATCACGCTCTGCATTAATATCTATCAACTTTCTCCCCGAAACACCATTTATTCTAACTTCCCATCCCGGATTGTCAATGGTAGAAATCTTCACACCGTAAGAATGCTCCCAAACATCATCGCATTGAGATGTATACCAGTGCTGCAACGCATCGATTAGATCATTCATTTGCACAACCCCTTCCGTCTTGCAAGCTCTCTTGCCACTCGCACATCCTGCTTAGTTGCCGCCGTCGTGACCTCTGTCTTTTTTGACGTAGTTATTTGGCCGTTCGGTCCGATGTTAATCGTTCGCGTCTGAACATGGGGAGTTGGAATTTTAACTTTCGTCGCCTTATCGAAGTGCGCATCACCCTGCAAATCAATATGGCCTTGCGTTGTCGGCGTAGAAAATGTTACCGAATTCCGATTAATCTGCCTAGAAAGTTCTTGCGCCATCTCGGTGGCATCCTTCGGTCCCTGAGATGCGATATCGTTGCAACTCGGCAAGCACTTCGCACATTGCTTCGACAGCCCCAGCGGATCAATCCAGCCAATTGGATTGGGTGCGTACTGCCAGACGTTCAATCCACCCTGCAACCCAATCGGGTCCTTCGAGATGAACCTGCCGCTGCCCGGATCATAGTACCGATACCGGTTATAGTGCAGCCCCGTCTCCTCGTCCCGATACTGCCCCTGGAACCGAACCGCGTTCCCCGCCTCGTTGCGCTCCGGCACCTCCCCCCACACCGTCTTCTCGCCACCCCACGCCCGATACCGCCCCAGCCACACTACCTTCCCCGAATCGTCCAGCAGTTCCTGCGGTGTCCCCAGGTGGTCATTCTGGTAGAACAGCATCGCATGCCGCGTCTTCGCCGGCACCTGCACGAACCTTCCATCCGTGCCCGTCGCCACGAACGCCGCCTCCACCAGCGTCTCGTCCAGCCGCGCCAGTGGCACGAACGTCCCCGGTTCGTGCAGGTACAGCGACGCCCCCTGCCACCGGTGCCGCTCAATGAACGTATGGACCCGCTGCGCCACCGGCACCGAGTACGGATCGGCAGGATCCTCCCGGACCATCGGCGTCGAGCGGTCCCCCACCCGCTCGCCGCGTTCCCCCGGCTCAAGCGGTGCGATATGGAACCGCTCCTCCATCAGCAGCACGTCGCCGTCCCACGTGAACACTGTCCGATCGATGTGGCCGTCCCTGCTCGTCACCTCTTTCATCCGCCGCCGGCCGAACGCGTCGTAGGTAAAGTGCACGCGCAATTCCGGCCGCACCGTGCCCGGGGTCGACGTCACGCCATGTGGCGTCCGCTCGATCCGGTCGATCTCGTTCGCCGCCGGCCACCTCGCATAGCGTTCGGCCTGCGTGAGCCGGTTCGCCGCGTCGTATTCGTACAGCCACGTCACGCCGCCCGGCTCCGTCTTGCGCACCAGATTGCCTTGCGCGTCGTGCTCGTAGCGCGTGCGGTTCAGTTCCTTCAGCACGTTGCCGATGCACTTCGGCAATGACCGCTCCCAGCCGGTCAGCGCGTCGACCTCGTCGGCAATCCGCAAGCGCCGCGCGAGCTGTTCGTCGGGCAACCGTTCGCCCGGATGGGCGTCCCACCACGCACGATCCTGCGCCATCTGCCGCTGCATCCGCGCCTTGGCCGACTCGATCGTTTCGTCGCTCGGGCGCGGCGGGATGCTGTCCGGATCCACCGGGTTGCCCGCCGGATCGAATGCGAATACCTCCTTCAGATCCCGTGTCGTCGCCTTCAGCAGACGCCCGGTCGGGTCGTACGCATACTCCGTGACGCCGCGCGTGCGATCCTCGATACGCGTCAGGTGACCGGCCGCGTCGTACTGCAACCGGCGCGTGGCCATCCAGTCCGCCAGCCGCGCACTCCCGTCACGCCGCACGGCCATGCGCTGCAATCGACCTGCCGGATCGTATTCCCGAACCTGCTCGAAGCTGCGATACCGGCGCACGATCTCACGATGCAGTTTGTCGCGCTCGAAGTCCACCAGCGGCCGGCCGTCCAGCAACACGCCGTGCAAATGGCCCGAACCGTAGCGCAGCCAGTCGATCGTGCGCGTGTTCGGCAGTTGCGTGCGGATCCGGTTGCCGAGCACGTCGTATTCGTGACGCGTCACCGTCGTGTAGGAACCGTCGCTGTCCGGGTAGATCGTCTGCTCTTCGGCGATCAGGTTATCGGCATCGTCGTAGTGCAGGTGCACACGGCTGTGATATCCCTGCGCGGTTGTTAGCCGGCCGCGGGCGTCGTAATGGAAAAGCTCGGTCACCCGGCCCCGGCCGCCCGGCCCCTTCGTCTCCCGCCGCGTCAGCCGGCCGAGCGGGTCGCGCGTGTAGGTCGTCTCGACGTCCCCGGCCTGCGAACCGATCAGTTGCCCGGCATCGTCCCATTGGTAGCGGGTCGTGCTGCCGTCGAAATCCGTCTGCTCGACGATGCGCCCCAGCCGGTCGTAGCCGAACCGCGTCCGGTCCCGGTTCTCGTTGGTCAGCGTGTCGAGCCGCCATTGCCGGTCGTATCCGTATGCCAGTTCCCGGCCTGCGGCGTCCTTGCGCCAGGTCGGCTGCCCGCGTGCATTGAACGTGTACTCGGTGACGTGGCCCGCGCCGTCGCGATACGTGCGCAGGTTGCCTTCTCCGTCCCACGTGAAGCGTTCCTCGGCGCCGTCCGGATGCACGACGCTGACGACCTGCCCTCGCGCGTCGCAGCGATAAAGCGTGTCGTGGCCCGCGGCATCGGTGACCCGCGACGGATGACCGCGCTCGTCGTAGCCGTAGCGTGTCGCGTGGCCGGAGCAGTCGGTCGCCTCCGCGAGCCGTCCACCGTGGTCATAACGGAAGCGTTTTACGCCGCCCTTCGGATCGGTCAGCGACAGCAATTCGCTGCGTACGCCCCACACGTAGCGGGTCGTGCGGCCTGCCGCGTCCGTCACGGAGACCGGCCGGCCAAGCGCGTCGTAGGCCGTTTGTGTGACACGGCCATCCGGCCCGGTGACCTGGACCGGCAAACCGCGCGCGTCGTATTCGGTACGCGTGACATTGCCGAGTGCGTCGATCTCGGCCGTCAGCCGGCCGTGCGCGTCGTACTCGAAACGCTGCGTGTGACCCAGCGCGTTCCGCATGCCGACCAGACGGTGCTGGTCGTCCCATTCGTACGATTCGGTCGAGCCGTCGGGATGCTCGACCAGCACGATCCGGTTGTGGAAATCGTAGCGGTGAATCGTCGCATGGCCGCCGGCATCGGTCACCTTTGTGTACCAGTGTTCGCGGTGGTACTCGAAGTGCATGTCGTCCTGGACATGCTGGCCGTCGTTGCCGTACCACGTCCGCACGCATCGGGCGTCGGCCGTCGCGGGCATGCCTTCGCGCCGGCCCGGCCAGTCCCATGCGAGGTTCGCGGGGTGTCCGTTGAAATCCGTATAACGCGTGAGCAGGTGTTGCTCGTACGTATACGTACGCCGGAAACCGAGCATGTCGACGTGGCCGCTCAGGTCGCCGTCGGCGCTGTACGTGTAGCGCGCGAGGGCTTCGTTGGCGAGCCCCGGAACGCCTGCACGGTAGATCGCCGAGACGCGACCGTCGACGTACTCGATGCGGATCGCGTTCGCCGCGCCATCGCTGATCGTAACGAGTTCGCCGGCGGCGTTGTACGTGAAGCCGAGACCGAGGCCGTCGCGGTTGATGCGGGAAACGAGGCGGTAACGGGTCGACGCAACGCGGCCGCTCAGTTCGTATTCCTCTCGACTACCGTCCGGATAGGTCAAATGGATTCGGCGGCCATCCGGGCGTGCAATCGTGAACTGCTCGGCCGGCACCTCGACCGACTCCCCGAATCCCACCGGCGGCAACGGCACCGCGCGACTGTCCGGATCGAAGAACGTCAGCGTACCGTCCCGCTCCTCCAGCGACAGATGATACGCACTGCTCCAGCGCGCGCCGAGCGGGCTCGCATCGTAGGCCGCAAGGCTCGATCGATAGCGTCGCGTCCACACGATCGGCACGACACCGTCGAGCACGAAGTCGGTCTGCGCGAGGTGCTCGTCGCCCATTGCGTAATTGACGGGCTTCGCGCTCGCCGTCTTCGGACAGCCGCACCCGTCCTTCGGCGGCAGCGGGCTGGGCATCGCGCCTTTCTGCGTCGAATCGCGGTGCTCGCCCGGCTTGCGGTGCGGCGCGCTCATCGTACCCGGCGTGACCTGCGCGACGTGCGACGGCATCCCGCGCGCCTTGCGCGCCTTGATCTGCGCGGTGATCTGCGCGGCCATGAACAGCAAACCACCCGCTTCGTCCACGCTGCCGAACGCGCGGTCCAGCATCGGCCCCGTTTCGCGGTCGAACGCGTCGAGCCAGGCGACGATCGCATCGCGCTGGCCCGACACCTGGAGCAACTGGTCGATGCCGATGAGCGCGATCTCCTCCGTCGACGGCACCCACGACAGGAAGCCCGGGTTCTTCTTGATGCGCCCCATCTGCTCGGCCGCCGAAACAGGATCGAGCACGAAGCGGCGCACCGTGCGCGACGCTTCGCGCACCCCCGCGACGATGTCTTTCTTCCACGCGTCGAGGTACGTGTCGAGTTCCGCCATGAAGGCGAGCACGTCGCCGCCGGCCGTCGCCCAGAACAGGTCGACGAGCATCGCCGCGCCCGCACCCTTTGCAAATGCGAGCAACACTTCCTTGACGACCGCGCGCGCCGGCCGCGTCGCATTGCCCGCGGCGGGCACGACACCGATCGCATCGATCGCGAGAATACCCCAATTGAGGACCTTCGCCGTGCCGCCCGGCTCGCTGCAGATCCGGTAGATGTCGACACCGACGTCGTACAGCGACATCGCATTGCCGACGAACGGCACCATGTACAGGCACTGCACGAAGATCTCGAGGCCGGGGTTACCGACCGATTCGACGTCGGTCGCGATCAGCTTCGGCGAGGTGTCCGGTGCGGGAACCGGACTGACGATCACGCGCCGTGCTTCGGCATTCTGAAGAATCGCGTTGGGTATCGGACGCTGCGGGGTCGAGGGTGCGGTGGTTCCGGCCATAAATTGTTATCTGTTTCGAATAGGAAGCGAACACCGCGCGCGATCAGCGCGACACGGTGGTTTTGACGAGACCGGGGGCGGCGCCGGGCATCGAAGCCGCCACGTGATTGCTTGTGGAATTCGCGACTGGCTTGCCGACAGCGTCGAGCGAGGCCCGGGCAAGCGCAGCGGCATCGCCGTTCGCGACGTTCGCCGCCCCGCCCGATGCTGCTTCCCTGACGAGCGCGGCCGCCCCGAGCGCTTGCCCGGCCGACTCCGCTACGGGAATCGCGGCCGTCATCGACGCCCCGACGAGACTCGGTACCGCGTGGCCGGCATCCCCGCTCGCCGGCGAAAATGGCGGCGTCCCTTGCGGATCGCTCCACTTGCGCGCGGTGTCCTGAAGATCGTGGTCTTCCTCGAAATACTGGACCGAGCCACCGCCGCGCGGCACATCCGCCACCGTGCCCCGGCCGTCGGCATCGAGCCGGCCTTCGCGCCACGAACCGTCCGGGAACGTCACGCGATACTTTGCGTTCCTGACCGGCTCCCCATTCGGATATGCATGCCAGAGCTTCATGCCGGTTCGCTCCTGTGCCGGCATCAGCGGCAACGCCTGCCGACGGGTCGCGGACGGCCCGGCACTCACCGGCCCACGCAACCGGATCTCGCCCGCACTGCCGATCTCCACTGCCCCGCCTTCGAGCTTGATATAGGCGCCGCCGCACATCAGCACCAGCGCCTTCTGCGCATTCAGCGTCACCGCATCCGACGTGCTCGCGATCGTCACGCCCTTTAGCGCCGTCAGTTCGAGCGCATCCGCTTGCGCCTGAACGTCGACCTTGCCCGCGCCCGCGTATAGCTTCATTCCATGCGCATTCGCATACAGCGACACCGCATTGCCCGCTGCAACCGTATAGTTGCCGCCGATCGCCGCATCGGCGTTGCCGCCCGTCGTCGTGAAAAGATGTCCGTCAGCCGCCAATTGCATGTGTTCTCCACTGGTCACGGCAACCCCGTGCGGTGCGGATGCGAGCAGCACGGCAGCCTCGAGATCACGAACCTGCGCTTCGAGCAACGCCTGCTGCGCTTCGCAGGCCGCCATCGTCGCTCGCGCCTTCTCGACCGCGTCGCTCAGACGGCGCATGCGGGATCGCGCCGCGTCGAGTTGCCGCCGCGCGACCGTCATGTCGAAAGCGTGCCCGCCCGCACTCGATTGCGCATCGGCCGACAGGAACAGTCCCTTGCCGGCGCGCAGCGCGCCGCGCTCATCGGTCCTGACCTCGAACCCTTCACCACGCGTCTGCTGTCGGCTGTCGACGAAATGCCCGAGGTTGACCTGCGTCTTTCCACCGTAATCCGTCGACAGCTTGATGCTTTCGCGCCCCTTCCGATCCTCGAAGCGAAGCTTGTTGTTCGCTCGCGTGCGAATCACGTTGCGCGTGTTGAAGCTATCCCGGCTCGTGACCAGGTCGACGGCCTGACTGTGATGGTGCGCATGCGCGATATACGGCCGGTTCGGGTTGCCGCCGGCAAATGCGACCGCGACTTCGGTATCGGCCAGCAGCGGAAAGTGGAATCCCGTCTGATGGCTGCCTGCGAAGGGCTTGGCGAGGCGCAGCGGCACACACTCGCCGCCGGCAGGCCATGTGTCGAAATCGAAATCGAAGCGCACGGTGTAACAGCCGTCGCTCGTCAGGTGCGCATACGGCGAAGCGCCCGGAGTCGTGACCCGTGCCGGCAACGTGCCCGCAATCGCAGGCCAGCGGTGCTCGTCGAGTTTCAGTCGAAACGGCCGGCCGCACGGAATCGCGTCGAACGTATTGATATACGACGCATCCCGGCCGCCCGCATGACGCACCGACACGATCACGATCCCGTGCGGCGCGTCGGCCGGTTGCTCGTCGAGCTTCGCGACAAGGCCCGGCGCGAAGTCGACAACCGAACTCTTGCCCGAATACGTGACCTGCCATGCAAGCGCCGCGTCGCGGCGCAATTGCGCTTCACGCCGGGCTTCGTCGCCGTCGGCATGGTGAGTGCCATAGACGTAGCTCGCCCCCCATGTCGTCGGATCGTCGCGTGCGATGGTCGCCTCGGCGTTGAATCGGTCGTCAGCCTTCTCGGGGTTGTAATCGGCGACCTTGATCGAACGAGGAATCGTTTCGCTTAACGATTCGAGCGAAAGCACGGCCTCGTGACCACTTTCCAGGCCGCTTGCTTCGCGGTACGGAATGACGACTTGCGGACGATACGAATAGGCATCGACATCATCGCCGAAATGCAGTTCGTCGCCATGCTGTCCCGCGCGGAAAAAACAGAATAATCCGGTTTGTTCCATCAGCAGGCGGATGTAATCCCAGTCGGACATCCGGTACTGCATGCGAAACGCAAGACGCGGATACGCGCGCCGCAGCTTGAATGAAAACTGGTGCGCGCGGAATTCGTGCCGCCTGAGGATCGATTCGACGATTTCGGGCACGGACTGTTGCTGATAAATGCGGGTCGCCTCCACGAGGCGCAAACGGGCGACGAACGGCTCGACGACGATCCTGTACGACACGAAATCGCGCGTCTTGCGGATCTGACCGAACGCGGTGATGCAGCCGGCGAATCGACGCACCACGCCCGTCGCGGCATTCGTGCCGGGGGGCTCGATCGTAAAGATGGCGGGGCGATTGAGGTAATCGGCGCGTGCGAGCGAAACCGGGCTCGTCAGCGTCACTTCGATCCGATAAGGCTCGCCCAGCCGCTCGTCGAGCACGAACGACATGATCGACAGATCCGGCGTCGCGGGTGCGCCGGGCACCTCCAGGAAATACGACTGCCGACCGGTTATCCACTGCGCGAATGCGCGTTGCGTATCTCGTCCTCGGGCCATGCTTCTCTCTCAGCAACCGCGTTTTTTCTCGGAAGCTGAAGAGATAAAGGATGGCCGGGTTCTCGTCCAGCGAATGGCAACGGTCTGCAACAATGTTCGTGGCCGATCACGTCGACGTGACCGACCACCATTTCACGCCGCCTTCCTCGCCTCCGCGATCCGCTGCGGCGCCTTCGGCCGCGCATACAGCCGTTCGAGATACGCGCGCAATTGCGGGAACGGCTCGATCAGGTGGCATTCGCTCGCCCAGTCGATCAGATAGGCCGTCACGCAATCGGCCACTGTCAGCGTATCGCCGACGATGAACGCGCGCCCTTCGAGATGCGTGTCGAGAATCGCGGCCATCGTCGTGAAATCCTCGCGCGCGAGTTCGATATCGGCCGGCGAGCGCTTCTCCGGCGGATAGAGGAACGTATGCCGCGTGATCCGCCACAGCGGCTGCTCGAGCTCCGTCACCGCGAACATGATCCACCGATAGGCCTGCGCCCGCAGCGCCGGATCGACGGGCAACAGCGCCTTCTCCGGATACTTGTCGGCGAGATACAGCACGATCGCGGCCGATTCGGGAATCACGAGGTCGCCGTCCACCAGCACGGGCACCTTGCCGGCCGGATTGAGGCGCAGGAATTCGGGCCGCTTGTGCTCGCCCTCGAGGAGGTTGACCGACACGAATTCGAAGTCCGCATCCAGTTCCTTCAGCCCCCACAGCGCGCGTTGCGAGCGGGTGCCGGCAAATCCGTAAAGCTTCATCGCGAGTCTCCATCCAGAATGTCGTGAAAACCTCTGCATCCGGGCCGCGCGCATCGAACCTGGCGACACGCAGCGCCCGGCGTCACGCGTCGCTCATGCGCCGGGAATCGCCAGCACCGGCATCACGTCGACCGACACGCCCGGGAACAGCGTGAAATGCGGATGACCTTCGAACAGCGCGGCGGCCGCGTCGTGCGACGCCGCGCGCACGACGGTAAAGCCGGTCAACGCATTGGCCGTGTCGCGGATGCCGCCTGCATCGATGGCCTTGGTCTTGCCGAGCGGCCCGCCGAGCTCGACGATCGCGTCGCGATGCCGCTCGACCCACGCATGCCATGCGGCGATGCCGTCGCGCTCGCGCGTGCGCCGTTCTTCATCCGGCAGCGCGAGCCATGCCTTCATCGCCGGGCTATCCTGGGTCCCGAGAAATACGGCGAGATACAACTGTTGTTGCGCACTCATGCCTTCCCCTCCGATGACGGACACGGCGGGTTGCCGCGCCTCGATCTTGACAAGATAGGTTGATATCAACACAATTGCAACATGGCACGAAAAGAAAAGCTTCCCTTCGAGACGACGCTGATGGTGCGCGATTGCTGCCTGTGCCTGCACATGCAGCGCGCGGCGCGCAATCTGGCGCGCATCTTCGACGATGTGCTGCGCCCGCTCGACCTTACCAACGGCCAGTTTTCGCTGCTGATGTCGTTGAACCGGCCGCAACCGGCCTCGATGAAATCGGTCGCGTCGCTGCTCGCGATGGACCGCACCACGCTCACCGCGGCGCTCAAGCCGCTCGAGCGGCGCGGCCTCGTCACGATCGTGCAGGATCCGGACGATCGGCGCAGCCGCCTGCTCGAACTGACGCCGGCCGGGCACGACCTGCTGGCCGAAGCGTTCCCGCTGTGGCGGCAGACGCATGCCGAGATCGAGCGGCCGTTCGCGCCCGGCGAAGTCGACCAGCTGCGCGGCCAGTTGCGCACGCTGTCGATCGATCCGGGTTCGCGCGGCTGAGCCGGCGCGCGGATCGCCGCGCGGCGCTCATGCCTACTTCCTGCCACGCGCTGTCAGCAGACATTGCCGGCACGCGTCGCACCGCCCGATTCGGTGGCAATATCGCTCGGCACGACAACCGATCCGGTATTCACAAGGAGACGAGCATGGGCAACAACGAGAAAGGCGCGGCTTTCCGGTCGCTTCACCGCGCGGGCCAGCCGCTGGTGCTGTTCAACGTGTGGGACGCCGGCAGCGCGCGCACGGCGGCCGATGCCGGCGCCGTCGCGCTGGCCACCGGCAGTTGGTCGGTCGCGGCAGCCAACGGCTTCGTCGACGGCGAGCAGATGCCGCGCGCGCTGATGATGGACGTGCTGGAGCGGATCACGCGCGCGACGGCGCTACCCGTCACCGTCGACCTCGAAAGCGGCTACGGCGAGCGGCCGGAGGATGTCGCCGAAACGATCGCGCTCAGCATCCGGGCCGGCGCGATCGGCTGCAATCTCGAAGACAGTTTTCCGGCGACGGGCGAACTGCGCGACGCCGACGAAGCGGCGGCCCGTCTCGCGGCAGCCCGGCAGGCGGCCGATCGCGCGGGCGCCGACTACTTCATCAACGCGCGCACCGACGTGTTCTTCAAGGCGTCAGCCGATACGCACGACGAACGATTGCTCGACGCGACGCTGGCCCGTGCGCGCGCTTATGCGGCGGCCGGCGCCGACGGCCTGTTCGTGCCGGGCCTGCGCGCGCCGGCGCTCATTCGCGCGCTGACGGCCGCGTCGCCTCTGCCGGTGAACGTGATGCGCGTGTCGGAAACGCCGACGCTCGCGGAGCTCGCCGATTACGGCGTGGCGCGCATCAGCCACGGGCCGTATCCGTATCTGCAGGCGATGAAGACGCTGGCGGCGCTGGTCAGGCAAGGCGGCTGACGGATCCGCGGGGGCGGCGCGGCACGCCCGCTCCCGCGCTTCGGCCGTCGCGCCGCTTGCTGCAGCGCGTGCATCGCGCATCGGCCGGCCCCATGAGCGGCGATGGCACGCGGCCCGCTGGGCGCGCACGCCCCGGGGGCGCGGTCGAACGCTCAGGATGCCTTGATGAAATCGATGAACGCGCGTAGCGCCGGCGGCACGAGACGCCGCCCCGGATAATACAGAAACGGCCCCGAAAACGGCCGCCACCACGGATCGAGCACGGGTTCGAGCGCGCCGCTGTCGAGATGCGGACGCAGCCAGTCTTCGAACAGATGCACGATGCCCGTCCCGGCGATCGCCGCGTCGACCAGCAGCTCCGTCGCCCCGCCGATCTGGACCAGCAGCGGCCCGGCGGCCGGCTCGACCCGCACGACCTCGCCGTCGCGCTCGAACTCCCACGGCGGCATCGCGCCGCTCGCGAAGCGCCCGCGCAGGCACCGATGGGCGAGCAGGTCGCGCGGATGCCGCGGCCGGCCGTGCCGGTCGAGATAGCCGGGCGCCGCCGCGGTCGCGAACCGCTGGATGCGCGGGCCGATCGGCACCGCGATCATGTCCTGTTCGAGCCGTTCGTCGTAGCGGATGCCCGCGTCGCATCCGGCCGCGAGCACGTCGACGAAATTTTCGTCGGCAGTCACTTCCAGCCGGATGTCCGGATACGCATCGAGAAAGCGCGGCACGATCGCCGGCAACACGAGCCGCGACGCGCTGACCGGCACGTTGAGTTTCAGCGTGCCGGCCGGTCGGCCGCGGAATTCATCGATACCGTCGAGCGCGGCCGCCACTTCGGTCAGTGCGGGCTCGAGACGCGCGAGCAGGCGCTCGCCGGCCTCGGTGGGCACGACGCTGCGCGTCGTGCGGTGCAGCAGCCGCACGCCGAGCCGCGCTTCCAGCCGGCGCACGGCCTCGCTCAGCCCCGACGCGCTGAGGCCCGTCATGCGTGCGGCGTCGCGGAATCCGCTCGCGCGTGCGACGGCCATGAATGCGTTCAGATCGCCCAGATCGGTTTGCATTGTTCGCTTTTTCGTACAACCCGTGCGAATTATGCCCGCTTATCGCGCAGCCGACTCGTCCTTATGCTGAACGCATTCATCTCTTCGACAGGAGTAAGGTCATGCCCGATATTCGCCACATCGCCACCTTCAGGCTCGGCGATCGCCCCGTCAGACGAATCGGCTACGGCGCGATGCAGCTTGCAGGCCCCGGTGTATTCGGCCCGCCGAAAGATCGCGAAGCCGCATTGAACGTGTTGCGCGAAGCCGTCGAATCCGGCGTCGACCATCTCGACACCAGCGACTTCTACGGCCCGCACGTGACGAACCGGCTGATTCGCGACGCGTTGCATCCGTATCGCGACGATCTCGTGATCGTCACCAAGATCGGCGCGCGACGCGGCGACGACGCGTCGTGGCTGCCCGCCTTCGCGCCCGACGAACTCGAACGGGCCGTGCACGACAACCTGCGCAACCTTGGGCTCGACGTGCTCGACGTCGTGAACCTGCGCATCATGTTCGACACGCACGGGCCGGCCGAAGGATCGATCGAGGCGCCGCTGGCCACGCTCGCCGAGCTGCAGCGGCGCGGGCTCGTGCGGCACATCGGCCTGAGCAACGTCACGCCCGCGCAGGTCGCGCAAGGCCGGCGGATCTGCGACATCGTCTGCGTGCAGAACCACTACAACATCGCGCACCGGGGCGACGATGCGCTGATCGACGCGCTCGCCCGCGACGGCATCGCATACGTGCCGTACTTCCCGCTCGGCGGCTTCTCGCCGCTGCAGTCGTCGACGCTGTCCGGCGTGGCCGCGCGCATCGGCGCGACGCCGATGCAGGTCGCGCTTGCATGGCTGCTGCGCCGCGCGCCGAATCTGCTGCTGATTCCGGGCACGTCGTCGGTCGCGCACCTGCGCGAGAATCTCGCGGCAGCCGACCTCGATCTGCCGGCCGACGCGCTCGCGGAACTCGACCGCATCGCGGGCGCCGACGCCGCGTGACGCGCGGATAATCCGCCTGGCAGCCCGTGCAACGCGGGCCGCCACGCCGGTCAGGACGCGGCCACGCCGACGCGCTTCGGCACGCCGGTGACGATCGTCGCGACCGCCACCGCCAGCACGATCGCCGCGCCGACGAACACGCCCGCCGCGCCGTTCGCGTCGAACACGACGCCGCCGGCCGCGGCGCCCGTCGCGATCGCGAGCTGGATCGCCGCGACGATCAGCCCGCCCGCGCTCTCGGCCTCGTCGGGCACGGTGCGCGTGACCCACGTCGACCACGCGACCGGCACGCCGCCGAACGCCATCCCCCACAACGCGACCAGCACCGCGTCGATCATCGGCGCACGGCCGAGCGCGACGAGCGCGATGCCGAGCACGACCATCAACGCGGGCATGCCGATCAGCATCGGCCGCAGCCGGTGTTCGAGCACGCGGCCCGCGAGCGACGTGCCGACGAAGTTCGCGATGCCGTAGCCGAGCAGGATCGCCGACAGCCCGTTCACGCCGACGCCCGCCACCTGTTCGAGGAACGGCCGCAGATACGTGAAGAACGCGAAATGGCCGGTGAACACGAGGATCGTCGCGAACATCCCGAGGCCGACGGTCGGCCGGCGCAGCACGTCGATCAGCGTGCGCAGCCGCGTCGTGCCGCTCGGCGGCATCGACGGCAGCGTGAGAAGCTGCGACACGAACGCGATGCCGCCGAGCACGGCCGCGATCAGGAACACGTTGCGCCAGCCGATCAGGTGACCGAAGTAGCTGCCCATCGGCGCGGACGCGATGGTCGCGACCGCCACGCCGCTGAAGATGATCGACAGCGCGCGGGGCACCATCGCCGTCGGCACGAGCCGCATCGCGGTGGCGGTGGCCATCGTCCAGAAGCCGCCGAGCGCGATGCCGAGCACGACGCGGCCGAACAGCAGCACGCCCAGGTTCGGCGCGAACGCGACGGCGAGGTTCGACGCCACGAGCAGCACCGAAAACACGAGCAGCACGCGCCGCCGGTCGATCGTGCGCGTGAGCGCCGAGATCAGCAGGCTCGTGACGAGCGCGACCGTGGCGGTGGCCGTGACGGCCTGCCCGGCCACGCCTTCGGTCACGCCGAGGCTCTCGGCCATCGGCGTGAGCAGGCTCGCCGGCAGGAATTCGGCCGTGACGAGCCCGAACACGCCGAGCGCCATCGCGAATACCGCGCCCCAGGCCGGTTCGCGGGGGGCCGCCGTCGAGGCGGCCGGGGAGATTCCGGGATTCATGCGGGATTCCGTGTCGGTTAGGGAAAGTACTGATGAGGGCGTATCGTAAGGAACAGCGGCAGGACGGTCTATGACGTACAATCCGTTCCTGTTGATCGATCGTCCGTATCTCACGATGTCCGAACCCCTTCTGCCGCCGATTCCCGATGCGCACGACCTCGTCAGCGAGTTGCTGCTGGGGATGCGCCTGAGCGGCGTCCAGTACCGCCGCATCCAGGTCGCGCGGCCGTTCGGGCTGAATTTCGGCCATGCGCCGGGCCGCGCGCAGTTCCATTTCGTCGTGCGCGGGCCCGTGCTGCTGCGCGACGCGTCGGGCGAGACGATGCGGCTCGAGGCCGGCGACGCGATCCTGTTGCCGCACGGCGGCATGCATGCGCTGGTATCCGATCCGGATGTGCCGTGCCGCGAGATCAACGGCTTCGAGGCCAGGAAGATCTGCGATACGGTGGCGTCGGTCGCGTCGGCCGGCATGTCGCCCCCGACCTGCGCGACGACGGAACCCGGCGCCGGCGATGCGCTGATCTTCAGCGCGTGCATGGAACTCGACCTCGGCGGCATGCAGCCGCTCGTCGGCACGATGCCCGCGTTCATGCACGTGGGCACGCTGCTCGCGCGCTACCCGGAGATCCGCCCGATGCTCGACGCGATGGAGCGCGAGGCGTGCACGGCGCGCGCGGGCTTCGCGGGCATCCTCGCGCGGCTCGCGGACGTGGTCGCGGCGTTCATCGTGCGCGGCTGGGTCGAGTGCGGATGCGGCGATGCGACCGGCTGGGTGCAGGCGCTGCGCGAGCCGAAGCTCGGCCGCGCGATCGTCGCGCTGCATCGCGACCCGGGCCGCAACTGGAGCGTCGCGGAGCTCGCGACCGAAGCGGGCGTGTCGCGCTCGGTATTCGCCGAGCGTTTTCTCGCGGCCACCGGGATGACGCCCGTGCGCTACCTGACCGAGCTGCGGATGCGGCTCGCCGCGCAATGGATCGCGCGCGACCGCGAGACGATCGAAGCCGTCGCGTACCGGCTCGGCTACGGTTCGCTCGCCGCGTTCAGCCGTGCGTTCAAGCGCGTGGTCGGCAAGCCGCCGGGCGCCGTGCGCGCGGACGGCAACGTGCACGCCGAAGCGTAACGCGCCGACGCGCGGCGCCGGTGGCGGCGGCGGCGGGGACGGGGGCCCGCGAGCGTCACTTCAACGCGTCGAGCCGGTCGACCAGCGCCGTCGCGCACCGCACCGCGAGCGCCGCGCACTGCTCCGCGTCGACTGCCGCGCCGGTCGCGACCGTGCCCTGCACGATCCTGCCCAACAATTCCTTCGAGAGTTCGGCGATCTCGTGATCCCGTTCCGTCATGATGTCCTCCTTCGCGTCGGCGATTCCGGTGATTCGCCCGTTCGGAGCGAATGCCGTGCCCGCGCCGCTCAACGCTGCTTCGCCCGCACGACGATCTGCGCCTGCGTGTCGCGCTCGATGCGCTCGAGCGACGCGCGCAGCGCCGTGAATTCGTCCGGCGTACAGACCTGCCGGCCGAAATCGGCGTTCATCCGCCGCGTGACCTGCACGACCCGCGCGGCCGCATCGAACACGTAATGCGACGTGAAGTCGACGAAGCGGTCGTGCACGGCCGTATCGGCCGGCAGGTCGGTCACGGCGACGCCCGCCGGCAGCGCGATCTGGCCGGTCTCGTCGAACGTGCCGCCGAGGCAACCCCACGGCTGCGTGCGCACGGGCTCCGCCAGCCACGTCTCGACCTGTGTCGCGATGCCGCCCGTGACGCTCGACAGCACGGGCAACGCGGTCGTGCCGTCAGGCCACACGAAATGATCGAGCGTGCCGGTAATCGTCACGTCGAACGGGCCTGTCGACACGCGCCGGTCGCTGGTCGACAGTTGCGCGCGGCCGCGCAGGCCGCTTTGCCGCAGGCGCTCGTTCGCGAGTTGCGCGATGCGCTCGCGCGACGCGCGGCGAAACAGGTTGCGTTCGAGCTCGGCCGCCCAGCCGTCGTCCTCGACATAGGCCTGAACGCGCGCGGCGCCGGGCTGCGCGGCATCGATCGCGATCCGCGCGATGCGGCCGCGCGGCTGCGTGGCCGGCGTGCGCGACAGCACGCCCGTATCGACCAGCAGCGCGGGGCGGTCCATCACGATCGGCGGCAGGTAGCCGAACGCGATGCCGGCCGTCGTCGTATCCGCGTAGAGGCCGAGATCGGGCAGCCACGTGATCGCATGATTGATCGCGCCGGCGCCGTAGCCGGGCACCGACGGCAGCGTGTACACGGCGCCGAGATTGATCAGCACCGGTTCGCTGCGAATGCCGACCGCCGCGAGCAACGCGCCGAACAGCGCGACGTGATCCTTGCAGTCGCCGTAGCGGTTGCGCAGGATGTCGGCGACGCGATGCGGCGCGGCGGCCGTTTCGCCGAGAAACAGCCCGACGTAGCGCACGTTCGCCTGCACCCAGTCGTACAGGATGCGCGCCTTGTCGCGCGGAGCGACGGCATCCGCCGTGAGCGCACGCGCCAGTTGCACGACGGCCGGATCGTTCGCGCCCGGATCGACGGCCGCGTTGCGGTAGCGCGCGGCGAACGCCGCGTAGTCGGGCAGCGTCGACACGACGAGCCGGTCGCCGTAGGTCGGGTAGCCGACCGCGCCGCTCTCGATGCGATCGTACGCGCCGTGCCGGTAGTCGAATTCGTAGCGCGTGCGGCCGTTCGCCGTGACGGGCGGCAGCGCGACGTAGCCGCGCGCATCCGCGTACAGCGGCATGTCGGCCGGCACGTCGAAGATCAGCCGCTGGTTGTCGACCGGCTCGCGCGACGGCTCGACGGTGTAGCCGAAATAGCCGCGATTGACGGGCTTCGTGCGGGTCTTGCGGAACGCGACGCGCGTGCTCGACCCGGCTTCGACGCCGGGGAACACGACGGTGCGCAGCAGCCCGTCCTGGAACGTCGGCGCGCCGGCCGAGCGCGGCTCCTGCACGTCGCGGATGCCGTCCGCGCCGACCGGGTGCGCGACGCCGTCGCGGTCGATCGTCTCGGCCGCGAGCAACTCCACCTTCTCGAGATTCTTGTCGAACCACACGTAGCGCTGCGCGACCGCGTCGATGCCGTTCGCGTCATTCGCGCGCAGCGTCGAATCGTCGTGCTCGTCGAGCGAGCCGTCGCGCTGGATCACGAATTCGTGGACGTCGCTGACGAGCGTGACGGGCGCCGTATCGCCCGCGTCGCGAGCATCGCGCGTGTCGTGTGAGTCGCGCGTGTCGGCCGCGGCCGCCCCAGCGCCGAACGCCATGGCGCACGCGAGCAGGCAGCCGGTCCATCGGGAAGGAAAACGCACCACGTCGAAGCTCCCGCGCGTTCGTTGCCGGGCGTCAGCACCGCGCGCCGGCACGGCAGCCCGACCCGCATGACGCGCGCATGACGGCCGCCCGCGCCACCCTCACGCGTGGCCGTCGTGCGACCCAGTGTGGGCGACGTGCCGGCGAGCGTCAAGCCGCGCCATCGGGAAGCAGACATCATGCGGAGCAACACCGATTTCAAAATCGGCGACCTCGTGATTGCGTTCGCGTGGCTGCGCGTGATCCCGTTCTGCCTCTTGCCGGCGGCGCCGCATCTCGAACGGCGGCACCCGACACCGATCGGCGCCGCACGGTCATGCGCGCTGCGCGATCGCTCACGGCGAATCGGCGGGCCGCCACACCGATCGGCCCGACCCGCAACCGTCGATCGACGTCCCGACGTCATATTCGGCGCGCAAGCGACCGACGACGCCGGCCGCCTCATCGCCGGCGCGCCGCTCCGCTCGCGCCGCCGTCCCCCGCCGATCTCGGCCCCTAATCCCCAATCCACCGCCACCCGCCCCGTCGCCCGGACGCGATCCGCACCGGCGTCCCGCTCGTGCGTTGTTCCCCGCATTTCGACATTTGTGCGCGCGCAACAATGGCGATGCCTCGCGCCTGGCGCCCGGCGGGCGACCCGATTCCCGCAGGGCGCCGGGCGCGATGGTCTTCAAAAACCACATCTCACGAGGACATACCATGCAACTCCAATCCCATCCGGCGTGCCGCCCGTTTTACGAAGCCGGCGAACTCTCGCAACTGACGGCCTTCTACGAAGAAGGCCGGAACGTCATGTGGATGATGCTGCGATCGGAGCCGCGGCCGTGTTTCAACCAGCAACTCGTCACCGACATCATCCATCTCGCGCGCGTCGCGCGCGACTCGGGCCTCACGTTCGACTTCTGGGTGACGGGCTCGCTCGTCCCCGAGCTGTTCAACGTCGGCGGCGACCTGAGCTTCTTCGTCGACGCGATCCGCAGCGGCCGGCGCGATCAGCTGATGGCCTACGCGCGCTCGTGCATCGACGGCGTGTACGAGATCTACACCGGCTTCGGCACCGGCGCGATCTCGATCGCGATGGTCGAGGGCAGCGCGCTCGGCGGCGGCTTCGAGGCCGCGCTCGCGCATCACTACGTGCTCGCGCAGAAGGGCGTGAAACTCGGGTTCCCGGAGATCGCGTTCAACCTGTTCCCGGGCATGGGCGGCTATTCGCTCGTCGCGCGCAAGGCGAACCGCGGCCTCGCGGAATCGCTGATCGCGACCGGCGAGGCGCATGCGGCCGAGTGGTACGAAGACCAGGGGCTGATCGACGAGACGTTCGACGCCGGTGACGCGTATCTGGCGACGCGCACCTTCATCGACGTGACCAAGCCCAAGCTGAACGGCGTCCGCGCGATGCTGCGCGCGCGCGAACGCGTATTCCAGTTGTCGCGTTCGGAGCTGATGGACATCACGGAAGCGTGGGTGGATGCGGCGTTCACGATCGAGCCGAAGGATCTCGCGTACATGGAACGCCTGGTGATGCTGCAGAACCGGCGCGTGTCGAAGCTGCGCACGGTGTAATGCGACGGCGCCGCCGGCCGTCGGCGGCGCCTTTTTCCGGAACGAAGCTCAGGCGATCAGCCTGAGCTTCCTCGTCTCCGCGAGCCACGCCTCGAACGCCTGCGCCGGCATCGGCCGCGCGTAGTAGTAGCCCTGCGCGTGATCGACGTCGAGCTGCTTGAGGAATTCGGCCTCCGCATGCGTTTCGACGCCTTCGGCGATCACCGCGAAATTCAGCGCCTTCGCGAGCGACACGACGGAGCGCACCAGCGCCTGCGAGCGCGGATTGCGGTCGATGGCCGTGATGAAGGTGCGGTCGAGCTTGATCGCGTCGAGCGGCAGGCGCGACAACTGCGACAGCGACGAATAGCCGGTGCCGAAATCGTCGAGGTGGATTTCCGCGCCGAGCTGGCGGAACTGCCGCATCAGCCCGATCGCCGCTTCTTCGTCCTCGATGAAGCTGCTCTCGGTGAGCTCGATGTCGACGAGGCTCGGCTTGAGCCCCGCGCCGTCGAGAATCGATGCGAACTGGTGCACGATGTTCATGTCCTGCAACTGCCGCGCGGACACGTTCACCGCGATCCGGATGCCGAGCCCCTTCGCCTTCCACGCGGCGGCCTGCGCGGCCGCGGTGCGCATCACCCAGCGTCCGAGCGGCGCGATCAGCCCCGACTCTTCCGCGAAACGGATGAACTCGACCGGCGCGACGAGCCCGCGATCGGGCGACTGCCAGCGGATCAGCGCCTCGACGCCGTGCACGTCGCCCGTCGCGATGTCGACGACCGGCTGGTAGTGCAGCACGAACTGCTCTTCCTCGAGCGCCTTGCGCAGGTTCGTGTCGAGCCACATGTACTTCGCGACCTTCTGGTTCATCTCCAGCGAGAACACGCGGTACGTATGCTTGCCTTCTTCCTTCGCGACGTACATCGCGGTATCGGCGCTGCGGATCAGCGTCTCGAGCGAATCGCCGTGCTGCGGATACATCGCGATGCCGATCGAGCAGCTCGTGTAGACCTCCACCAGCCCGAGGTGGATCGGCGTGCGCAGCCGCTCGAGGATGATCTGCGCGGTCGCCTCGAGCAGCGGCCGCGTGCCGTGCTCGAACAGCACCAGGAACTCGTCGCCGCCGAGCCGCGCGAGCGTCGCGCCGGACGGCAGGCAGCCGCCGATGACCGCGGACACGTCCTGCAGCAGCCGGTCGCCGGTGATGTGCCCGTAGTGATCGTTGACGCGCTTGAAGTTGTCGAGATCGAGGAACAGGATGCCGACCTGGCCGCGCGTATTGGCGTCTTCCTCCGCGATCGCCGCGCGGATGCGCTCGCTGATCGCATGGCGGTTCGGCAGCCCGGTGAGCACGTCGGTATTCGCGAGCTCGGTGAGCCGCTGCTGCGCGTTGCGCTCCTCGGTGATGTCGATGCCCGAGCAGATCAGGAACTGCTCGTCGACGCCGCTGCCGCTCTGCACGAACTTGTTGCGGAACTGGAACAGGCGCGGCCCGTTGACCGTGTTGATGTAGCGCTCGACCGCGAACGGCTGGTTGCTCGCGAAGAAGCCCGTGATGTTGCTGCGCGACTGCGCGCCCTGCTCCGGGCTCATGAACAGCTCGAACGCGCTGCGGCCGATCACGTCGACCTCGCGCTTGCCCGTCACTTCCTCGCACAGGCGGTTGAAGCGCTGCACCATCCCGTTGCGGTCGAGGATCACGACGAGCGAATTGACCTCCGACACCACCTGCTCGGCGAACGCGAGCCCGTGCGACAGATCGCCGGCGACGGATTCGGTATCGGAATAGGCGGACGCCGTGCCGGCCCAGTCGACCGTGTTGATCTTCCTGCCGACGAGATGGAGGCTGACCGGACTGCCGAACAGCACGATGTCGAGCACGAGGTGCGACGTGACGCCGGTCAGCGCGCGGATGCGCGCGGCCTGCTCGGCCGTCAGCGCGACCGCGACGTTGGTCAGGCCGCGCACCGCGGCGAGTTCGAGCGCGTTGCTGTCGCTGCCGAGACGCCAGCAGGGGCTGCGCGTACCGACATGCGCCTCGAGCACCGCGCTATCGTTTTCGTCATCCATGGACACGCCCCGATCCAGAAAAAACGCACAGTGTAGACGGAGGCGAGCCGGCCGGCCGCCTTCCCGGGACGCGCGGTGCGCGGGCCGGCAGGGCGGACGCGATTGCCGTGACGGCGAGTCTCGTCCCGTACTTGTTTGCAGCTGATGCGACCGGCGTTCGCGCGTGATGCGCAGGTTCTGCCTTACGAATGAATGATGAGAGCCATCTTATCAAATGACGATGAGGATTGGCACTCACATTTAGAGCAGAGTGTCAAGGAATTGGGACTCGATTGGCAAGCCGGATTTTTCATGATTGGCAGCGTGCGAATGAGCGGGCGACGCGGCGCGTGCGGGGCGCCGCGTGCCACGCCGCGCGGCCCGACGGGCGGGCGGTCGCGGCCGATCCGAGAATATCGGGACAGATCGTTTGGCGACGCCGGGGCGGCCAGGTCGACCCGGATGCCGTGATCCGGTTTTTTGCTATTTTTGATTCAATTTGTGCGCGAATGCGCGGCTTTATTCCACAGTTCGTTGCAATGTCGTCCACCCGCCGCCCGCACCCGGCGCGGGATGTTCGCGCCGGGTGCACAGCTCAGCCTGCCGCGCCGTAGCCGCCGCCGCCCGGCGTTTCGACGACGAACACGTCGCCCGGCGCCATCTGCGCGCGGCCGATGTGATCGAGCGTCTCGATGGTGCCGTCCGCCCGCTCGATCGTGTTGCGGCCGAGCGCGCCGGCCTCGCCGCCTGCCGCGCCGAACGGCGCGTGGATCCGGTTGTTCGACAGGATCGACGCCGTCATCGGCTCGAGGAAGCGAATCCGCCGCACCGCGCCGTCGCCGCCGCGCCAGCGCCCGCCGCCGCCCGAGCCGGCGCGGATCCGGTGCGAATCGAGCCGCACCGGGTAGCGCCATTCGAGCACCTCCGGATCGGTGAGCCGCGAGTTCGTCATGTGCGTCTGCACCGCGCCGACGCCCGCGAAGCCGTCGCCCGCGCCGCTGCCGCCCGCGATCGTCTCGTAGTACTGGTAGCGATCGTTACCGAATGTGAAGTTATTCATCGTCCCCTGGCTCGACGCGACGCAGCCGAGCGCGCCGTACAGCGCGTTGGTGATCGCCGACGACGTCTCGACGTTACCCGACACGACGGCCGCCGGATACTCGGGGTTCAGCATCGAGCGGGCGGGCACGATCACGGTCAGCGGCTTCAGGCAGCCGGCGTTCAGCGGGATGTCGTCGCCCACCAGCGTGCGGAACACGTACAGCACGGCGGCCATGCAGACGGCCTTCGGCGCGTTGAAGTTGTTGTCGAGCTGCGCGGACGTGCCGGTGAAATCGATCTCCGCGCGCCGCGCCGTGCGATCGACGCGAATCGCGACGCGAATCTGGGCGCCGTTGTCGAGCGGGTAGCGGTACGCGCCGTCCTGCAGCGCGCCGATCACGCGCCGCACGGCTTCTTCCGCGTTGTCCTGCACGTGCCCCATGAACGCGAGCACGACGTCGCGGCCGAACTGCGCGACCATCCGGCGCAGCTCGTCGACGCCCTTCTGGTTCGCGGCGACCTGCGCGCGCAGGTCGGCCATGTTCTGCTCGACGTTGCGCGCCGGGTAGCGGCCCGACGCCAGCAGCGCGCGTGTCTCGGCATCGCGCAGCACGCCGGCCGACACGAGCTGCCAGTTGTCGATCAGCACGCCTTCCTCGTCGATATGGGTCGAATCGGGCGGCATCGAGCCCGGCGTCGTGCCGCCGATGTCCGCGTGGTGGCCGCGCGAGCCGACGTAGAACAGCGGCGCGTCCGAGCCGTCCGCGAACACCGGCGTGATGACCGTCACGTCCGGCAGGTGCGTGCCGCCGTGGTACGGGTCGTTCAGCATGAACACGTCGCCGTCGCGCATGCGGCCGCGGTTGCGCTCGATCACGGTGCGGATGCTCTCCCCCATCGAGCCGAGGTGCACGGGCATGTGCGGCGCGTTCGCGATCAGGTTGCCGTCGCCGTCGAAGATCGCGCACGAGAAGTCGAGCCGCTCCTTGATGTTTACCGAGTACGCGGTGTTCTGCAGCCGCAGCCCCATCTGCTCGGCGATCGACATGAACAGGTTGTTGAAGATCTCGAGCCGCACCGGGTCGGCGTCGGTGCCGAGCGAGCGGCGCGTCGGCAGCGGCGTCGTGCGCGTCAGCACGAGGTTGCCCTGCGCGGTCATCCCGGCGCGCCAGCCGGGCTCGACCACGGTCGTGCCGTTCTGCTCCGCGACGATCGCCGGGCCGTCGATCGCGTCGCCGGCGAGGAGCGTGTCGCGCACGTACAGCGCCGCGTCGTGCCACTGGCCGCCGGAATAAAAGCGCACGGCCGCGTGCGCTTGCGGCGCCGCGCCCGCCTCGCGCGGTGCGAGCGGCGCGATATCGACCGGCGCGTCCGAGCGGCCGATCGCCTCGACCGACGCGAGCTCGGCCACGAGCGGCGTGCCGGGCATCAGGAACGCGTAGCGCTGCCGGTACGCGGCCTCGAACGCCTGCTGCATCGCGGCGACGCTGCCGGCCGGTACGTCGAGCGCCGAATCGGTGCCCTGGTAGCGCAGGTGCACGCGCCGTTCGGTCACGATCCGCTCCGGCGGCACGCCCTGTTCGAGCAGCGCGCCGACGGCCTCGTCGGCCAGCCGGTCGAGCGCGGCGCTCAGCGCCGGCAGCGATTCGTCGGACAACACGGCTTCCACCGCGCGCTCGCGCATGGCCGTCTGGTCGGCAAGCCCCATCCCGTACGCGGACAGCACGCCCGCGAGCGGATGCGCGAACACCTGCGTCATCCCGAGCGCATCGGCCACGCCGCACGCATGCTGGCCGCCCGCGCCGCCGAACGTCGTCAGCACGTAGCGCGATACGTCATGGCCGCGCTGCACGGAAATCTTCTTGATCGCGTTCGCCATGCTGCCGATCGCGATCTCCAGGAACCCTTCGGCGAGCGCCTCGGGCGTCTCGCGCCGCCCGGTCGCCGCATGGATCTCGTCGGCGAGCGCCGCGAACTTCGCGACCACGCCGTCGCGGTCGAGCGGCTGGTCCGCCTGCGGGCCGAACACGCGCGGGAAATGATCGGGCTGGATCTTGCCGAGCATCACGTTGCAGTCGGTCACCGTCAGCGGGCCGCCGCGCCGGTACGCGGCCGGCCCCGGGTTCGCGCCGGCCGATTCGGGCCCGACGCGCAGCCGCGCGCCGTCGAAGCCGAGCACGGAGCCGCCGCCCGCCGCGACGGTATGGATGCTCATCATCGGCGCGCGCATCCGCACGCCGGCCACCTGCGTCTCGAACACGCGCTCGAATTCGCCGTTGTAGTGCGACACGTCGGTCGACGTGCCGCCCATGTCGAAGCCGATCACCTGGTCGAAGCCGGCCGCGCGGGCGGCGCGCACCATCCCGACGATGCCGCCGGCCGGGCCCGACAGGATCGCGTCCTTGCCCTGGAACGCATCGGCGCGCGTCAGCCCGCCACTGCTCTGCATGAACTGCAGGTTCACGCCCGGCATCTCGTGCGCGACCTGCTCGACGTAGCGGCGCAGGATCGGCGACAGGTACGCGTCGACGACGGTCGTGTCGCCGCGCGACACCATCTTCATCAGCGGCGACACCTGGTGCGACACCGACACCTGCGTGAAGCCGATGCGGCGCGCGAGTTCGGCCAGCGCGCGTTCGTGCGCGGTATGGCGGTAGCCGTGGATCAGCACGATCGCGAGCGCGCGCACGCCGCTGTCGAACACGCGGCGCAACGACGCTTCGGCACCCTGAACATCGAGCGGCACGACCACGTCGCCATGCGCGCCGACGCGCTCGTCGATCTCGACGACCGTCTCGTACAGCGCGTCGGGCAGCACGATGTCGAGATCGAACAGGCGCGGCCGGTTCTGGTACGCGATGCGCAGCACGTCGCGAAAGCCGCGCGTCGTCGCCAGCGCGGTACGCTCGCCCTTGCGTTCGAGCAGCGCGTTGGTCGCGACCGTCGTGCCCATCTTCACCATGTCGACGCGCTCGGGCGTGATCGGCTCGCCGGCCGCGAGGCCGAGCAGGTGGCGGATGCCGGCCACGGCCGCGTCGCGGTATTGCTCGGGGTTCTCCGACAGCAGCTTGTGCGTGACGAGCGTGCCGTCCGGCCGGCGCGCGACGATATCGGTGAACGTGCCGCCGCGGTCGATCCAGAATTGCCAGCGTGCGGCGTCGGAGGAAACGGGGGAAAGGTGTCGATCGGTCATGATGTCGGGTCGATGCGTCGTTGATTCGAGGGACGAGCGCCGCCGCACGGCGCGCGTCGCGCGCCGTGTCACGGTGTCGATGAAAGGGGAAGAAAAACGAACGGCCGGCCGCCGCCGTCGGTCAGGCGGCGTCGAGTTCGCGGCCGCGGGTCTCGGGCAGCGTCAGCGCGGCGACGATCACCACGCCGTAGGCGGCGACCGCGAAGATGCCGATGCTCGTGCCGAGCCCGTACTGCCTGGACAGCGCGCCGATCAGGAACGGGAACAGCGCACCGATCGCGCGGCCCACGTTGTAGCAGAAGCCCTGGCCGGAGCCGCGCACGCGGGTCGGGAACAGCTCGGTGAGGAACGCGCCCATCCCCGAGAAGATGCCCGAGGCGAAGAAGCCGAGCGGGAAGCCGAGCCACAGCATCGACGCGTTGGTCAGGTTCAGCGACGTGTACGAGAATGCGATCACCATCGAGCCGACCGCGAACAGGATGAAGTTCGGCTTGCGGCCGAGGCGGTCGGTCAGGTACGCGCTCGTCAGGTAGCCGACCCACGAGCCGAAGATGATCATCGCGAGATAGCCGCCGGTGCCCATCACGGTGAGATGCCGCTCGGTCTTCAGGAAGGTCGGCAACCACGTCGTGATCGCGTAGTAGCCGCCCTGCGCGCCGGTCGTCAGGAGCGCCGCGCGCAGCGTCGTCGTGATCAGCTTCGGCGCGAAGATCTCGGTGAGGCGCGGCGCGTCGGCCACTTTCGCCTGCGCGGCCTTTTCCTTCTCGTAGACGTCGGGCTCCTTCACGTAGCGACGGATCGCGACGACCAGCAGCGCGGGCGCGAGCCCGACGAGGAACAGCGCGCGCCACGCCTGCTCGGCCGGCAGCACCGAGAACAGCAGCGCATACAGCAGCGCGCAGAGCCCCCAGCCGATCGCCCAGCCCGACTGCACGAGGCCGACGGCCCGGCCGCGGTCGCGCGCGCGAATCACCTCGCCGATCAGCACCGCGCCGGCCGTCCATTCGCCGCCGAAGCCGAAGCCCATCAGCGCCCGCGCCGCGACCAGTTGGTGGTAGTTCTGCGCGAGCCCGCACAGCGCGGTGAACACCGCGAACCACAGCACCGTGAGCTGCAGCGTGCGCACGCGGCCGATGCGGTCGGACAGGATGCCGGCGATCCAGCCGCCGAGCGCCGACGCGAGCAGCGTGACCGTGCCGATGAAGCCTGCGTCGGCGAGCGAGATGCCCCAGGTCGCGACGAGCGTCGGGATCACGAACGACAGCATCTGCGTGTCCATCCCGTCGAGCATGTAGCCGACCTTGCAGCTCCAGAATGCGCGGCGCTCGCGCGGCTGCGCATCCGCGTACCACGAGAACAGGCCGCTGCGCGCGCGGCTCGCGGGCTCGGCGGCGGGCGCCGCGAAGGTCTTGCTTTCCATGGTGGTGCTCCTGTCGTTGTGCGCCGTCAAAGGGCGTGGGGTGCGGTGTGTCGTATGTGCGTGGCGTACCGGATGCCGGCCGCGTCAGAACACGGCCAGCGACGCGTTCGGGATGTCGGTCATCAGCATGTGGCCGGGCGTATGCGCGATCGCGATCGGCAGCTTCGCGTCCATCAGCGCGGTTTGCGGCGTCACGCCGCACGCCCAGAACACCGGCAGTTCGCCGTCGCGAATCGTCACCGCGTCGCCGAATTCGGGCGCGTTCAGATCCTCGATGCCGAGTTCCCGCGGGTGGCCGATATGGATCGGCGCGCCGTGCACGCCGGGGAACCGGCTCGTGATCTGCACCGCGCGAATGGCGTCGGCGCCGCGCAGCGGCCGCATCGACACGACCAGCTGGCCGCCGAAGATGCCCGCGCGGCGGTTCGCGATCGACGTGCGGTACATCGGCACGTTGCGACCTTCTTCGACATGGCGCAGCCCGATGCCTTCGCGGGCGAGCATGTCCTCGAACGAGAACGAGCAGCCGATCGCAAATACGACGAAATCGTCGCGCCACAGCGCTTCGAGCGACTCGACGCGCTCGGTCAGGCGGCCGTCCCTATATATGTTGTAGCTCGGCACGTCGGTGCGGATGTCGAGATCCTCGCCCAGCGCGTCGATCCGGAACGCACCCGGTTCGCCGACGCCCAGCAGCGGGCAGGCCTTCGGGTTGGCCTGGCAGAAGCGCAGGAAATCGTGCGCGTACGCGTCGGGCAGGATCGCCAGGTTCGCCTGGGCAAATGGGCCGCAATGGCCGGCGGTCGGGCCGCGGAACGCGCCGCGGCGCACGGACTGGCGGAATTCGGAAGGCGTCATGAGAATCGGTCTCGGGTCGGGATGACGTGGCGATGACGGTGGTGTGTCATCGGATACGGCAAAGAATAGAAAGGAAAAAATTTTGTCGCCAACGAGTTTTTTTGCGCCCGCTGTATAGAATTTCTTAACGTATCCGCGGGTTTTCCCCGGTCCCGTTCATTTTTCGTCGGCGGCAAGCTGCGCATCCACTGCTCGCCCGTCCACCATGAACACGCGTTTTCTCGAAACCTTCGTCACGCTCGCGAAGCTGCGCAACTTCCGCACGACCGCGGCTGCGCTGCACGCGACGCCGGCCGCGATCTCGCAGCGCCTGAAGGCGCTCGAGGACGAACTGCATACGGTACTCGTCGACCGCGACAGCCGTGAATTCCGGCTCACGCCGAACGGCGAATACCTGCTCGGCTATGCGAAAGCGGTGGTCGAGGCGACGCAGGAGCTGCAGGCCGCCGCGTCCGGCGAGAGCGCCCTGCGCGGCAAGCTGCGGCTCGGCGTGATCGAGACGGTCGTGCACAGCTGGCTGCCGCACTACATGCGGCGGCTTGCGGCCGACTATCCGCAGCTCGAGATCGACCTGACCGTCGACGTCAGCGTCGTGCTGCAGCGCCGGCTGATGGCCGGCGAGCTCGACCTGATCATCCGCGTCGAGGGCAGCGACGAGGCGTCGGTCGTATGCGATGCGCTCGCGAACTACCCGGTGCGCTGGATCGCGCGCGCCGGGCTGCTGCCGAACACGCGCACGGGCCTCGCGCGGCAGGTGCTGCGCCAGCCGATCCTCACCTACGGGCGCGGCACCGCGCCCCATCGCGCGCTGGAAGACATCGTGCGCACGCTCGCGCACGCGCACGGCGTGCCGCTGTCGGAGACGCGCATCACCGGGTCGCCGTCGATCTCGGTGATCGTGCAACTGGTGCGCGACGGCTTCGGCGTCGCCGCGATTCCGGTGCTGTTCGTCGACGCGCTGATCGAAAGCGGCGAAGTCGTCGAGCTGCCGCTGCAGCCGTCGCCGCCGTCGATCGTCGTGTCGATGTCGCGGCGGGCCGACGCGCCGCGGTTCGTGCACGGCGCATCGATCGCCGCGCGCGCGGCATGTCACGAGTATTGCGAGAAGAGCACGCGGTTGCTGGTCGAAGCGCTTTGACCGTGACGCGCCGGATATCGCGCGTTCGACATCGCGGCGCGAATCGCCCACAATCGCGTTCGGCGCGTCGCCACATCGGCGCCGCGCGTCGTGAATGACGGCCCCGCCGTCCGGCATTCGTCGCTTCGCATGATCGTGCACCACGAGAAGGCAACATGCAGATTCGCTCCGCTTCGCCCCGCCTGAACCTCGCGCGCATCGTGATCGTCGCGCTGTATGTCGCGTCGCTGCTGCCCGTCGCGGCCGAACCGCCGAATGCGGCCGGCGCGGTGAGCTGGTGGCACGGCTACACCGTGCTCGCGCTCGGGCCGCTCGCGATCCTCGACCTGCAATTCGCATGGCTCGGCAACCCGCTGCTCGTCGTCGCGCTGCTCAGGCCGAGCCGCACCGTGTCGGCGTTGCTGGCCGTCGTCGTGGTCTTTGCGCTCGGGTGGCATACGATCCCGACCGACGCGAACTACGAAACGATCCGTACGTTCGGGGCCGGATACTACTTGTGGGTTGCAGCGATCGCGGGCGCCGCCGCGCTACCGTGGATCGACGGGCGGGGGGCGCAGGAGGGCGGTGCGCCGGGCCTTGCCGCCGGCGCCGCGGACGCGGCCGTGCCGACCGGCACCGGCCCCCGCACCGCGGCCCGGCCGAATGCCCGGCCGCGCGGCTGGACCGTGACGGCAACCGATACGCGCATCGAGTCGACCGACCGGACCGGAGCGACGCGTGGCATCGCGCTGTCCGACCTCGGCGCGATCCTGATCGAAACCAACGACCAGGGGCCGTTCGCGTCGGATGTCTGGTGGGTCCTGTTCGATACGAACAGGCAATTCGCGTGCGCATTCCCGCAGGATGCGGAGGGCGCGAAGGCGGCGGTCGATCGGCTGCTCGACCTGCCCGGCATCGATCACCGCAAGGTCATCGACGCGCAGACGTCGATCCAGAACGCGACGTTCCCGATCTGGGAGCGCCCGGCGCGCGAACCGGCCACGCCGGGAGACGCCGGCGCGACCGCCTGACCGGCAGCCGTTACGCGGAGGGCCCCGCATGCGGCGGCGTCAGCTTGCCGTCGCCGTACTCGCGAAGCACCTGCGAAATCACGACGCGATACCCGTCCAGCCAGCGCGCGTGCTTCGCCTTGGCTTCGAGATGCGCGGGATGCTGCATCAATTGCCGCAGCGCCGCCTCGGATTCCCAGTAGTAGACGTTCTGGATCAGGCCAGCTTCCGCGTTCTCCCACGTTTCCTCGCCGAGATAGCCGGGCGTCGCGCGCGCCACGTCGGCGATCTGCCGGTCGAGCCGGTGGAATTCGTCGTCGTACTGCCCGGCACGGAAAATGAAGGTCGACGCGTACATGTCCGCTCGCTCTGCAACGATTGAAAGAGCGCCAAGTGTAAGGCACGCGCGGCGTACCGCGATCGTCAGGCGGCAAGCGAATCGGTGTCGACGCGATCGTCGAGCCACGCGTCGATGCGCGGCGCGTCCTCATGCGTTGCGGCTGCCGGAGCCGGCATGGCCGCAAGCGCGCGTCGCGCCCGTTCCAGCGCCTGCGCGAAGCCGCGCAATTCGCTCGTCGCCGGCCGGTCGTCGGCTCGTCGGCGCGCGAGCGCCGCTTCGATGCGGGTGCCGATCAACGCGAGTTGAGCATCGATCAAGTCGATGCACAGTGCGCGACAACGTGCGGAAACCGGTGCGACGGCCAACAGCACCGGCACGATCGACACGGTCAGGTAGCCGCCGGGCGCAAGCCGCGACAGCGCATGACGCACGTCGTGCCCGCCATCGGTCAACGATGCGAACACGGCGTCGCGCCACACCGCACGCTCGAACACGAGCGCATCGCGATGCGCGTCGAGCGCCGCACGATCCGCGACCTGCCCGGCCGTCACCAGCGGAATCGGAAACGCCCGCTCGCCGGCGGATTGCCCGCTTCCCGCCTCGACGATGCAGTTCGCGCCCAGCCACGCCGCATCGTCGCGCCGTGCCACGAGCACGCGCGACTGCAACCGGTCGGGCAGCATCGGATCGAGCGGCACCGCGCGGCAGATCGACGGCTTGTTCGCGTGCACGCCGCAACGGCCGTCGTCGGCGAGCGCCGCGCAGCGGCCCAGCGACGGATAGTCGTAGCCTTGCAGCGTCAGCGCGAGCCATTCGCCATGCACGCCGCCGCCGCGGTGGAACAACCGGTCCGCCAGCGCATCGGCGGCCGCGACGTCGGCCGCATCGAGCGCATGCTCGCGCCCGCCCGCCTGCCAGCGTTCGCCGATCCGCCGCTTCGGCACGCGGCGAATCGTCAACGCGCCGACGAAGCGATGCCGATGCCGGAACAGCTCGCGCAACGACAACGTGGGCGCGCTGTTGCAGCAGCGTCCGCACGCGTTGCACGCGAGCAGCCAGGTGTCTACCACGGCCGCCGCACCGAATCCTGGTAGCGCGTGAGGATGAAGCGCGCGACGTCGTCCGAGTGATACGCGGCGACGAGCTGCGCGACCCACGGCTTCGCGCGATCGGCGTCGCGCACCGTCAGCACGTTCGCATACGGCGAGCGGGCGTCCTCGAGGCTTATGCTGTCGCGCGCCGGCTGCAGCCCGAAGCGGGCCGCGTCGTCGCTGTCGATCGCGACGAACGCGGCCGTATCGAGCGCCGCGTAAAGCCGGTCGCGGCGCAGCGCGACGAATTTGAGCCCGAGCCGGTTGCCCGTCACGTCGCGCAGCGTCGCATGCAGGCCGGCTTTTTCGCGCAGCGTCACCAGCGTGTCGTTCTGCAGCAGCACGAGCGCGCGCGCCAAGCCGCGCGGATCGGCGGGAAGCGCGACCGTCGCGCCGGGTTGCAGTTCGTTCAGGCGCTTCAGCTTGCGCGAATAGAACGCCATCGGCAGCGTGACCGTCGGCGCGACTTCGGTCAGCGCATAGCGCTTGCGCGCACGCGTCGCGGCAAGCTGTTGCGCATCCTCGAAGCTGGCCGCGTCGATGCGCCCGTCGGCCAGCGCCGTGTCGATGCGCGACGCATCGTCGAACTCGACGACGTCGACGCTCAGCCCGCGCGCGGCCGCCACCCGCTTCACTTCGTCGAGAATCTGCGCATGCACGCCGCGCGTGACGCCCACGCGCACGGCCGGAGCGGCGGCTTCGGCGGCCATCGCCGCGCCGTGATGCACGACGCCACATGCGGCCAGCAGCCAGGCCGCCACCCAACGCCCGATGCGCGTCGTCATGACGCGTCCCTCAGGATCGTGCGGAAGCCGATATGCGACGCGCCGAGATCGGCTTCCTGCTGTTCGCGCGACGATGCGCGATAGCGCACGCAGTAATCGCGCGAGCACAGGAACGAGCCGCCCTTGATGACCATCGGCGTATCGTGCCGGTGCGTCGGCGGGGCGACGGCCGCCGTATCGCCGTTCGTGTGCGACTGATGCGGGCCCGTGTACGCGTCCTTCGTCCATTCCCACGCGTTGCCGATCATGTCGTAAAGACGAAAGCCGTTCGCCGCATAGCAGCCGACCGGCGCCAGCCCCGCATGGCCGTCCTCGGCCGAGTCGAGCACCGGAAACGCACCCTGCCAGTAGTTCGCGGCCGGCTTGCCGTGCGCATCGCGCGGCGCCGCATCGAGCGATGCGTCGTCGCGGCCGGCCTTGCCCGCATATTCCCATTCGGCCTCGGTCGGCAGGTCGCGGCCGAGCCAGTGCGCATACGCGAGCGCATCGCGCTGCGTGACGAGCGTCACCGGCAGGTTGCCGAGCCCGTCCACGTTGCTGCCGGGCCCGCGCGGATGCCGCCACGACGCGCCCTTCACCCACGACCACCACGCGAGGTCGCGCGCATTCAACTCGTCGCGCGTCGGCACATGGAACACCGCCGCGCCGCCCTGCTGCTCGGCCTCGGTCACGTAACCGGTCGCCTGCACGAATGCCGCGAACTGCGCGATCGTCACGTCGGTCTGGTCGATCCAGAAGCCGCCGACACGCGCGCGCCCGTCGCCCGCCGGACGCTCGTCCGCATAGCCGCGCGTGCTGCCGAACACGAACGCGCCGCCGCGCAGATGCACCATTCCGGCCTTCGGATCGTCGCGCCACTTCGCGGGCAACCCCGAATAGCGTTCGCACGCGCGCTCCGAACCGAGCGGCGCGAGCGCGCGGCCGCGATTCAGCTCGTCGAACGCGTCGCCTGCCGGCGCCGCCGGATTCGCATAGCCCGCCGCGAACGCGGCGGCGAACAGCGTGGCGGCCAGCGCCGCGCCGATCGTCCAGAAACGCAACCGCATCGTCTCGCCCCGCGATCAGTAATAGCCGCGCGGACGCAGCGGCTCGACACCGCCGACGTTGCTCATGTAGGCCTTCCACTGGTCGACGAGCGTGCCGACCACCGACGGGTTCTGCGCGGACACGTCGGTCGTCTCGCCGCGATCCGACGCGAGGTCGTACAGTTGCCAGTGACCGTCGAGCGGCCCGAGCGGCGGCTCGGTCCACAGCGCCTTCCAGCGGCCGTCGGCGCTGCGCAGGTACGCGCGACCGTACGCTTCGTCGCCGAACGGCGTCGTGTGCACCTCGCCCGTCGCCGAGCCGGTGAGCACGGGCAGCAGCGACTGGCCGGTGACCGGATACACGTAGCGGTTGTTGTAGACGACCTTGCCCTTGTTCTGGTCGACGCCCGTCAGCGTGTTGACGAGCGGCGGCGCCGGCTGCGACGGCGGCGTGACGCCCGCGACCGCGAGGAACGTCGCCGTGTTGTCGGTCACGTGCGTGAACGCGCGCAGCGTCGGCAACGGCTGCGACTGGCCCGGCAGGTGCACGATCGTCGGCGTCGATACGCCGCCTTCGCCCGAATAGCCCTTCGTGAGCCGGAACGGCGCCGCGCTCACTTCGGCCCAGCGCAGCCCGTACTGGAGGCGCTGCGCATTCTGCTTGCCATTGTCGGTGCCGAGCGCGGAATAGACCGGCTCCTGCGCGTTCGCGGTGTCGGTGGCGGTCGGGTCCGCGCCGGAATCGATCGGCCAGCCTTCCGCGCCGTTGTCCGACTGGAACATGATGAACGTGTTGTCGTATTCGCCGATGTCCTTCAGATGCTGGATCAGGAGTCCGATGTTGTAGTCGAGGTTCTCGACCATCCCCGCGTAGATCTCCATGTAGCGCGCCTGCGCCTTCCGCTCGGCCGGCGACAGGCTCGACCACAGCTTGTCGACCTTGCCGCTGCCGTAGTCGCTGTAGCCGTCCGCGGCCGAATGTACCGCGCTGATGTACTTCGCGTTCGCGGTGCCGTTGTTCGCGGTCGCGGGCGATGCCGTCGTCGTCTCGGGCAGCCCGTCGAATGGCTTGAAATCCGCCGGAATCAGGCCGAGCGCCTTCTGTCGCGCGATCCGCGCGTTGCGGATCGCATCGTAGCCGGCGTCGTAGACGCCCGCATATTTGTGCAGCCACGGATCGGGCACCTGCAGCGGCCAGTGCGGCGACGTATAGGCCGCGTACGCGAAGAACGGCTTGCCGTCCTGCCTGTTCGCATCGATGTACGAGATCAGCTTCTGCGTATAGAAATCGGTCGAATAGAACACGGCCGGGCTGCCGCCCGCGCCGCCCGGCTGCCCGGGCTGGCCCGGTTGCACGTAGCGGCCGTCTTCCGTGTAGTTCGACGAGCCGGCCGGCTCGTGCGCGAAGTGGTTCGTCGCCGCGCCGCCGAGCAGCACGTAGCTGCGCTCGAAGCCCCACTGGTCGGGCGTCTGCCCGCTACCCGTCGTACTGCCGACGATTCCGGAGCCGATGTGCCACTTGCCCGCGATATAGGTGTGATAGCCGGCGTCCTTCAGCAGTTGCGCGAACGACAGCGCGCGGTCGTTCAGGTAGCCTTCGTAGCCGGGCAGCCCGCGCCGCTCGTCGGTCGGCACGCCCATCGTGCCTTCGCCGACGAGATGGTGATCGGTGCCCGACACCAGCATCGCGCGCGTGATCGCGCAGACGGTGCCCGTGTGATGGTTCGACAGGATGCGGCCCGATGCGACGAGCGCGTCGAGGTTCGGCGTATTGATCTCGCCGCCGAATGCGTGGATGTCGGAATAGCCGAGATCGTCGGCCATGATGTACAGGATGTTCGGGCGCTTGGCCGACGGCGTCGCGCTGGCCTGCGGCGGCGGATTGCTGTCGACGCCGCCGCACGACGCGAGCGACACCGCGCCGGCAATCGCGGCGCAGACGACACGGAAACGAACGGCATGCAACGGCGACGCGGACTTTTTCATTTTTGTTGACGCTCGAGCTACGGGAGCGGCGATCTTAGCGTTGCTCGCGCGGCGCCCAAAGTCGGATTCGTCACATGCTAACGGGGTGCGGGAATATGCGGCTCAAGCAGCGCGTGCTTGCCCATGCTTTCCAAACCGTAATCGAGACAGGAATGCGCATCCCCGCCCCATCATCCCGTCGTGCGCCGTCGTTCACGCGCGCATCCGCATGTTGATGTCGCTTTCAAGACCATGCAGGCACGCCATCCAACCATCGAATTTTCATCGGAGTCGTCATGTCGAAAATCACGGAACTACTGAAAACGCTCGATACTTGCGAGCCTTACCGTCCAATAAAAACGTTGTCTATGGAGCGCGCGCGGAAGGCCTCCACACTCCTCCTTGGCAGTGGCGGCTTCTGCTTTCTGCTGCTCCTCTTGTTAGCCGGGTGGCATAAATTGGCGGCTGCCGAGTGGCAGGTGATTCCGGCAGTCACACTCTATACCTTTACAGTCGTCCTCAGCCTGCTCTCTCTCGTTGTGGAACCCATCGTCGGCGTCGTAAAGATGTGTCACTGGAAGCAAGAAGCGCTGGATACGCTCATCCGCGAGATAGAAACCGACGAAAAGAACGCCCGATTGCTGAACAGCTATGCGGACGACACCCTCAAATGCGCGCAGCATTGCCTGCGGATCAAGGTGAAACGCCTCGATTCGCGTGTCGCTTCATTCTTTGGTAGCGGCGCGGCAGCATATGCGCTTCTTGCCATCACGTTCACCAACATTAAGGATGCGGGTGGATTGCCGTGGCTGGGGAATACGCTGGCGAGCGGATTCGTCTCCGGAAACTTCATCAACACGGCGATTCTCTGGGGTATCGCCCTCGTCTTTGGATTGTCCGTCGGCTCCATGATGATGAGGCGGGTCCAGTCGCGCTTCGCGTACCAACTCGAAGTGATCGAACTGACATTGTTACGCCGAGCGTTGGAGACAATGGAAAAGAATACGTAGCGCCTTACCGGTTACCTTCTCGATATGTGAGACGAGAGCAAGCGCGACGTGCAGCCAACCGGATTGCGCGCCGTCATCGGAGAATCGGCCGCCGTCATGCGCGCTCGCCGTTCGCGTCGTCCGACGCCAGCATCCGCGGAATCTCGTCGACCAGCGCATCGACGACCACCCGCACCTTCGACGGCACGTGACGCGCAGCCGGCCGCACCGCGAACACCTCGGCGCCCGACACGCTGTCGCTGTCCATCACGAGCGCGAGACGGCCGTCGCGCACGTACGGCGCCATCAGCCAGCACGGCAGCCACGCGAGGCCCGCACCGGCGGCGGCCGCGTCTGCGATCGCCTGCAGGTCGTCTAACCGCAGGCGGCCGGCCGCGCGATGGTCGTGCACCGCGCCGTCCGCGCCGATGATCCGCCACGGCGCCGGCTGTCCGCCGCGCGAATACGCGATGCCGACGTGCGACGCGAGTTCGGCGAGCCCCGCTGGCCGGCCGTGACGCGCGAGATACGCGGGCGATGCGCAGATGCCCATGCGCTGCACGCCGAGCTTGCGGCCGACCAGCGCGCTCGTATCGGCCAGTTCGCCGATGCGCACCGCCAGGTCGAAACCGTCGTTGACGAGGTCGGCCACGCGATCGCTGAACGACACGTCGATTTCGAGCCGCGGATGACGCTCGACGAGGCGCCGCACGACGGGCGCCACGCATTGCCGCCCGAACAGCACGGGCACGCTGATGCGCACGCGCCCGACCGGCTCGCGGCGGCCCGCGTCGAGCGCGGCCTCCGTCTCGCCGAGTTCGGCGAGCAGCCGCCGGCACTGCTCGTAATAGACGTGCCCTTCGTCGGTCAGGCCGAGCTGGCGCGTCGTACGCTGCAGCAGCCTCGCGCCGAGACGCTGTTCGAGCCGCGCGACGATCTTCGCGACCGCCGAGCGCGTCATGCCGAGGCGCAGCGCCGCCGCCGCGAAGCTGCCCGATTCCACCACGTCGACGAATTCGGCGACGCCTCTGAGCCGTTCGTCCATGTCGTTCCGCTCCGATGAAATGGGATGACAGGGTTGTTTCCACACCGGCGACAATCATTGGCCGAATTCTCGCCAATGCGTCCCCGGGCGCGACACTATGATAGTCCCGACTATCTCGAAAAGGAGCCGACATGCATGCATGGCAAATCAAACCGGGCGACGGCATTGCCGGGCTCGGTCGCGTCGATGCGACGGAACATCCGGTCGGGCCGACCGACGTCGTCGTGAAGATCCACTCGGCCGCGCTGAATTATCGCGACCTGATGTTCGCGCGCGGCGACTATCTCGGCATCGGAAAGGAAGCGCTGATCCCGGTCGCCGACGGCGCCGGCGAAGTCGTCGAGACCGGCCGCGACGTCACGCGCTTCAAGCCGGGCGACCGCGTGATCAATACCTATTTCCCGCGCTGGATCGACGGGCCGCCGACGCCGCACAAAGTATCGGGCTCGCCCGGCGCGCAATTCGACGGCGTGCTGGCCGAACGCTTCGTCGCCGACGAAACGGCGCTGGTGGCGATTCCCGCGCATCTCGACTACGACAAGGCGGCGACGTTGTCGTGTGCGGGCGTCACCGCGTGGAACGCGCTGTTCGTCGACGGCGGGCTGGCGCCGGGCGCGACTGTCGTGCTGCTCGGCACCGGCGGCGTGTCGATCATCGCGCTGCAGCTCGCGCAGGCGGCCGGGCTGCGCACGATCGTGACCTCGTCGAGCGACGCGAAGCTCGAACGCGCCCGCGCACTCGGTGCGAACGCAACGATCAACTATCGCGCGACACCCGAATGGCAAAACGAAGTGCTGCGGCTCACCGGCGGCGCCGGCGCGGATCTGGTCGTCGAAGTCGGCGGCCGCGACACGCTGCCGCGCTCGGTCGCCGCGACGAAGCTGGGCGGCCTCGTGTCGGTGATCGGCGGACTCAGCAGCTTCGGCGGCCCGGAACTCGCGCTGCTGCCGCTGATCGGCGGCTTCCGGCGGCTGCACGGCTTCATGGTCGGCAGCCGCACGATGCTCGACGACGTCGTGCGGCTCGTCGACGCGAAACGGATCGAGCCGGTGGTCGATCGCGTGTTCGGCTTCGACGAAGCGCCGCAGGCGTATGCGTACCTGGAGTCGGGGCAGCACTTCGGCAAGGTCGTGATTCGCGTCGCTCAGTGAGCGACGCGAGATGCACGGGCGGCGAGCGGCGGACGGCCTCGTGCCGCGCTCGCCGCTTCCCGGATGACCTCGTCAGAACTTGTGACGAATCCCGGCATGCACCATCAATTGCTTCGACGTGGACGACAGATCCGCCGCACCGGGAATGTAAGCCTGGTCGAGCGACGAGCCGGTCGCGTCGCCCGCCACGCGCTGGAATGCGCCCATCAGGTACACGTCCGTGCGCTTCGACAGGTTGTAGTCGGCCATCAGCCCGATCGAATGAATCTTCGGTTTCGCGGAGCCCGTCGTCGCGTCATAGCGCACTGTCGTGTACACGTACTGCGCACCGACGAACAGCGCCGGCGTGAACTGATACTTGCCGTTCACTTCGAAGTTCTGGTACTTGATCGACGTGACCGTGCCGCCCGCGAGCGGGCCCGTCACCGGCTCGATCGTTTCGTCGCCGAACAGGTAGCCGACGTTCGCGCCCGGCCGCGTGACGTTGCTGTTCGTGTAAGCGAAGCCGACCGTCGCGGGCCCCGCCGTGTAGTTGATGCCCGCGCCGAAGATCCGCAACCGCGCCGACGCGAAATTGGCATCGGCGCCGACCGACCCCGAACCGGCGATCGCACCGCCCGACGTCGCACCCGGGTTGTCCGCGTTGAGAAACGCCGCGCCGACGAGCAGGCCGCCGTGCTCGTACTGCGCGCCGACGCTCCATTGCCGGTTGTTCGCGAAGCCCGTGTCGTTGCTGAAGCTGTACGTGCCGCCGAACGAAAAGCCGGAAAAATCCGGGCTCGTGTACTTGACCGTGTTGTTCACGCGAAACGTGTTGCCGGTATTGTCGTTGTCGAACGGATGCGCGAACGGATAGACGCCCCAACTGCCGTTCGCGGTGGTCGGCGCGAGATAGTCGACGAGCGCGTCGTACTGCCGGCCGAGCGTCAGCGTGCCGAACCGTGCGCTGCCGAGCCCGACGTACGCCTGCCGCCCGAACATGCGACCGCCCTGCGCGAGGGTGCCGCTGTTGACGTTGAAACCGTTCTCGATCTGGAACAGCGCGCTGTAGCCGCCGCCGAGGTCCTCGGTGCCCTTCAGCCCCCAGCGGCTACCCTGTGCGAAGCCGCTTGCCATCTGCCACGCGCCGTGCCCGCCGACGTTGTTCGTATAGTCGATACCCGCGTCGACGAGGCCGTAAAGCGTGACGCTGCCTTGCGCGAACGCGGGCGCCGCGCACAGCGCCGGAATCGCGACGAAAACAAATCTCCATTTCATTATATGTAATCCTTATCGATATGATTTACCGTGGCGAGCCGGCGGTTCATGGTCCGCCGCTCGCACAGGTGCGATGCTGCTTCCGTTTCCGGTGCGCGGCGAGCCGCGCACCGTCCCCTCGTGCCGGTCCCGCGCGTTACTTCGCGCCGTAGATGTCGAAGTCGAAGTACTTCCGGTTGATCCGTTGGTACGTGCCGTTCGCGAGAATCGTCGCGAGCGCGCGGTTGAATGCCTCGCGCAGATCGTTGTCCTGCTTGCGCAGCCCGAGTCCGTCGCCCTGCCCGAAGTACTTCACGTCGTCGATCGCCTGGCCGACGAACGCGAAATCCTTGCCCTGCGGCTTCTTCAGGAAACCGTCGCTGGCCGCGATCGACGCCTGGAATGCCGCGTCGAGCCGGCCCGTCACGAGATCGGCGTAGACCTGGTCCTGGTTCTGATACGACACGATCTGCACGCCGGCCGGTTGCCAGTTCGCAATCGCGTAATCGGCCTGCGCGGAACCCTGCTCGACACCTACCCGCTTGCCCTTCAGCGCGGCGGCCGTCGGCAGCAGCGGCGAACCCTTGCGCGCGATCAGCCGCGCGGGCGCGTTCGAGATCCGGTTCGTGAACGTGATCTGCTGCATCCGCTTCGGCGTGATCGTCATCGACGATGCGATCACGTCGAACTTGCGAGCGAGCAGCCCGGGGATCATCCCGTCGAAGCTCGACTCGACCCACACGCAGCGCGCACGCAACTCCGCGCACAACGCGTTCGTGATGTCGATCCCGAAGCCCGTCAGCGTGCCGTCGGGCAGCTTGTATTCGAGCGGCGGATAAGTCGGATCGACCGCGAGGCGAATCTCCTTGCCCGCCCAGTCGCCCGCCTGCGCCGTTCCTGCCGCCAGCGCCACCGCGAGCGCCGCCATCCATGTCTTCATTGCCAGTCTCCTTGCGTGTGTGAATCGTCGATCGAAAGCGTGCGGGCGCCTCACGCGAGGTAGCGCTCCGCCAGCGCAATCCAGTAGCTCGCGCCGATGGCGACGCATGCGTCGTTGAAGTCGTAACCCGGGTGATGCAGCCCGCAACCGCCGACACCGTCGCCGTTGCCGATCGACAGGTAGCTGCCGGGGCACGCTTCGAGCATGAACGCGAAATCCTCGCTGGCCGCGATCGGCTTCAGGTGCGGAATCAGCGCGGCATCGCCGCCCCATTCGCGGGCGACGTCGCGCGCGAACGCGGTCTCCGCCGCGTGATTGACCAGCACCGGATAGTCGTGGCGGTAATCGATCTCGGCCGTCGCGCCGTAACTCGCGGCCTGCCCGTGCACGATCTCGCGAATGCGCGTTTCGAGCAGCGCGCGCACGTCGGGCGAAAGCGCTCGCACGCTGAGCGCGAGCTCCGCATGCGCGGGAATCACGTTCGATGCCGTGCCCGCATGAATCGACCCGGCCGTGACGATGGCCAGATCCTGCGGATTGACGTTGCGCGACACGACGCTTTGCAGCGCCATCACGATCGACGCGCATACGACCACGGGATCGACCGTCAGGTGCGGCGCCGCGCCATGCCCGCCGCGCCCGGTCACACGCACGCGCACCTCGTCGGCCGACGCCATCGCCGGGCCGTCGCAGAAGCCGAGCACGCCGGCCGGCAGGCCCGGCACGTTGTGCATCGCGAACACCGCGTCGCAGGGAAAGCGCGCGAACAGCCCGTCGTCGATCATCCGCTTCGCGCCGCCGAGCCCTTCCTCCGCCGGCTGGAAGATCAGGTTCAGCGTACCCGTGAAGCATGCGCGTTCCGCCAGACAGCGCGCGGCCGCGAGCAACATCGTCGTATGGCCGTCGTGACCGCACGCGTGCATCACGCCGTCGTGCCGGCTCGCATGCGGCAGCCCGGTGGCCTCGCGAATCGGCAGCGCGTCCATGTCGGCGCGCAGCCCGAGCCGCTTCCCGGCGCCGCGCGTGAGCGTGCCGACCACGCCGGTGCCGCCGAGCCCGCGCGTCACCCGATAACCCCACGTTGTCAGATGCTTGGCCACGAGATCGCTCGTCGCATGCTCGTCGAAACCCAGCTCCGGATGCGCGTGCAGCCGGCGCCGCAGCGCGATCATCTCCGCCTCGATCGCCGCCATTTCCGGCTGAATGGATGAATGGTCCAACCCGATTCTCCTCGATGCATTCCGGTTGCCGATCGCCCGAATGACCGATCGTGCCCTAATCGTAGGTAGCGAAAATCCCGTCGAACAGCCGCGGTTTCGTTATGATGACAACCTTTCGTTGTCGGGTATCGCACCATGAGCACGATCAAGCTGCATCAGTTGCAGGCGCTCGTCGCCAGCGCGGAGGCTGGAAGCATTCGCGGCGCGGCACGCTCGCTCGGGCTGTCGCAGGCGGCCGTCACGCGTGCGCTGCGCGAGCTGGAGGCGAGCGAGCGCCTGCCGCTGCTCGTGCGCGCGCCGGAGGGGATCGGCTTCACCGACTACGGCAAGACGCTGCTCACGCACGCGAGGCTCGTGCTGAAACAGCTCGAACACGCGCAGAGCGATCTCGAACGCATGCGCGGCCGCGTCGAGGGCCGACTGAGCATCGGTGTCACGCCGTGGCTCACGATGACGTTCCTCGCGGAAGCGGTGCTGCGATTTCGCGAGCACATGCCCGACGTGCGGCTCGAACTCTACGACGCGCTGATGGCCGTCGCACAACCGCTGCTGCGCGACGGCAGCATGGATTTCGCGCTCGGGCACGTGCAGCCGGGCGGCACGCAGGAATTCGCATGCGAGCCGATGTTGCGCTACGAGACGTCGGTCATGGTGCGCGCCGGCCATCCGCTCGAACGCGCGCGGTCGATCCACGACCTGCTCGACAACGACTGGGTGCTGAACTTCGCGGCCGACGGGCAGGCCGCGCTCGTCGACTATCTGTTCACGCGCCACGGCGCCCGGATCGACGAGCGGCGCATCGTCCGCGCGCAGTCGGTCGCGATGTTGCAGACGATGCTCGAACAGGCCGACATGTGCACGTGGTGCCCGACGATTCTCGCGGCCGTGCCGCCGTCCGGCGACCGGATGCGCGCGTTGTCGCTGAAGGAGACGTTCGAACCGCGCGAGCTCGGCATCGTCACGCGCCGCAGCAGCACGCTCAGCGACGCCGCGCGCTGCTTCATCGATTGCCTGCTGCATGTCATCCGCCGGCACGCGCGATCCGCGCGCAAGGAGGACCTCGCGCTGTTCAAGACGGTGTCGCTGCTGATCTGACGGCCTGCACCGGCTGCTGTTCGTCCATAGCGCATTCGCGCAAATGCTTTTCGAAATCCGTTATTGGATCGCGCCGCCGCGCGTTTTTATACTCGTCAGCACTCTCTGCCAAAGAGTGCCAGCCAATTTCGACAGAACCGCACAGGACGAACCAATGAGCCTACGCCCCTTGCACGATCGCGTGATCGTGAAGCGACTCGATCAGGAAACCACCACCGCGTCGGGCATCGTGATCCCCGACAGCGCCGCCGAAAAGCCCGATCAGGGCGAAGTCATCGCCGTGGGCCCCGGCCGCAAGGACACGGACGGCCAGCGCATCGTGCCCGACCTTCAGGTCGGCGAGCGCGTGCTGTTCGGCAAGTACGCGGGGCAAGCCGTCAAGGTGGACGGCAACGAGTTTCTCGTGCTGCGCGAGGAAGACATCGTCGCGGTCGTCAATCAATAACGGAGCGCAATCATGGCAGCCAAGGAAATCATTTTCAGCGACATCGCCCGGTCGAAACTGACCGAAGGCGTCAACATCCTCGCGAACGCGGTGAAGGTCACGCTCGGGCCGAAGGGCCGCAACGTCGTGCTCGAACGCAGCTTCGGCGCGCCCGTCGTCACGAAGGACGGCGTGTCGGTCGCGAAGGAAATCGAACTCGCGGACAAGCTGCAGAACATCGGAGCCCAGCTCGTGAAGGAAGTCGCGTCGCGCACCAGCGATGCGGCCGGCGACGGCACGACGACGGCCACCGTGCTCGCGCAGGCGATCGTCCGAGAAGGCCAGAAATACGTGGCGGCCGGGCTCAATCCGCTCGACCTGAAGCGCGGCATCGACAAGGCCGTCGCGTCGGCCGTCGACGAACTGAAGAAGATCAGCAAGCCGACCACCACCAGCAAGGAAATCGCCCAGGTCGCGACGATCTCCGCGAACGGCGAGGAATCGATCGGCCAGCGCATCGCCGAGGCCATCGACCGCGTCGGCAAGGAAGGCGTGATCACCGTCGAGGACGGCAAGTCGCTCGCCGACGAGCTCGACGTCGTCGAAGGGCTGCAGTTCGACCGCGGCTACCTGTCGCCGTACTTCATCAACAATCCGGACAAGCAGATCGCCGAGATCGAAAACCCGTACATCCTGCTGCACGACAAGAAGATCTCGAACATCCGCGACCTGCTGCCGGTGCTCGAACAAGTCGCCAAGTCGGGCCGGCCGCTGCTGATCATCGCCGAAGACGTCGAAGGCGAAGCGCTCGCGACGCTCGTCGTGAACAACATCCGCGGGATCCTGAAGACGGTCGCGGTCAAGGCGCCGGGCTTCGGCGATCGCCGCAAGGCGCTGCTCGAGGACATCGCGATCCTGACCGGCGGTCAAGTCATCGCGGAAGAAACCGGCCTGACGCTCGAGAAGGCAACGCTGGCAGAACTGGGCCAGGCGAAGCGCATCGAGGTCGGCAAGGAAAACACCACGGTGATCGACGGCGCGGGCGATGCGAAGAACATCGAGGCGCGCGTGAAGCAGATCCGCGTGCAGATCGACGAGGCGACCTCCGACTACGACCGCGAGAAGCTGCAGGAACGCGTCGCGAAGCTCGCGGGCGGCGTGGCGGTGATCAAGGTCGGCGGTGCGACCGAAATCGAGGTAAAGGAGAAGAAGGACCGCGTCGACGACGCGCTGCACGCCACGCGCGCGGCCGTCGAGGAAGGCATCGTGCCGGGCGGCGGCGTCGCGCTGATCCGCGTGCGGCAGGCGATCCGCGAACTGAAGGGCGCGAACGCCGATCAGGACGCGGGCATCAAGATCGTGCTGCGCGCGCTCGAGGAACCGCTGCGCCAGATCGTCACGAATGCGGGCGAGGAAGCGAGCGTCGTCGTCGCGAAGGTCGCCGAAGGCACGGGCAACTTCGGGTACAACGCGCAGACGGGCGAGTACGGCGATCTCGTCGAATCGGGCGTGCTCGATCCGACCAAGGTCACGCGCACCGCGCTGCAGAACGCGGCGTCGGTGGCCGGGCTGCTGCTGACGACGGATGCGACCGTGTTCGAAGCGCCGAAGGACGCGGCGCCGGCCGCCGCGCCGGGCGGCCCGGGTGCGGGCGGGCCGGGGTTCGATTTCTGACGACGCGGCAGCGTGCGCGCCGGTTTGTCGGCGTGCGCGCGGTTGGGCAGAATCCTGCAACAACGCGTGGCGACGGAAGTCGTCACGCGTTGTTTGCTTTGGCGCCACGGAATGCCGGGTTCGACGAAGCCGCCTGCCGCGCTCGGGTAAGATCAAGATCCGTTCCGCCACGCCGCTTCCACCCCATGTCACCCATCGCCAACACCCTGCTGCCGCTCGCCGGCGTCCTGCTGCTGAGCGTCGCCAGCCCGGGCCCGAACTTCGTGATCGTCACCTCCACCGCGGTCGCGTCGCGTCGCGCCGGCGTGATGACGGGGCTCGGCCTGGCCGCGGCGTCCGGCACCTGGGCCGCGATCGCGATCGGCGGGTTGAGCCTGCTCGTCACGCACGTCGCATGGGTTCACACCGCACTGCGGCTGGCGGGCGCCGCGTACCTGATCTGGCTCGGCCTGAAGATGATCGCGACCGCGCGCAAGCCGCTGCCCGTTTCCGCGCCGGCCGCGATGTCCGACTGGCACGCGGCGAGAAAGGGCTACGTCGTCAGCATGACGAACCCGAAATCCGTCGCGTTCTACGGCAGCATCTTCGCGCTGATGGTGCCGGCCCACGCGCCGGCGTGGCTCGATCTGTCGGTCGTCGCGCTGTCGGTCGCGATCTCGGCCGCATGGTATTGCACGATGGCGCTGCTCGCGTCGCACCCGTCGGTGCGCCGGCTGCTGGTCCAGCGCAAGGCCGTGCTCGATACGGCGGCCGGGCTGTTGCTGATAGGGGTCGGCGGGCGGATGCTGGCCGGACGTTGATTCGCTGCATATTTGTCCGTTTCGAATGCTCGCCGTTCACCTGCCGTACCGCGCCGGCGCGCATTCCCGCGCACGCCTGAACACGAGGTCGATACGGTCATCGCGCATCGCAACGCGTGCGTTCGATCACGTGCGTGCTGCGCGACGGGTTCAACGTCGAGAAGAAGCCGGTCGTGCGCTTCTGACCGGGTAGCATGAAAACGCTTGCGGCGGCCCGCGAAGGCCGCCGCAAGTGGACAACATCGGCGCAACGAGAACGACGACGTCAACGTCGCGCCGCCAGTCTCCTGACGACACTCACCAGCGCATCGACTTCGTCGCACGTGTTGTAGAACGCGAGCGACGGCCGCACCGTGGCCTCGAGCCCGAAACGCCGCAGGATCGGTTGCGCGCAGTGGTGCCCCGAGCGCACCGCGATGCCCTCTTCGTTCAGCGCCTGCCCGACTTCCTCGGTTTCATAGCCCTTCAGCACGAACGACAGCACGCTCGCCTTGTCGCGCGCGGTGCCGACGAGCCGCACGCCCGGCACCGGCGCGAGCACGCTCGTCGCATACGCGAGCAGATCGTGCTCGTAGCGCGCGATGTTCTCGATGCCGACGCGGTTCACGTAATCGAGCGCGGCACCCAGCCCCACCGCATCCGCGATGTTGCCGGTACCGGCTTCGAAGCGGTTCGGCGGCGGCTGGAACACCGTGCGCTCGAACGTCACGTCCGCGATCATGTTGCCGCCGCCCTGCCACGGCGGCATGTCGTCGAGGATCGCGCGCTTGCCGTACACGACGCCGATCCCGGTCGGCCCGTAGATCTTGTGCCCGGAGAACACGAAGAAATCCGCATCGAGCGCCTGCACGTCCACCCGCATGTGCGAGATCGACTGCGCGCCGTCGACCAGCGCCTTCGCGCCCGCGCGATGCGCGAGCTCGACGATCTCCTTCACCGGCACGACCGTGCCGAGCGCGTTCGACACCTGCGTGACGGACACGATCTTCGTGCGATCGTTGAGCAGCTTCCGGTATTCGTCGAGCAGTACCTGCCCCGAATCGTCGACCGGAATCACGCGCAGCTTCGCGCCTTTCTGCGCGGCAAGCTGCTGCCACGGCACGATGTTCGCGTGATGCTCGAGATGCGACACGACGATCTCGTCGCCTTCGCCGACGTTCTGCACGCCCCACGTCTTCGCGATCAGGTTGATCGCCTCGGTCGTGCCGCGCACGAACACGATCTCGTCGGGCGACGATGCGCCGATGAAGCGCTGCACCGTTTCCCGCGCATGCTCGTACGCATCCGTCGCGCGGCCCGCCAGTGCGTGGGCCGCGCGGTGGATGTTCGAGTTCTCGTGTGCGTAGAAGTACGCGAGGCGGTCGATCACGGCCTGCGGCTTGTGCGTCGTCGCCGCGTTGTCGAACCAGACGAGCTGCTTGCCGTTCACGCGCTCCTGAAGGATCGGGAAATCGCGGCGGACCGCGTTCACGTCGAACGGCGGGTGGGCGCCGCGATACGGCTGGCCCTGCGGCTCGGCCGCCTGCGCATCGTCGATGAAATAACGCGGCACGTCGGCGCCCGACCCACGCGACACCGGCACGTCGCGACGCACGGCGAGCAGTTCGCGCAGCGCGTCGTCGCCCGGCAACCCGAACGCTTCCGGCGACGCGAGGCCGTTCGACGGCACGACGATGTCCTGCGGCGTCGCCTGCCAGCCCTGCAGCGAACCGTCGGTGAAGTAGTACGGCGACGCCTTCGTCGCGCCTTCCGGTGCGGCCGCGTTCACCTGCGGCACGCCGAGCGCCGCGCCGCCGACCCGCGGTTCGAGCGCGGGCGCGATCGACACGGCGTTGTCGGGCAGCCCGTTCTGCGCGGCCGCATGCGGCGCGAGCGCGGGTGCGCGGTTGCCGAGCGACAACACATGCGTCGGCGCGGACGGCGCGAGGTTCGCGCCCGGTACCTTGCCTTGCGGCAGCGCGAGCCCCGGCACGCCGGTGCCCGCTCCGCCCGGGCCTGCAAGCGGAGAGCCGCCCGGCACCGGGTTGCTGACCGACGCGAGGATCGGCGCCGCCGCCGGCAATGCCGACGGCACGCCGCCGACCGCGCCGCTGCCCGCCGACAGCCCGGGCGCGGTGGCCTGCCCGGGCGGCGTCGCGAAGAACTCGGACGCGAGCCGCGCAAGCGTCGCCGGATCGGGCAACCCGGCCGGCAGCGGCGCGTGCGGCAACGCGTGCGCGTCGCCGGCGGCCACGCCGGGATTAACGATAGGTGTCGGGATAGTCATGGAACTTGGCGATTTCGACGTCATCGAGGACAGCCAGCGCATCCGGCGAATGGACCGCGAGCGAGCAATACAGCGAGATCAGGTACGACGCGATCGCCTGGTTGTTGATCCCCATGAAGCGGACCGACAGGCCCGGCCCCTGCTCGCCCGCGACGCCCGGCTGATACAGGCCGACGACGCCCTGGCGCTTGTCGCCGACGCGCAGCAGCAGGATCTTGGTCTTGCCGTCCGCGACCGGCACCTTGTCCGACGGGATCAGCGGAATGCCGCGCCACGTGAGGAACTGCGAGCCGAACAGGCTGACCGTCGGCGGCGGCACGCCGCGCCGCGTGCATTCGCGGCCGAACGCGGCGATCGCGAGCGGGTGCGTGAGGAAGAACGCCGGCTCCTTCCACACCTTCGTCAGCAGCTCGTCGAGATCGTCCGGCGTCGGCGCGCCCGTCAGCGGGAAGATCCGCTGTTCGTCGGTCACGTTCGCGAGCAGCCCGTAATCGGGATTGTTGATCAGCTGGCTTTCCTGCAGCTCCTTGATCGTCTCGATCGTCAGGCGCAGCTGTTCCTTGATCTGGTCGTGAGGACTGCTGTAAAGATCGGAGATCCGCGTATGCACGTCGAGCACCGTGCTCACCGCGTTCAGGAAGTATTCGCGCGGCTGTTCCTCGTACGGCACGAAGGTCTGCGGCAGCACGCTTTCGTCCTCGAGCTGCGTGCACGCGGCGCGCACGGCTTCCGGGTTCTTCACCTGGTTCAGCCGATAGATGCCGGCCTCGACCGGCACCCATTGCAGCAGATGGGTCAGCCAGCGCGGCGTGATCGTGGAAAGCTGGGGGACGGTCTTGGTAGCGTTCGCTAGTTGGCGGGCGGCGTGATCGCTCAGCGCGGCCATGCCGCTTGCAACGGTCGACATGTGTGGCTCCGGGTTCTTAAGATGAAAAACGGGATTGCTTATGACGCTCGGTGATTATCGGAAGCACACCCGTGCCGGCTCAACATGCTATAGCCGTCAGGGGCGTGCAACCGAAGGGGAAACGATGCGGCGCGAGCTCAGGTGACGTACGCGCCCGGCAGCAGCGTCGAGATCGACACGTCGAAAGCGCGCGCGATCTTGTCGGCCGTGACGATCGACGCGATCGCCTCGCCACGCTCGATCTCGCCGACGTACGAGCGGTTCAGCCCCGCATGCTCGGCCAGTTGCTCCTGCGACCACGTGCGCGCTTCGCGCAGCTTGCGCACGTTGGCGCCGAAGTGATGGATGAGGTCGCTCATCGCGCCTCCCAGGCGACGCGCGCCGCCGTGCGCGGCGCGGCGTTCGCTTCGCTGCGCAGCACGGCCTGCGTGACGTTTTCGCCGGGCGGCACGTCCTGCGTGAGCCACACGTTGCCGCCGATCACCGCGCCGCGCCCGATCGTCACGCGGCCGAGAATCGTTGCGCCCGCATAGATCACCACGTCGTCCTCGACGATCGGATGGCGGGCCAGCCCTTTCTCCAGATGGCCGGCCGCATCGCGCGGGAAGCGCTTCGCGCCGAGCGTGACGGCCTGGTACACGCGCACGCGCTCGCCGATGATCGCCGTCTCGCCGATCACGACGCCCGTGCCGTGATCGATGAAGAAGCCCGCGCCGATGCGCGCGCCCGGATGAATGTCGATGCCCGTTTCCGCATGCGCCTGCTCGGCGATGATCCGCGCGAGCAGCGGCAGGCCGAGCCCGTACAGCTCGTGTGCGAGCCGGTGGTGGATCATCGCGAGGATGCCCGGGTAGCACAGCAGCACCTCGTCGACGCTGCCGGCCGCCGGATCGCCGTGGAAGGCGGCCAGCACGTCGCTGTCGAGCAGCCGGCGAATCTCCGGCAGGCGCGCGGCGAATGCCTGCACGGCCTTCGACGCGACTTCGTCGAGGTTGTCGAGCGGCCCGTCGGCATTGCGCTGACGCGCCGCGTAGCGCAATTCGAGCGTCACTTGAGTGAGCAGCGCATTCAGCGCCGCGTCGAGCGCGTGGGCCACGTGAAGGTTCTCGCTTTCCTGCCGCAGGTCGGGCGGCCCGAGCCGCATCGGGAACAGCACGCCCTTCAGCGCGCCGACGATCTGCGCGAGTGCCTCGCGCGCCGGCAAATCGCGCCCGCCCGGTTCAAGCGAGCGCCGCTGCTTTTCGCGCCATGCGCGGCGCACCGTCTGCAGCGATTGAACGATGTCGTCGATGTCGAACGCGGCCATGCTGCTTTCTCCCCGTAACGGCCGTGAATCAATCCTGCGCCCAGGGCAGGCCGCGAAAGCGCCAGCCGTTGCGGCCGCCGCGATGCTGCCGGTCGTCGAGGTCGCCCTCGAAGCCTTCGAGCACGTTGAATACCTGCGTGAAACCGCCCTTCGTGGCAGCCTCGGCCGCCTGCGCCGAGCGGTTGCCGCTGCGGCACAGCAACAGCACGACCGCATCCTTGCCGGTCTTTGCTTCCAGCTCGCGCACGAAGCGCGGGTTGCGCGTCAGGCTCGTGCCGGTCGCCCACGGCACGTGCAGCGACTCCGGCACGTAACCGACGAATTTCCGTTCCTCGGCCGTGCGCACGTCCACCAGCAATGCATCGCCCGCCGCGAACAGCGCCCACGCGGCTTGCGGCGCGACGCCGCCCGCGTAGGGCGTGCCGGCCGCCACGGCTGCCGCGCGCGCGTCTTCGAGCGCCTGCTGCGCAGCGGTTCGTTCTTGCAGTTCAACCGTCATGACACTTCCTCGTTCTCGCAGATTCGTATGAACAAAAACACCGGGAATGCGGCCGTCGCAGCTTGCGTGCTGTCTATAGCCGTCAGCGCCACTATGCGAGTGCGGTCCGGGAAGCAGAACCAATAAAAATTCATTTCCTAATCAGCGCCGCGGGGAATGCAATAGCGGACGCGCGCTATCGGCGCGCGGTCGATCGCGGGCTGGAAATGGAGGGCGATGGCCGTTCGATGTCGTGCATCGAAGGGGGTGAAAAGAAAGGAGGGGGACGATCGACGCGCATTTCGCGCGTCGTCATGGAATCCGAAATGACACGGGCCACGCGATGCACCGACGAAGCCGCCGAGCCTCGCCGATGCGCGCGCCGTCGACACATCACGCCACCGGATCGACCGGCGCAACCGGCGCGCCACGCGCCTCGATATCGCGCCCGGCAAGCAGACACAGATCCTCGCGATGATGCGTGGCCACCACCTGCACGCCCACCGGCACGCCGTTCACGAGCGACGTCGTGACGGCCAGCCCCGGCAGCCCCATCGCGGGCAGCGCGCGCAACGTGAGCTGCGCTTCCCACACGCGCTCGAACCCGTCCGGCCCTTGCCGGTCGAGATCGTCCGGAAACGGCAGTTCCGCGGAAACAGGCAGCAGCAACACCGCATATTCATCGAGAAACAGCCGCCACTGCCGCGTCAGCGTCGTGCGTCGAACCAGTGCGCGACTGATCACGTCGGCCGGCAGGTCGCGCACCTTGCCGCGCACGGCGGCGATCACCGCGGCCGCGCCCGGATCGCCGTCTTGCTCGACCGCGTTCGCCAGCGCGTCGAACCCGTCGCCCAGCCACAGCTGCTCCTGCAGCAGCGCCGCCTCGCGCATCGGCGGCGTATCGTCGATCTCGTCGACGGTCCAGCCTGCATCGACGAGCCGACGCGCGGCATCGCGCAACGCGGCCTCGACTTCGGGCACGACCTCGAGGCCACGCGGACGCACGCACAACGCCGCGCGCTTCGGCACCGCGCGCCCGTCGAACGGCACCGCGACGTGCCACGGATCGCGCGCGTCCGGTGCGGAGAACGCCCGCAGCGCGAGCGACAGATCGTCGATCGTGCGCGCGATCGGCCCAGCCGTCGACATCAGTTGCGCGCCGATCGCCCGCTCGGGCGACGATGCATTGAACGCCGGCACGCGGCCGAGCGACGGCCGGATGCCGTGTACGCCGCACGCATAGGCCGGGTAACGCACCGAGCCGCCGATGTCGGTGCCGACCGCGAGCGGGCCGATCCCGGCCGCGACGGCCGCCGCCGCGCCGCCGCTCGATCCGCCCGGCGTCAGCGACGGATTACGCGGATTGCGCGTGCGGCCATGCACGAGATTCGACGTGAACCAGCGCAACGCGAACGTCGGCGAATTGGTGCGGCCGAGCAGCACCCCGCCGGCCTTGCGGATGTTCGCGACCACCGGGCTGTCGGCTTGCGCGATCAGGCTCTCCTGCAAGCGCGTACCGTTGGTCGTCGCGAAGCCGGCCTGGTCGACGTTGATCTTCACGGTGACGGGTACGCCCGCGAGCGGCCCCGGATCGTCGCCGCGCGCGATCGCGCGATCGACTTCGTCGGCCTGCCGCCGCACGTCGTCGGGGCGATGCTCGACCACCGCGTTGATCGCTGGATTCACGGCGTCCAGCCGGTCGAGCACGGATTCCGCCACGTCGCGCGCGGACACTTCACGCTGCCGCACGCGCTTCGCGAGTTCGGTTGCCGACAGTTGCCAGAGTTGCGTCATCACTTCTCCTGGTGGAAAGACATCGCCATCACTCAAGGCGCCGCGCATCCTCACGAAGGCGCGGCGCCGCATTCGCTCACTGCGTATCGTGCTTCGTGCGCTCGGCGGCGGCGATGATCGCATCGGCCACGGCTTTCGGCTGGCTCAGCATCGCGACATGGCTGCCGTTCACGCGCGCGACCGTCGCGCCGATCCGCTTCGCCATCGCTTCCTGCAGCTTCGGATCGATCATCCGGTCCTGCGTCGCGACGACGAACGTCGACGGCTTCGCATGCCACGCGGCCTGCGTGACCTTCTCCGAGATGCAGCCACCGTACCACGGCCCTTGCGTCGCCGCGACGATGCGCTGCTGCGCGGGCGGCAGATCCGGCGCGAAATCCTGCGCGATCGCCTTGTCCGACAGCCGCGCGAAACCACCCGCGTCCTTGCGCAACTCGCCCGCCCACGACGGCGCCGGCAGCCCTTGCGTGACGTCGGCGATCGACTGGCCGTTGTCGGGCGCGAACGCCGCGACGTACACGAGCGACTTCACCTTGTCGTCGTTGCCCGCGTCGCTGATCACGACGCCGGCCCACGAATGGCCGACCAGCACGACCGGCCCTTTCTGTTCGTCGATCGTGCGTTTCGTCGCGGCCGCATCGTCGGCGAGCGAACTCAGCGGATTCTGCACCGACACCACGTGCAGCCCGCGCGCCTCGAGCAGCGGAATCACGCGGTTCCAGCTCGACCCGTCGGCGAACGCGCCGTGCACGAGCACGACGTTGGTGCCCTTCAGGTCTTCCTTCGGTGCGGCCTGCGCCGCGACCGCACCGAACAGTCCGCCGACTACCGCGGCGGATACCAGAACGCGTTTCATCAAACCGGCCATCGTCATGCTCCTTTCTTCTTCGTGTTGTTCAAGTGAAGTGCTTCAGTGCGCGCCACACCTCCGTGAGGCAGGCGCGGCGACCGATCACGAATGCGCGTACAGGTCGTTGGCGGCGTCGCGATGGCCGGCCGACGTCGACGCATCGGCCACGTTGTCGCCTTGCGACTTCGACGGGCCGTTCTGGTCCGAGCGTGCGACCTGCTGCGCGGCGGCGACGGCTTGTTCCGCGGCCGCGATATCGTCCGGGTAGTGCGCTTCGCTGCCGGCCGGGTTGTAGCCGGCCTGCTCGAGGCGGATGAGGTCGGCGCGCACTTCGGCACGCGTGAGGCCGTGGCCCGTATCGGCGAACGACAGGGCCGGAGCGATGGCGAGGACGGCAACGGCGAGGATTCGAGCGGCTTTCATGAGAGTTCTCCTTGAAGGAAGTTGGGGTGTCGATCACTTGGCATTCGGCGTGAACGTCTGGCGCTGAACGCTTGCTGCATGTCGACAGTAGAACCCGCGCACGTATCCGGCATGTTTCCGAAACCGGGGCGTTCTGCATGCCAGTTTTTCAGGAACGACCGCAGATACAGTGCGATACAAACGCGCGTGATCCGTTTCGCCCCCCCGCCGCGCACCGCATGAAAAAAAAGCGTGCCTCGCAAGGCACGCCTTTCCATCCACTTCACGCCGCCGTGTCACGTCACGGCGCGAGCCGCGTGAACACGTAATCGTGATTCTTCACGCGCGCCTGGTGACACGCAAAGCACGTCTGATGCTGGCCGATGTCGGCGGGCACGCCGTTGATGAAGCGTCCGAAGCCCCAGCCGCCCGTCGATGCATAGCGGCGCGAGTCCTTCACCATCACCTGCACGGTCGTCGCCTGCCCGGGCACCGTCGCCGGCGGAAACTCGTCGGACTGCTTGCGCTTGTACGCGAGCTTCACGAGGATCGTGCCATCCGGAAACGGCAGCGTCGCCTTTTCGAGCGCGCGGATCGCGACCGGATTGCCGAGCACCACGCGCAACTCGTCGAGCGGCGCGGCTTCCTCTGCCGGCGCAACCATTTCCCATTTGCGATAGCCGGGCGGAATCGTCACGCCGTAGATCGGCGACGCGGCCGCGGCCGGCTTCGGCTGTTCCGCGAACGCGGCCGGCCCGCTCGCCGACCACGCACCGGCCAGCAGCACGCCCGCGGCGACCACCCGGCGCGCACCGCGCCGCCACACTCCCACGCGCGCCCGCATCACAGATGCTCCACTTGCAGGATCGCATCGGCGAATGCCTGCGGTGCTTCCTGCGGCAGGTTGTGGCCGATGCCGCCGGTGATCGTCCGGTGCTGGTACTTGCCGGTGAACTTCTTCGCGTACGCGGCCGGCTCCGGATGCGGCGCGCCGTTCGCGTCGCCTTCCATCGTGATCGTCGGCACGGCGATCGCGGGGCCTGCCGCGAGACGCCGCTCGATGTCGTCGTATTGCGCTTCGCCCTTCGCGAGCCCGAGGCGCCAGCGATAGTTGTGGATCACGACGGCCACGTGGTCGGGATTCTGGAACGACGCGGCCGTGCGCGCAAACGTTTCGTCGGAGAACTGCCACTTCGGCGACGCGAGCTGCCAGATCAGCTTGTTGAACGCATCGCGGTTCTGCGCGTAGCCGAGTTCGCCGCGCTCCGTCGTGAAATAGAACTGGTACCACCACTGCAGCTCGGCCTTCGGCGGCAGCGGCTTGGCGTTCGCCGCCTGGCTGCCGATCAGGTAACCGCTCACCGACACCAGCGCCTTCACGCGCTGCGGCCACAGCGCCGCGATGACGTCGGCCGTGCGCGCGCCCCAGTCGTAGCCGCCGAACACCGCGCGGTCGATCTTCAGTGCATCCATCAGCGCGACGATGTCGACGGCCGTGACGGCCTGCTGGCCGTTGCGCACCGTGTCGGCCGAGCGGAACGTCGTCGAGCCGTAGCCGCGCAGGTACGGCACGATCACGCGATAGCCGGCCGCGACGAGCAGCGGCGCGACTTCGGCATAGCTGTAGATGTCGTACGGCCAGCCGTGCAGCAGGAACACGGCCGGGCCGTTCTTCGGGCCGAGATCCGCATACCCGACGTTGAGCACGCCCGCGTCGATCTGGTGGATCGTGCCCAGCGACGCGGCGCCGGCCGCACGCTTGCCGGCCGATGCGTCGGGCGCGGACTGCGCATGCGCAAGCGCGCTGAAGCCGAGGTCGGCCAGGCTGAGGCTCGCCAGCGTCGAGCCCAGGATCAGGCGGCGGCGGGTGTTCACGTTATCGGACATGACTGGTTCTCCATTGTCGATCGCTAAGGAAGGGGCCCGCGGCACGTGCGGGCAATCCGGTATCGTCGTTCGCAGCGGCGGCGCATCGCACCGCGCCGTCGTGTGAATCGCTTCACCGGTTTTATATCCGAACGGACCGGGCGCTTTGTATCCCAACGTATCTGTGTGCGAACACGACAAAAAGCGATTCAAAAATCGTCGGAAAAGCGACGTTTCGCCGCGATGGCCGGGCATCCGCGACCGGCGCCGGTGCGTCAGAACAGTTTGGCGATCGCGGGCACGCTGAGCACCGCGACGTAATAGCCCATGAACTGCACGCCCGTGTTGAACGCGAACAGGCGCGACAGCATTCCGCCGAACAGGCCGATCGTCACGATCACGGCGAGCCCGAGCAGTTGCCCTTCCCACACGCCGATCACGACGATCAGCCCCGCGAAGGTCGCGATGATCGCTTCATGGCTCAGCTTGCGCGCGACGAACGACGCCGCGCGGTGCGCGTGGTGCATCGCGAGCGGATACGCGATCAGCGCGGCCAGCACGATCGACAGCAGCCCGTAGCCGAGGAACGCCGGCCAGCTCATCAGCGTATGCAGGTTGTGGATCTGCCCGCTCGCCGCATCGACCGTGAAGCGCGGCGGCGCATTGAACAGCGGCGCCGCGGGGCCGGCCGCCACCGGGCTCAGCGGCAGCCCGAACGCGATCAGCGGAATCAGCGCTTCGGCGATGTAGGTCGCCTCGGTCACGCCGTTGCGCGCGGCGATCACGGTCGTCAGGCGCTGGTACGCATGACGCACGCGCGCACCGACGATCTCGCCCATCAGCACCGTCATCGCGACCGGGCTGAACACGAACGTCGCGCTCGACACGGCGGCCGTGCCGACCGTCCATGCGACCTGCTTGCGGTCGAGCACCTTCAGCGGATTCGGGAAGTAGCCGCGCCAGCTTTTCACGTCGGGCGCGAGCACGAACGTCGACGGCCCGTCGCGACGCATGCGCCGCCGCTCGGCAGGCGACAGGATCGAGAACAGGTCGGCCACCAGCGGCCCGATCGCGATCCCGAGGAAGTAGCTGACGCTCAGCTTCACGCCGTAACGACCGGTGAGCGCCTGCAAGCCGACCACCAGCATCACGAACGGCACGAGCAGCAGTACCGACGCCCATCGCCCGGCGGAGAAATACGCGATGCCGACGGCCGCCGCGAGGAACACCCACGGCGCCGCCTTCGCGATCGCCGCGCCGAACGGCGCGAGCAGCGACGCGAACAGCACCGCGAGCGGCAGTGCGACGAACGCCGCGACGATCGCGCCGGAGATCATCTTGCGCAGCGCGATGTGCGGCACGCCGAGCGCGCGCAGCAGCGTCGCCTGTTGCAGCAGCGGCGCGGCCATCGTGTCGCCGGGAATACCGAGCAGCGCGGTCGGGATCGCGTGCGTGATGTGCTTGGCCACCGCGCCCGCGAGGAAGAACGTGAACACGCCGGCCGGCGGCACGCCGAGCAGCGCGACGAGCAACGTGAGCGGCGCGATCGTCGTCGTTTCGTCGGTGCCGGAGATCAGGCCGATGGCGGAGAACACGATCGCGCCCAGCAGCCCCATCGCGAACGCGGCCGGCAATGCATGCAGCAGCGCGTCCATCAGCGGCCTCCCGCGCGGGCGCGCCCGGTGGAGGCGTCGTACGACGCGAACAGGTCGAGCAACCCGAGTTCCTCCATCTCGGCGCGCGCGGCGGGCGACAGGTCGTTCGTCGAGCCGAGCCCGCCCGATGCTTCGGCGAGTTGCCGCAATGCGTCGTCGCGCTCGGCGCCGCCCGCCGCATGTTCGATCACCGTGCGCTTCGGCTTGAACAGCCGCGCGCAGATCGCACCGGCCAGCAGGCAGCCGCCCAGGCCGATCAGCATCGCGTAAGCGCGTGCGATCGCCGCGTCGTGCACGAACGATGCGAGCGCGATGCGGCCGACCTCGAACGCGCCGAGGCTGATCGCGATGCCGAGCAGCACCGACCACGCAAGATGCTTCGTCGCCACCGTATCGCCCCATACCTCGACGAGCGTCGTGGCCGCCGCATCGGCGCCGGCCAACGGCCGGGCGCGATGCGGCGCGGGTGCGACGGCGCTTGAACCGGTCTGTTCCATGTGTCTCCTCCTGGTTTGATATGTCGCCGGCCATGCCGGCGCGGCGCGCAGCGCGCCGCCTGTATCGCGCGGCGTGCAGCGCGCGGGTCAGCCGCCGCTGCGGCCCGCGAGCAACGCGACGGCGAAATCGGTACGCACGTCCTTCGCCGCGACCATCTGCTGCGCGATCCGGTCGATGTCGGCCCCCGTCGCACCGGCCGCGACGGCGATGTTGCGCGCATGCAGCGCCATGTGTCCGCGCTGGATCCCTTCGGTCGCGAGCGCGCGCAGCGCACCGAGATTCTGCGCAAGCCCGACCGCGACCGCAATTTCGCCGAGCTCCTGCGCCGACGTCACGTTCATGATCTTCAATGCAAGGCGCGCGAGCGGATGCGTCTTCGTCGCGCCGCCGACGAGCCCGACCGGCATCGGCATCTCGATCGTGCCGACGAGGTCGCCGTTGGCGGCCTTCTCCCACGTCGTCAGCGACGTATAGCGGCCGCTGCGGCTCGCGTACGCATGCGCGCCGGCCTCGACCGCGCGCCAGTCGTTGCCGGTCGCGACCACCACCGGATCGATGCCGTTCATGATGCCCTTGTTGTGGGTCGCCGCGCGGTACGGATCGGTCGCCGCGAACACGTATGCGTCGATCACGCGGTCGATCACGTCCTCGCCGGCGTAATCGTCGGTCGCGAGCGTCGCCGCCGAGTACCGTACCTGCGCGCGCGCCAACCGCAAATCGGCGAGGTTGGACAGTATCCGCAACCGTACCTGGCCGCCGGTAATCGCCTCGATGCGGGTCGCGACGGTTTCGGCCATCGTGTTCACCGTGTTCGCGCCCATCGCGTCGCGCACGTCGACGATCAGGTGCGCGACGATCATCGCGCCGCGCGGCGTGTCGGGGAACACATGAACCTCGATGTCGCGACAGCCGCCGCCGAGGCCGACCAGCACCTTGTCGCGGCTGTTCGCGAGGGCGATCAGTTCGGCCGCGTGCCGCAGGATCGCGAGCCGCGCGCCGTACGGATCGCCGACGCCGATCACCTGCACCTGCGCACGCATCAGCGGGCCGCTGCTGGACGTGCGGAAGCCGCCGGCCGCGCGGGAGAGCTTCGCCATATACGATGCGGCCGCAACGATCGACGGCTCCTCGACGGCCATCGGCACGATCACGTCGCGATCGTTGATCCGGAAGTAGCCGGCCACCGCCATCGGCAGTTCGAACGTGCCGATCACGTTCTCGATCATCCCGTTCGCGGTCTCGAGCGGCAGCGCGCCCGGTTTCGCGAGCAGCGCGTGCTCGGCGTCGTCGAGCCCGACGATGCGGGACAGGTGGGACAGGCGTTGCTCGGGCGTGAGCGAGCGGAAGTTCGGCAAGGCGGAATCGATCGGCATGATGGGTCGGCTGTTTCGGGGTGGCGGTGTAGCCCGTCGGCGCTTGCGGCAGGCAGCGGATAGCCGAATAATAGTCACGCTGTACCCATTGAAAAGGTACAGACGGCGCAGACAGTCATCCACCCGTACCCATGACAGCGGGCCGGCCCCGACGGAACATTCCGATGAAACAGCGTGCGAAAGCCAGCCTGTCTGGCGCAATGGCGGACAATCTGGCCAGACAGATAGAAGAAGGGGTGTTGCCGGCCGGTGCGAAACTGCCGTCGATCAGGGAATACGCCGAGGCGTCCGGCTGCTCGAAGAACACCGTGATCAGCGCGTTCGAGATGCTCGCGGCCGATGGCCTGATCGAGCCGCGCCGCGGCTCGGGCTTCTTCGTCACGCGGCGCGCGGCCGCCGTGCCCGACATCGACGAGCCGAGCTCGCTCGACCGCGCGATGGACATCGTGTGGCTGATGCGCGAGCAACTGCACGTGAAGCCCGACGTGCTCAATCTCGGCGAAGGCTTCCCGCCGATCGAGTGGCTCGAGGAAACGCGGCTGAACCAGTACCAGCAGCGCATCATGCGCACGAGCGCCGCGTCGCTGTTCCGCTACGGCAGCCGCTTCGGCTATCTGCCGCTGCGCCAGTCGCTGCAGCAGAAGCTCGCCGGCTACGAGATCGAGGCGCCGCCCGCGCAGATCGTGCTCACGCACGGCGCGAACCAGGCGATGGACCTCGTGCTGCGCTACTTCGTGCGTCCCGGCGATACCGTGCTCGTCGACGATCCCGGCTACTACCCGCTGTTCGGCAAGCTCAAGCTGAGCGGCGCGAACATCGTCGGCGTGCCGCGCGAGATCGACGGCCCCGACGTCGCGAAACTGGCCGAGCATGTCGCCGCGTACCGGCCGAAGCTGTTCTTCACGCAATCGGTCGGCCACAACCCGACCGCGACCGATACGAGCGCGGCCAAGGCACACCGCATTCTGCAGCTCGCCGACGCGCACGATCTGATCATCGTCGAGGACGATGCGCTCGCCGACCTGCGGCCGCGCTCGCTCACGCGCATCGCGACGCTCGACCAGCTGCGCCGCACCATCTATATCGGCAGTTTTTCGAAATCGGTGTCGGCGGCCCTGCGTGTCGGGTTTCTCGCGTGCAATGCGGCGCTTGCCAGCGATCTCGCCGACGTGAAGATGCTGACGCACGTCAGCAGCTCGGAATACTGCGAACGCACGCTCGACGCGATCGTCAGCGATGGCCATTTCCTCCGGCATACGATTCATCTTCAGGAGAAGTTGCGGCGCGCGACCGGTACCGCACTCGATGCGCTCGGCCGCCTCGGCGCGGAGGTCTATCGGCCCTGTGACCAGAGCCTGTATCTGTGGGCCGCGCTGCCCGGCTGGCCCGATTCGATGCAGCTCGCGCAGGCAATGCTCGAGCGTGGCGTGATTCTCGCGCCCGGTGCGGTGTTTTCGCCGCAGGCCGATCGTCCGTCGAGGTATTGCCGCTTCAACGTTGCGTATCTCGCGGACAAGCGGTTTGCGCAGGCCTTGCAGGCGGTTACCTGAAAACGAACACGGGCCGCGCCACCGCCTGGCCCGCATTCGTCGTGCAACCGCGCTTACACGCGCCGCAACGGCCGGAACCCGGCACGCACTTCACGCGCAAACAGTTCCGGCTCCTCCCATGCGGCGAAGTGCCCGCCCTTGTCGACTTCGTTGAAGTAGATCAGGTTGTGATAGCTGCGCTCCGCCCAACTGCGCGGCGCCTGGTAGATCTCGCCCGGAAACACCGTGATCGCGGCCGGCAGCGAGATATCCACCGCGTTGAAGTTGTTCGAGTGATCCTCCCAGTAGATCTGCGCGGCGGACGTCGCGGTGTTCGTCAGCCAGTACAGCGAAATATCGTCGAGAATCTCGTCGCGCGGAATCGAGCGTTCGGGCACGCCGCCGCTGTACGTCCACTGCGAGATCTTGTCGTACATCCACGCGGCCTGTCCGGACGGCGAATCGGCCAGCGCATAGCCGACCGTCTGCGGCCGCGTGACCATCATCGCCGAGTAGCCGCAGTTGTCGCGGTAGAACGTCGCGAGCTTCTCGTACGCGGCCTTCTCCTTCGGCGACAGCGACGCCGGCGCCGGCGCATCGACCTGGAGCAGCGTCGCGATGTCCGGCGGCACCGTCGCCGGCATGTTCACGTGAATCCCGACGAGGCCCTGCACGCGCTGCATCGCCATCCGGTGCGAAATCACCGAGCCGCAGTCGCCGCCCTGCGACACGAAGCGCGTATAGCCGAGCCGCGCCATCAGCTCGCCCCACGCGCGCGCGATGTGATCGGAACCCCAGCCGGTCTTCGTCGGACGGCCCGAGAAGCCGAAACCCGGCAACGACGGCACGACGACGTGAAACGCGTCGTCCGCGCTCGCGCCGTGCGCGGTCGGGTCGGTCAGCGGGCCGATCGCCTTCAGCAGCTCGAAGACCGAGCCGGGCCAGCCGTGCGTCATGATCATCGGCATCGCGTTCTCGTGCCGCGAGCGCACGTGGATGAAATGAATGTCGAGCCCGTCGATTTCCGTGATGAACATCGGGAAACCGTTCAGGCGCGCCTCGCCCTTGCGCCAGTCGTAGTCGGTGCCCCAGTAGCGCAGCAGCGCCTGCATGCGCGCGAGCCGCACGCCCTGCGATTCGTCGGCGACGGTTTCGCGGCCCGGCCAGCGCGTCGCGGCAATGCGGCGGCGCAGGTCGACCACGGCTTCATCGGGAATGTGCGCGGTGAACGGGCGTATGCCGCTCGCGCCGGTCGCGGCATGCAGCGCGGTGGGCAGCATCGCCGAGACCCCGGCGGCCACGGAAGTGGCCAGCAGGTGGCGACGCATCGGGGAAAACGGTGTGGAAGACATCGTTCGGCATCCTTTCGTGAAGTGGAAAGTGAAGATGCCGCGCGCGGGATCGCGCCCAGGCTTTCGATCCGGCGCGCCCTCGTCACGCGGCGTCGCCCATTTGAAAGGTCTGATGTATCCGGGATTTGTCTGATTTGTACGCGTTTGTAGCGGCTGCACCGCGAGCGGGCGGCCCGCGCCGCCGCTCGCTCGCCGCTGCGGCGCTCAGAGCGCCTTGACGATCGCGCCGTCGACGCGAATGTTCTGCCCGGTGATGTAGCCCGCACCGTCCGACAGCAGGAACGCGACCGTCTTCGCGATCTCGCCGGTCTTGCCGAAGCGGCCGGCCGGAATGCGCGCGACGATCTCCGGCGTTTCCGGCCAGCTGTCGATGAAGCCCGGCAGCACCGCGTTCATCCGGATGTTCTCGGCCGCATAGCGTTCCGCGTACAGGCGCGTCCATGCGCTCAGCGCCGCGCGCAGCGCCGATGACACCGGCATCGGTTGCTCGGGCGCGTCCGCCGCGAAGCTCGAGATGTTCACCACCGCGCCGCCGCCCTGCTTCTGGAAGATCGGCGTCACGCGGCGCATCACGCGCACCACGTTCAGCAGGATCAGGTCGAGCCCCGCGTGCCAGTTGTCGTCGGTGATCGCCAGCAGTTCGCCCTTCGGCGGATGGCCGGTATTGTTCACGACCGCGTCGATCCGCCCGTAGCGGGCGACCGTTTCCTGCACGAGCGTGTCGATATCGGCTTCGTCCGTCACCGAGCCCTTGATGCCGAACCCGCCCAGTTCCTCGCCGAGCGCCACCGCGCTGCCCGACGGCGACATCAGCGCGACGCGATAGCCCGTCGCCGCCAGTTCGCGCGCGATCGCCGCGCCCATGCCCTTGCCCGCCGCCGTGATCAACGCCACTTTTTCTACAGTCACGATGTGCTCCTTGCTCCGATTCCGCCGCCGCGCAGCCGCCATTCGGCGCGCCATGGTGGTAATGTAGGCGCATCGATTCCGGCTGTCGAACCAGTATTTCTGCCGCCAGCCGATAGTTTTTCTACAGTCTGACGATGCCGCCACGCCCTTCCCGCCTGCCGCCGCTGAATGCGCTTCGCGCGTTCGAAGTCTCGGCGCGACACCTCAATTTCCGCGCCGCCGCCGACGAGATCGGCGTCACGCAGGGCGCCGTCGCGCAGCAGGTGCGCCACCTCGAGGACGTGCTCGGCCTGAAGCTGTTCGAGCGCCTGCCGCGCGGCCTCGCGCTCACGCACGACGGCGCCGCTTATTTTTCCGACGTGCAGCGCGCGCTGCATGCGATCGCCGACGCCACCGACAAGCTCGTGAAACGGCGCGCCGCGCTGACGATCAGCACGACGCCGTCGTTCGCGTCGAAGTGGCTGATCCCGCGGCTCGCGCAGTTCACCGACGCGCATCCCGACTACGACGTGCGCGTGATCGCCGACCCGCAGATCGCGACGTTCCGCCACGACGGCGTCGATCTCGCGATTCGCTACGGCAAGCCGCCGTTCGGCAAGCATCTCGTCACCCATGCGCTGTTCCCGCTCGACGTGTGCGCGGTGTGCAGCCCTTCGCTGCTGACCGCGCCGGCTTCGCCGCGCGCGCTTGCCGGCCAGGTGCTGCTGCACGACGCGCACGACCTGTGGCCCGAGTTCCTCGCGGCGATGCCCGAACCGGTCGACGTCGATCCGCACAAGGGGCTGCGCTTCAACCAGACGTCGCTCGCGATCGATGCGGCCGTCGCCGGCCAGGGCATCGCACTCGCGACCGAGCCGCTCGTCGAGCGCGACATCGCCGCCGGACGGCTGTGCAAGCCGTTCGACTTCGCGTTTCCGCTGTCGATGGGGTTCTATCTCGTGTATCCGGCCGAGCGCCGCGACGACGGTGCGATCGCGGTGATGCGTGAGTGGATGATTCAAGCCGCGTCGGACGGGCGGCCTTGAGCGGCTCGAGCGCGTTCGGCCCGCTTCAGGGCGCGATCCAGCGGGCTTCGTAGCGGTTTTCGTTCAGGTCGAATACCGCTCGGCGATGGCCGGCGCGCGCGAGTTCGAGCCAGTCGATGCGTGTCACCGTCATGTGGATCAGGCAGAAGTTTTCGTAGCCGTCGCCGGTTGGTGCGGTGCTGTCGACATGTGCGGCTTCCGGAGACGCGACCGGCGTGCCGGGCGGCAACGGTGCTCGATACAGCAGCAGCGTATGCGGGCGGCTCGATGCCCAGAGCGCGCGCCGTTGCGTTTCGTCATCGCAGACCGATGCAATTCCTTCCGCGCGAATCTGCACGAGCGCGTCGAGATCATTGGCGACGATCGAGATACGCGGATCGCGACGCAACTCCGCGACCTTCGCCGAGCGCGCATCGGTATGAAACGACAGCACGCGCTCGACGCGGTTCACCTGACGCAACACGATCGTCCGGACCTTCGGTGCGCCATCGAGACCGAGCGTCGCCGCCTGCAACATCGTGAACGGCGAGCGCTGAACGCTGACGCCGGATTCGAGGCAGGACCAGATGCGGTCGTACGTTTGCGCGAGCGATTCGGAGGTCGAGTCGGACATGGGGCGGCGGCGATCGTCGGTGTTTCGATCGCGCAAGCTTAACCGTTCGTTTCGCCGACGGCTCGCATCCGGTGCGCCGCCGCGCCTGTGCCAGTCAGTTGTAGCCGAGCACCACCGGCGCCGCATCGCCGGCATCGGTCGCCGGCTCCGCGCCGAAGCGGCCGAGCACGTCGGCCACATACTGCGGCCCGGCGCTGATCTGCGACGAGCGATGCTTCGCCGGCCGCTTGTCGCCGCCGCTCGCCGCTGCGCGCGTCGATGCCGTTTCGTTGACGGTGATGGTCATGCCGATGTCTCCTTACGCGGCCCGCGCCGCACCATACGCACGGACGAGGCGCGCGACGCCTTCCCGGATCGCGTCGACGTCCGGCGCGGCGAACGACAGGCGCAGCGACGCCGCGTCGACGTTGTCCGCGAAGAACGCCTTGCCGGGGACGAACACGATCTTGTGCGCGATCGCCTGTTGCAGCAGCACGTCCGACGACACCGCACCGATTCGCGCCCACACGAACATCCCGCCTTCGGGACGATGGAACTCGATCGCATCGCCGAACCCGTCGCGCAGCGCGTCGCACATCGCGTCGCATTTGATCCGGTACGCGGCCGCGATGCGCGGCAGATGGCGTTCGAGCGCGCCGTCCGCCAAATATTCGGCGGCGGTGGCCTGCGTCCACGGTGCGCTGCACAGATCGACCGTCTGCTTCGCGATCACGCAGCGCCGCGCGATCTCGGCCGGCGCGATCGTCCAGCCCACGCGCAGCCCCGGCGCGACGATCTTCGACAGGCTCGCGAAATGCACGAGCCAGTCGCGTGCGCCGTCCACCTCGCCGGTGAGCGCGAGCATCGACGGCACCGTTTCGCCCGCGAAGCGCAGGTCGCCGTACGGGTCGTCCTCGACGATCAGGAAACGGTATTGCACCGCGAGACGCAGCAGCTTCAGCCGGCGTTCGCGCGTGAGCGTCGCGCCCGTCGGGTTCGCGAAGGTAGGGACCGTGTAGAGCAGCTTCGGCTGCGCGATCGCGCCGGACGCGAGTTGTTCGCCGAGACGATCGACGTCGAGGCCTTCGCCGTCGACGGGGATCGTCACGATGCGCGCCTGTTGCAAACGCATGGCTTGAAGCGTGGCCGGGTACGCCGGTTGTTCGGTCAGCACGACGTCGCCGGACGACACCATCACGCGCAGCAGCAGGTCGAGGCCTTGCTGCGATCCGGTCGTGACGAGCAGTTCGGCCGGCGTGCATGCGACGCCGCGCCGCGCCATCAGCGCGATCACTTGCTGCTTCAGTTCGGCGAGGCCGTCGGTCGGGCCGTATTGCAGGCAGCGGACGGGCTGGGCATACGCGCGTTCGGCGGCCGCGTTCAGGCCGGCGACGTCGAACAGGTCGCTGGCCGGATAACCGCCCGCGAAGGAAATCATGCCCGGTTCGGACAGGTACTTGAACAACTCGCGGATCGGCGAGCCGGCAGGGTTTTGGAATGAGGGCGTGAACGCGTACATGTCGTCGTGAGCGGGTGGGCGCGGACGGCCGGGATAGCCGTCGAGTGCCGGCCGCCAAGGCGCTTCTGGCGCCGCGGCGGTGAATTCGAGCCACGATTGTCGACAGTCATTAAGGGCGCGGCAAACGATATCTATGCACTAGGTCTTGCGGTTTGGTCATTACATCGCGGTGGGGTGCGTGTTGGCGGTGCGCGGATGATGCGGGGGTTCCGGGGCGGTTTGCCGAACGGGTGTTTGATTCGGGTGGTTGTTTCGCCCGGGTGGTCATGATGATCGCTACGGCTTTCTTGGCTTGGGCGGTTCAGCAAGAATCGTGAATCGTGGGCGGCGCCGCTTCAACGCGACGACCACCACGGCATCGAGAGCGTTCTCAGCGAAGCCAAATCGGAATTCTCGCCGCGATCCAATCGAGCATGGTCGGTGGCAGCGAGATCGACCTTTCACTGTCGTACTCATCCGATGCGTCGAAATAAATCAACTTGTTCTTACGGATGATGGTCGATTCTTCCCCCGGCCGGCCGTCCCAAAAAACGAAAAATAGTCGAGTGGCGAGCGTCGAGCCGTGTGCATTGCTGACGACGAGTTTGACCTGCTCATTCTGATCCACGAAAAAACCATTGCCCGGAGCACCACTCCCGCAGATGTTGATGATGTAGGTTGTGCCGTCAACGTGCTTGACACCGCCATTCATCTTGACGTTGTAGTTGAAGCGCTGACAATCGGTACGGTCAGCCATGATCCCGCGAAATCCTACCAGGTAGACGAACGCAAAAAAAACGAGCGTGACGATCGCGAGGCCTGCGCGCTTCGCTCGGCTGAAACGGTTGAAATTTCTGACGCGCCGGTACAGGTAGAAACCGAAGATGATCGACGTGATGGCGAAGATCGCCGGCTTCGTATTCATCGCCGAGACAAGTACGATTCCGTTCCTCACGTTGAGTGGCAAGCACAGCCACGCGATATCGACAACGAGGTATATGGCGCTCACGGACAAGACTACTTTGAGGATGGTCATGGCCCCTTTCATTGCTCGGCCGGAATGGATCTGCATACGGTGTCAATTTTCAAAATGATCGGCTTGTCCAGCTTGATGAGCTTTGGCTTGCTGTAGACCATGAAGTCGCCACCACGATTATGCACCGACCTCCAGTCCCGGTACGTCTTGTTATGCACCGGCCAGTAGACATCTTTCACTCGAAATTTCAGAAAGCGACTGGTTCGTTTGTCGATCGGCTTATCGATCTCTTCTCCCTCAGGGAGATAGCGCCACTCCTCAATGGTCGAGCTCCCAACGTTAAAGTTACTGCTCTTAAAGAGATCGTTGATGGCCGCGGCATAGGACAAAACCATCCCGCTCTTGTTCCAGTGACCGAGGTACTGGCTCTTGGAAGGCGAGTCGTCGTTGAACGAGTAGCTGTCCTTGATGTAGACATAGATGTGGGTCATCTGTGCAACCGGTTCGAGACAGAATATTGTGTTCTTACCCTCGTACTTGTAGTAGCGCTCACCGGTAACGGTCGCCCTCCCAACAGCAGCGTAGAAATTGAAGTTTCCCAGAGCGCCGGTTAGATCGGTCAAAGCCGTTCCGTCGAGGGTGGCAAAGGATGATACCGACTGGAACTGAAATCTCCAGGCGATATGAAACTGAAGCAGATCCGTCAGAAACGGAGCAGTGTCGATCACGATACCCGCTGCGTTCATCTTTCCGGCAGAAAAAACCCTCTCGATCACGGGCACCAGCGCATTCTTGACTGCTTCAGCAGCTTTCTCCGTGTAAATCGCTTGCCGGACGAGTTGCTTGAATCGCCAGGATGCACCACTAAATCTCAACGCCCACTCCAGAGTGACTGTCGTGTCGTCGATCGGCTGCGGTGAGTTGAGCTTGTTGTTGTAGATATGCTTGGGACTCGCCAACCACTTTCGCGCCAACTTAGCCGAAATTGGCCACCCCGCCCTGTCCATCGCGTTGGGGATATCCTGCAGATCGAACTCGGGCAGTTTGTCGGCTTGCTCTGCGTCTTGAGGCTTGTCGCTCGGCTGTGGCTTGGCGGGTGACTTAACCGGTGCTGGAGCCAGGGCTCGCGGCTTCTGCGCTGCGACTCGATCGGCTATCTTGGGCGGAGGCGGCGGTGGCTGCTCATTTGGCGCAAGCCTAGCGAACGAGATCTTTTGCTGCGTGTCGATGGGAACGCACCCGACGATGCCTGAATAGCATTTCCAATGCTTTCCGGAATATAAAAGGCGCGATTCCATCTGGTAGTACGGAACTTTTTTGACAACTGACATGGGTAGATAGCACCTCTGAACGAATCGGCGCCAAAATAATCGATACCCAAGCAATTCCGCAATAGCAATGAAAACAACTGTTAAATCAATTCGATTACGAGAAAATCGCGAAGATTGGGACAATTCTCAATGGGGTGATTGAATAGGAGGACTTGTCACGAGTTGCTCCAAGATTCTTGGCTTGGGTGCCAGCTTAGGGCAGACATTGCTTGGCACCGTCACGACGGCCGCTCATGGCCGAAGCTGACAAATAAAGGGCGGCCTCAGCCGCCCCACGAAGCCATTCAATCACCCACCCACACCCCGATTCGCCTCAATCACCGTCAACGCAGCCATATTCACGATCCGCCGCACGGTGGCGCTGGACGTAAGGATGTTCACGGGAGCATTAACCCCCAACAGGAAAGGCCCCACCGCCACATTGCTCCCCGCCTCGGTCTTGAGGAGGTTGTACGCGATGTTGCCGGCATCCACATTCGGACAGACCAGCAAATTCGCCGCCCCCTTCAAAGGCGACATCGGCAGCAGCTTCGCCCGCAGCCCTTCATCGAGCGCGCAGTCGCCATGCATCTCGCCATCGGCCTCGATATCCGGCGCCTGCTCCCGCATGATCTCCAGCGCCCGGCGCATCTTCGCGCCCGAAGCCGCACTCCCCGACCCGAAATTCGACCGCGACAGCAGCGCAACCTTCGGCGTCAGGTTCAACCATTCCATCTGCCGCGCCGCCGCGATCGTGAATTCGGCGATCTGCTCCGCATCCGGGTTGTCGTTCACGTGCGTATCCACCAGCGCCACCGTCCGCTGATCGAGCAACAGGATGTTCATCGCCGCGTAGGTCGACGCACCCGGCTTCTTGCCGATCACTTCGTCCACGAACCGCAGGTGATTGTGATACTCGCCCACCGTCCCGCAAATCATCCCGTCCGCGTCGCCGAGCCGCACCATCATCGCGCCGATCAGCGTCAGGCGGCGGCGCATTTCCACGCGCGCCATTTCCTTCGAGATACCGTCGCGGCAGCGCATTTCCCAATACTTCGTCCAGTACTGCGGGAAACGTTCGTCGTATTCCGGATTGGTCACTTCGACGTCCTGACCGAGCCGCAAACGCAGCCCGAACCGCTCGATGCGCGCGAGCAGCACCTCCGGACGCCCGACCAGAATCGGCCGCGCCAGCTTCTCGTCGACGATCACCTGCACCGCACGCAGCACACGCTCGTCCTCGCCTTCGGTGAACACGATCCGCGCCTTGCCGCCGTCGCGCACGAGCTGGCGCGCGGTCGCGAACAGCGGCTTCATGAACGCACCCGAGTGATAGACGAACTGCTGCAACTGCTCGACGTACGCATCGAGATTCGCGAGCGGACGCGTCGCCACGCCGCCTTCCATCGCCGCCTTCGCCACGGCCGGCGCGATCCGCACGATCAGGCGCGGGTCGAACGGCTTCGGAATCAGGTATTGGGCGCCGAACGACACGTCGTACGCGCCATAGGCCGCCGCGACGACTTCGTTCTGCTCTTCCTCGGCCAGCCCCGCGATCGCGTGCACCGCGGCGATTTCCATCTCGCGCGTGATCGTCGTCGCACCCACGTCCAGCGCGCCCCGGAAAATGTACGGGAAGCACAGCACGTTGTTGACCTGGTTCGGGTAGTCCGAGCGGCCCGTCGCGATCACGACGTCGTCGCGCGTCTCGTGCGCCAGTTCCGGGAAGATTTCCGGCGTCGGGTTGGCCAGCGCGAGAATCAGCGGGCGCGCCGCCATCTGCTTGAGCATCTCCGCCGTGAGAATGCCGCCGACCGACAGCCCGAGGAACACATCCGCGCCGCCGATCACGTCGGCGAGCTTGCGCGCGTCGGTTTCCTGCGCGAAGCGCGACTTGGCCGGGTCCATCAGCGTGGTACGGCCGCGATAGACGACGCCTTCGATGTCGGTCACCCACACGTTTTCCACCGGCAGCCCGAGGTCGACCAGCAGGTCCAAGCACGCCAGCGCGGCCGCACCGGCGCCCGACGTCACGACCTTCACTTCCTTGATGGATTTCCCGACCACCTTCAGCCCGTTGATGAACGCGGCCGACACGGTAATGGCCGTGCCGTGCTGGTCGTCGTGGAAGACGGGAATCTTCATGCGCTCGCGCAGCTTCTGCTCGACGGTGAAGCATTCCGGCGCCTTGATGTCCTCGAGGTTGATGCCGCCGAACGTCGGTTCGAGGCCGGCAATGATGTCGACCAGCTTGTCCGGGTCGGTTTCGTTGATCTCGATGTCGAACACGTCGATGCCCGCGAACTTCTTGAACAGTACGGCCTTGCCTTCCATCACCGGCTTCGACGCGAGCGGGCCGATGTTGCCCAGGCCAAGCACGGCGGTGCCGTTCGTGATCACGCCCACCAGGTTGCCGCGGCTCGTGAAGCGGTGCGCCGTCAGCGGATCGGCGGCGATCGACTCGCACACGCTCGCCACGCCGGGCGTATAGGCCAGCGCCAGATCGCGCTGGGTCACCAGCGGCTTGCTCGCGACGACCGAGATTTTCCCGGGGGTCGGAAATTCGTGATAGTCGAAAGCGGCCTGCTGCTGTGTCTCTGTCTGTTTCATGTTTTCGTCCCGGCGTGGGCGCCAGGCCAGTCCCGGCGCGATCCATGAAGGTGATTCTAGGGATCCGCCATAACGTGATGATTCTGTTTTAATATCGGCCCATCACTTTTTCATGATGAATGCATGACCAGTCAATGAATTTTGACGCAAACGACGTGGTCAGGCGGCTCGGCGCGCGTCTGAAGATTCGGCATCTGGTGCTGTTGCTGCAGATCCAGCAGCACGGATCGCTGACGCGCGTCGCCGAGCACATGGCAAGCAGCCAGCCGGCCGTGACGAACGCGCTGTCCGAACTGGAGAGCATGTTCGGCACGCCGCTGTTCGAGCGCTCGTCGCGCGGCATGCGGCCCACCGCGCTCGGCGCGGTCGTGCTCGAGCGGGCGAAGGCGATGATCAAGGATCTCGACCACCTCGCCCGCGAGATGGAGGCCGTCGCCGCCGGGCATGCGGCTCATCTGCACATCGGCGTGATTCCGTTCATCTCCGGCCAGATGCTGTCGGCCGCGCTGAAGCGGCTGCAAGCGCGCATGGAGCGGCGGCTGACCGTGACGATTCACGAAGGCACCAGCGACCAGCTGCTGCTGCAGCTCAGGGATCACAGTGTCGACATCGTGATCGGGCGCGCGTCGTCGGCGATCGATCTCGGGCAGGTTTCGTTCGAAGTGCTGTACCAGCAGCAGCCGCGCATGATCGCGAGCCGGCGGCTGGCCGCGAAGCTCGCCCGCACGCCGCTCGACTGGCACAAGCTGCACGCGCTCGACTGGATTCTCGGCGCGCCGCATACGCCGATGCGCGAACAGGTGACCGACCTGTTCCTGTCGGCCGGCATCGCGCCGCCCGTGCCGATCGTCGAAAGCTACTCGTCGAAGCTGATCGGCGAAATGATCGCGTCGAGCGACGAGGCCGTGTCGATCGTCCCGGCCGATATCGCGGAGGAACTGGTGCGGATCGCCGGCGTGGCGATCGTGCCTTATTCGCTGGTGTGGACGCTGCCGCCGATTGCATTGTTCACGCGCTCCGCCGATTCGCATTCGCCCGCGCGCGATCTGCTCGTCGACGCGCTACGCGAGGTGTGCAAGGAAACGTACGGAGAAATGCGTCGATAGCTGCGTTACTTGCCGGCGGCAAGGCGCCGCAGGATCTCCGGACGCTCGGCGGTCAACACGTGGTCCGCGCCCTCGCCCCTGTCGTAGCGTTTGCTCGTGCGGTAGGAAAAGCGCTTCACGTATTGATTGGCGGCGGGATCGAACATCCACGCGTCGACGTCGAAGAAGTGCTGACCGAAATGATCCTCGTCCTTGCCCCATACGTAATCGGCTCGGACGAACAGCGGATACGGCGACACCTCCGGCAAGTTCCACATCGCGCGGTCGGCCATTTCCGTTTCGGTGACGATCGGCATCAGGTTCTCGATCTTGCCGTTCGCGCCGACACGCAGCACGGCCACACGCTCCAGCATCCCGCTGCCGCCGCCCGAGAACATCCCCGAGAAGAACACCCACGAGCCGCCCGATGCAATCGGTAACCGCTCGGACCGTGGATTCAGGCCGAACTGGTATAGCTCCTTCGAGGAATGAGGAAGCGGCGCCGGCGGCATCTCGAAGCACGGCGCACGGTCGGGCAGCGCGCAGAGCTTCACGCCTGACAGCGGAAGCCCGTCGGCATCGAGCTTGCCTTCGGTTTGCGTGAAGCGCGGGAATGCCGTTTCGCGGGGCGCTGCTTGAACGCAGGCGATGCCGACGAGCGCCATGCTTGCGATCGCCGCGAGCGTTTTACCGATCCAGCGCATCACCCCTCCGCCCGATGACACACCACCTCGATATTGTGTCCATCCGGACCGATGACGAACGCCGCGTAGTAGTTCGCGTGATAATGCGGCCGTAGCCCGGGCGCGCCATTGTCTTTCCCGCCGGCCTCCAGCGCCGCGCGATGGAACGCATCGACTTGCTGCCGCGTGTCGGCCGCGAACGCGATGTGGAGAGGCGCCGGCTTCTCGTCGGTCGGGAACAAACACAGTGAAGACTTGCTGGGCAGCCCGATCTCGATCCCGTACGACGGCTCACCTTCCCCGACAATTTCGGCGCCCAGCGGTTCAAGCGCCTTCAGGAAAAACGCCTTGCTGGCGGCGTAGTCGCTGACGCCGAATTTGACGTGGTCAAACATGAGTTCCCTCCGATGGATCGATCAGTCAGCACGGTGGTGTGATGTAGCGATGGCCGCAATGTTGCCACATGCGGCGGTGGTCCGTTACCGGCTCCAAAGGACCCTGAGCGGCGCTTCGCATCGTTCGCGCCAATGACCCTTGTTCACCATGAACCGGTCCTCCGATGTTGAGCCGCCGCAGTCTCCGTTGGTATTGGGGCAGCGCTTGCTCTTCACGAAGGCCAACAGCCGAATGACCAGGAGGAGATCTCGACTGCCGATATGCTTGCTCAACGTATACAACACCGGCTACGGCGCAAACGAAGCGGATCTTACTGTTCGTGAGCGCTTGTGGCTTGCCTCCATACGCCTTCCAGCATCGCGGGCACCCATTGCCCGGCCGGACAGTGACTCGCGGTGTCGGCAGAAAAAATCATCGATTCGTCATCACTCGTCTGCCGAGCCTTCAGTTCGCCGACGTCATGTATCGCCCGCCCGCATCCAGATCCCATAGCACGGATTTCGCATAGCGCATCCCCGCCGCGCCGGCATCCATGAGTTGCACGTTCCGCCCTGAACGGTCTAGCCGCTGAGTGCGCAGCGTGCCTTCCAGTCGGCGTATCTGCTCCGACAGCGTGGACTGCGAAACGTGCAGTGCCTCGGCGGCGCACGTGAAATTGCCGTGTTCCGGGACGGCCGGGAAGTAACGGATACCACGCAGCAGCACGGCGAATTTCTTCGTGCCCGACAACAATTGGTCTTTCCTATGGTTAGCATCATAAACCCGTCTTGGACACTATGACGGAACGGGCCCATTCTCTGTTCAACGCATCGCACTGACCGACGCGGCGGCGAACGCCAGACTGAATGGAGCTGACCATGCAAGAGATCATCGACGGTTTTCTGAAGTTTCAACGGGACATCATGCCCGCGCGCAGGGAGTTGTTCCGCAAGCTGGCCACCAGCCAGACGCCGCGCACCCTGTTCATTTCCTGTTCCGATAGCCGCATGGTTCCCGAACTGGTCACTCAGCGCGAACCGGGCGATCTGTTCGTGATCCGCAATGCCGGCAACATCGTGCCTTCGTTCGGTCCCGAGCCGGGCGGCGTTTCGGCGACCGTCGAATATGCAGTGGCCGCGCTCGGCGTGACGGATGTGGTGATATGCGGCCATTCGGACTGCGGCGCGATGACGGCCGTCGCGACGTGCAAGTGCCTCGACCATATGCCCGCCGTCGCGAACTGGCTGCGCTACGCCGACTCGGCGAAGCTCGTCAACGAGGCGCGTGAACATGCGAGCGAGCGCGAGCGCGTCGATTCGATGGTGCGCGAGAACGTCATCGCACAGCTCGACAACCTCAAGACCCATCCCTCCGTTGCACTGGGACTCGCGCAAGGCCGCCTCAATTTGCACGGATGGGTCTACGACATCGAATCCGGCTCGATCTACGCGCTCGACGCGGCGACTCGCCAGTTCGTGCCGCTCGCCGCGCATCCCGATGTCACCGCGACGCCCGCCGAGTGCGCGGCTGCGCTCTGATTCCCGGCTCGTCACACCGACGCCGATCTCACCAGGTTGATTTACTCAAGGAGCAACATCATGACCCAATCGCAAGTCACACCGAACGCACGCGAAGCTTTGACGGAAACGATCGTCGACGCGAAGGTGCGCAAGAACCTCACGTTCGAAGCCATCAACGAAGGCACGGGCCTGAGCCTCGCATACACGACAGCCGCGCTGCTCGGTCAGCATACGCTGCCGGAGAATGCGGCGAAGCTCGTCGCCGAACGCCTCGGGCTCGACGACGACGCCGTTCGCCTGCTGCAAACCATTCCGGTGCGCGGCAGCATTCCGGGTGGCGTGCCGACCGATCCGACCGTCTACCGCTTCTACGAAATGGTGCAGGTGTACGGCACGACGTTGAAGGCGCTGGTTCACGAGAAATTCGGCGACGGCATCATCAGCGCGATCAACTTCAAACTCGATATCCAGAAGGTTCCGGACCCGGAAGGTGGCGAGCGTGCCGTCATCACGCTCAACGGCAAGTATCTGCCGACCAAGCCGTTCTGAACCCATGATGCAAAGACGAAAGTTCTTGCTGAGCACCGGTGCCGCGCTCGCTTCGGGCGGCCTTGCCCTCTCGGGCTGCACGATGGCGGGGCCGCGCTCCACGTCGAGCACCAACAACGCGCTGTCCCCCACAAGGAGATCCGAAATGACTTCACCCGCCGCTATTCGTCCGCCGCTTCCGCCGTTCACGCTGGAGACGGCCATCGAGAAAGTCCGTCTCGCGGAAGACGGCTGGAATTCGCGCGATGCCGCCAAGGTCGCGCTCGCCTATTCGCTCGACACGAAATGGCGCAATCGCGCAGAGTTCGCGAACAATCGAGCGGAAGCGCAGGCGTTCCTCGAGCGCAAGTGGAAGAAGGAGCACGAGTATCGTCTGATCAAGGAACTGTGGGCGTTCGGCGGCAATCGCATTGCCGTGCGCTACGCCTATGAATGGCACGACGACTCGGGCAACTGGTTCCGCTCCTATGGCAACGAAAACTGGGAGTTCGGCGAGGATGGCCTCATGCAACGCCGCTATGCGTGCATCAACGATATGCCGATCAAGGAATCCGAGCGCAAGTATCACTGGCCCTTGGGCCGTCGGCCAGACGATCATCCGGGACTGAGCGAATTGGGGCTTTGAAGCCCGGATCGTTACAGCCGCGGTGAGCGATCAGCGCCCGACAATTCGGTAGCGAAGAACGACGGATTGTTGGGCGTGTGTCGAAGTTCACTGGTACTGCTGGTTTGGTCGGATTGTGCGCGAATCTCGTCCGGTGGTTCCACTAATGCAGGCCGGCGAAGGCCAAGCGGAGGAAGTGAGCCGCAGCCTCGTGAACCACTTCTGACATTGCAAGCTTTTGAAGGCGCAATCGCAGAACCTTCGCGCCGACATCCGTCTTCTGTTACGCGAACGCATCGCGCGCGGAAACGCGGAGAACGTCGCTATCCACCGGATCTACGGCCAGCGAGCACGCGGTTGACGGTTTGACTATCAGCTTCGATGCAGGTCAATCAACTCCGTGACGCCGTCGATGTCTTTGTCAGCGTCGATGAAGGTCACGTCGGCTTTCCGAACCGCTCAGTCAGCAGTTGTAAGAACGCCCTGCTTGCCGCAGTGCGATACGCACCCCTGCGCTCTAAAACGGCGGCCGTGCGCGTTGGCAGAGGGGGATCAAGCGGCACGCGATGTAGGCCCTCTTGTACGTGTGCGATGTGATCAGGGAGAACCGTCGCAAGCTGCCCGCGACGCACGATTTCAACGATTGCACCGATCGTATCCACTTCGATTACGACAAGCGGTCGAATAGAGTGACGCGCAAAATGCTCGTCGATGAACCGACGTGTCGCGAATGTGTCGTTCAGCAAGACCAACGGCTCCTTGCCAAAGTCATGCCCCGCGAGTGCTTTACGGCGTGCGGCATGCGGGTGGCTGCGGCCTACCACCAAGCTCAGCGTCTCCGCGAAGAGGGGTTGGCTTTCGATGTCGACCGACAAGGCCGGATGGAATGCGACACCGATATCAAGTTTGTCGTCTGCAAGCTGCGCCTCCATCTGATCCTGTGTGAGTTCGCGAATATCGATCCTGATGCCAGGATGCAGTTGGTGGAAGCCATCGACGATCGGCCCGACCAAGGATGCCGTATAGGTCGGCGTTACTGCGAAACGCAGGCTGCCCCGGCTCAGTTCCGCCACGTCGTGTATCGCCCTCACCCCTGCGTCAAGGTCCTGTAGCGCGAGCTTGGCGTAACGCATCCACGCTTCTCCCGCGTCGGTCAGTTGAACGGTTCTGCCTGAACGATCGAACAGCTGTGTTCCCAAGGTGTCCTCGAGCTGCCGAATCTGCTGCGATAGGGTCGGCTGCGACACATGAAGCGCCTCGGCAGCGCGCGTGAAATTCCGCTGTTCTGCCACTGCAAGGAAGTAACGGATATGACGTAGTAGCACGGGACTCCACCTAACTATTGGATCTTCCTATCGACTCTATCGCAAGCCGGTCTTCGACACTATCGAAATTCGCGTCCATTCTTGATGCATGAAATCAGCGCACACGACGAGGCCGATTCTGAAGGAGATCGTCAAAGGGTTCTCAGGTTTCAACGAGATATCTGCCGGCCAAGCCGGTCTGAGTTCATCGCATCGCGGGTCGGGCGATCCGCGACGCACGCAGTGCAATCGCTAATCTGAAAAGGAGAGCCGTCATGTCGACTCAACAGCAGGGAATTCGTCCGCCGCTTCCGCCGTTCACGCTGGAGACAGCCATCGAGAAAGTCCGTCTCGCGGAAGACGGCTGGAATTCGCGTGACGCCGCCAAGGTCGCGCTCGCCTATTCGCTCGACACGAAATGGCGCAATCGCACAGAGTTCGCGAACAACCGAGCGGAAGCGCAGGCGTTCCTCGAGCGCAAGTGGAAGAAGGAGCACGAGTATCGTCTGATCAAGGAACTGTGGGCGTTCGGCGGCAATCGCATTGCCGTGCGCTACGCCTATGAATGGCACGACGACTCGGGCAACTGGTTCCGCTCCTATGGCAACGAGAACTGGGAGTTCGGCGAGGATGGCCTGATGCAACGCCGCTATGCGTGCATCAACGATATGCCGATCAAGGAATCCGAGCGCAAGTATCACTGGCCCTTGGGCCGTCGGCCGGACGATCATCCGGGACTGAGCGAATTGGGGCTTTGAAGCCCGGATCGTTACAGCCGCGGTGAGCGATCAGCGCCCGACAATTCGGTAGCGAAGAACGACGGATTGTTGGGCGTGCGCCGGCGGCGCCGTCAGGATGTGGCAACTTGAACGTCGTTGAATTATTCGTGACTTTCGTCGCTCCTCCTGCGGATTCGCTGAACCGGCCCGCGAGCACGCTCGCGCTGAGTGAAATTGTCGTGGTTCGTAGATCTTCCCAATGATGTTCGAGCGCTGATCGTGTCTGTTTATTCTGCCTGTCATCGACCTCCCGCTCTCTATCGGGCTCGCGCGCGCGCCTTCGACCGTTCCTTCGCTCGGCGGCGAAACGTCGGGCGATGGGTTGCCCGCGTCTTGCGCCCGACTGCACGACAGTGACGGGCACCGGTGAACAATTGTCCATCATGGTCGATGGCCAACGGCATCATGTGCATGGTGTTGTGGTGCAGCCTTCCGCGTGGCCATGAACAGCACGCCGGTCGACGTCAAGGCGCACATGTTATGCACGCTTCGGTGCACTACCGATGGGGCATCGCGGGCTTCATCTGCGTGGTTCAGTGTCGTGACGTCACCGTGATTTTGGGTGTGACCGCCAAGAACGCGCTGAGCAATGCAATGCCCCGTTGGCCGGTCGGTCAACGTCTGTTCGCCCTTCTAGCGGCCGAATGGGCGTAATGGGCGTACCAGCCCGACCGATTGCAATCAGCCTGAAGCGGTCGTCCACGGAAAGACACCCACCCGCCACTTCTGGCCGGACGCTGCGTCAATCGTCCGTGCTGCCAACTCGATATATTACGCGGACTTGCCGATTTCAGCCGCCCCCTTCAGCAGCATTCCACACGACCTTGGAAGTTCGATGCCATGCTGCTATCGTCGAGCATTCCTTGACGACTTCGGAGTGGCCGAACCATGCCCCTGATCTTGCGTCGCGCGACGATGGCCGATGCCGCGGCGGTGGCCGACGTCTATCTTCGGTCGCGCGACACGCTGGCATCCTACGCGCCACTCGCGCACGCCGAAGCGGCCGTCCGCGATTGGGTTGCCAACATGCTTGTTCCGTCGGGCAATGTTACCGTTGCCGTGAACGATGGCCACATCATCGGCATGGCCGCACACGCCGTCACCGACGGCGTGACATGGCTCGAGCAACTGTACGTGTGCCCTGAATTCAAACGGCAAGGGATCGGCACTGCCCTGCTGGAATCGGTGAAGTCGCAAACGGACGGCACGCTCCAGCTCCATACGTTCCAAATGAACCACGATGCTGCTGCGTTTTACGAGCAGCACGGGTTCGTTGCCATTGCGTACAGCGACGGAAGCAGAAACGAGGAGGGTTGTCCCGATGTTTTGTATCGCTTGACGCGGTAGCGCGGTCATCCGTTCGCTCGCCTCATCCGCCCGTTATCGACCGATGCAGGGGCAGCTCAGGCCAGCATCGCAAACACCGGTTGGTTCCTGACGCCCTCACGCGCCAGCATTCTCGCGTACCAGGCTCGAAGCGCTTCGCATTCCTCAGGCACTGGCAGCTTCACGAGCATCGCAAAGATCAAACCACCGATGACGGTGATGTCGGCCATCGAGAACGTCTCGCCCGCAACATACGGTTGCCGTTGCAGAACGGCATCGAAGTAGCGCATGCCCCTCAACGCCTTGTCGCGTTGACGGAATCCCCACTCCGGGTTTTGATACGTCTCGACGTCGGGCCCCAGCCCCGGCGTGCCGTGATGGAAATAGACGCTGATCGCGTCGAGCAATTCCAGCTCGGCGCGCTTGCTCATCATGTGGATGACGCCCTTTTCGCGTGGCGTGCTGCCGGTGAGCGTGGGTACGCCATCGAGCGTGTCGAGGTACTCGGTGATGGCCGTGCACTCGGCAATGCAGGTTCCATCATCGAGTTCAAGCACCGGCAACGTACCCGAATAATTCTTGCCGGCGATGAACTCGGGCTTTTTATGCTCGCCCTTGTAAAGATCGACCATCACGAACTGGACGCGCGATTGCAGCCCCTTTTCGGCCAGTGCAATGCGCACGCGTGTCGGATAGGGCCCTGTCGGGAAATCGTGGATCTTCATCATGGGCAGTTGGGCTGTGTCGAAGTCGACGTTACTGGAAGTCATTGCAGGGGCGCTCCGTAGTCGGTTGCACTGGATCGGACGACGTGAAAACACGTCGCCGGCGAAAACTACCTAACGTTTGTTAGGTTAACCATATAAGGTACAATCCGGAGTGTCAACACCCATTTCCCGTGCGCGGAGACTGAAGCAGTGACGAACGACGCGAGCTCGAACTCGAGAGAAAGAATTCTGGCAGCCGCCACGAGGCTCGCGCAGACGCACGGCTACGGCGGGTTGAACTATCGGGATCTCGCCAGCGAGGTGGGGATCAAGGCCGCGAGCATCTACCACCACTTCGAAAGCAAGGCCGATCTCGGCGCCGCGGTGGCGAGGCGTTACTGGGAGGATTCCGCGGCGGCGCTAGACGACATGCTGGCCCGATCGCGCGATCCGCTGGACTGCCTGCGCCGCTATCCGGATACCTTCCGCAAGGCGCTCGAGACCGGCAACCGCCTGTGTCTTTGCAGCTTCATGGCCGCCGAAACCGACGATCTGCCGGAAGTCGTGATGAAAGAAGTCCTGGCCTTCGCAGACGTGAACGTGGCGTGGTTGAGCAAGGTTCTATCCGCAGCGGCGGTGGTCAGCGCCCGGGAAAGCAAACAGCGGGCGCGGGCAATCTTCGCCGCCATCGCCGGCGCTCAGCTCATCGCGCGGAGTCGCGCCGATCTCTCCCTCTATGACGCGCTGATCGACAATTATCGTAAAGCGGGCCTTTTGCCGGCGTAGCAGGGTAACGGTGACGCGGCTTCAGATGATGTCGAACGTTCGCGAACGCATGATGTTCGATCGTGCGACCCCGGCTGACGTGGAATTCGTCGCCTATGTTTGCTGCCGGACCACCGCAATCATCAGTGGGTCGAATTGACAGGCTTTTCGTAAAGAGACCAGACAATACCGTCCGTTTTCAATCCGACGCGGACAAAGCCCAGCGACTCGTAGTAAGCACAGAGTTTCGTGTTTTCAGCGCCGCAGTCGAGTCGAAGCAAACGCCGGTTCAAGCGGCTCACCTCATGAGCGCACCAGCCGAGCATGAAGCTGCCGAGCCCGAGCCCGTTGAAACCCTGCCGCACACAGAGGCCGTGCACGTAGCCTGCAATCGGCGCTTGAGGCCCCCAGTGCCTGTCCTCGTCGAAGTCGAGCGAGAACGTTCCGACCAGCGTGCCATCCTGTTCGACGACGTACACGGCTTTCTCTGCGACGTGGTTTCGTACCCACCGTTCGGAGAAGCCGTCGCGTTCCTTGCCCCATACGTGGTCGCCATGCGCGACCTTCTTTGCATGTGCATCGTTCCGGATCTGTGTCAGTACCGGGACATCGTCTGCCGTCGCTCTGCGGAGGCTTTTCGACACCATCGCTCGTTTCCCCCGTTATATCCGAGCTACCATCCCGGCGCACCACGTAACAAGCCTGACGCTAGCCGCGCTCCCGGCACTCATTCTGTCTTTATCTAGTGTCCTGTTCCGCTGATTCGCGAGCAAAGTCGATGCAGCTTTTCGAGGATGGAATCGGCTGACGCGGTCCAGA
>NZ_LFZP01000008.1:0-149517 GCF_002925705.1 Burkholderia anthinoferrum
CTGTTCCCGCGCGACACCGTGCAATCGCGCCTGCCGGATCCGGAATGGCTCGAGCGCTGGCTCGACGAGCAGATCCGTTTCGACGGCGAGTGGGAGAAGAAGGTGGTCGACCGGATCCTGCACAACCTGTCGATCCTGTTCGAGCGCACGTTCGCCACCGCGCAGGAGCTGAACCGCTATCGCAAGGAAGTCACCAGCCGCCTGCAGGCCGAAAGCGGCCCGTCGTCGGCCGCGCAGCCGGCCTGAGGCCGGGAGGTGCCGGCGCCGGCGCGCGTCGTGCCCGATTCGCGCCCGGCTCGCGGCACCGTGTCGCGTGTGTTGCGTGAAGCCCGCCCGGCCGGTCCGGCGGGCTTTTTATCTGGCGCTGCCGTCGCGCGCGCCGTGGTCCATTCCGTCCTGTCGCCATCATGTCCGCCACCTTCGAACGCAAGCTGATCACCCGTGACGCCCTCGTCGCGCTGCGTGCGTCGCTGCCGTCGCCCGTCGTGTTCACCAACGGCGTGTTCGACATCCTGCATCGCGGTCACGTCACGTATCTCGCCGATGCGAAAGCGCTCGGCGCGTGCCTGATCGTCGGCGTGAACAGCGATGCGTCGGTGCGCATGCTCGGCAAGGGCGACGACCGGCCGATCAACCGCGAAGAGGATCGCGCGGCATTGCTCGCGGCGCTGGAAAGCGTCGACTGGGTCGTGACGTTCGGGGAAAAGACGCCCGTGTCGCTGATCGAGGCCGTCCGTCCGGACATCCTCGTGAAGGGCGGCGATTACGACATGGACGCGCTGCCGGAATCGGCGCTCGTGCGCGGCTGGGGCGGCCGGGCGCTGGCGATTCCGTTCGAGCACGACCGCTCGACCACCGCGTTGCTGAAGAAGGTGCGCGCGCAACAGTCCTGAGCGCGGCGCGGCGCCGTCACGGGGCCGATGCCGCGAGCGGCGCGGTCGTGACGGCCGGCGCCGCGATCGGGCCGCCGACCACGGGCTGGTCGGTCGCGCGCATGAGCGGTGTCACGCGCAATGCGTCGGGCCGCACCTGCCGCGACAGCACGCCGGGTTCGCGCGGGCCGGCCGCCGGCAGCGGCCCGAACACGCCGCGCGCCACCACGAACGCGAGCATGTTGGCGAGAAAGAGAACAGCGATCAGCCAGCGCAGCATCGTCGAAACTCCTTGTCGTCATTGACGTGGTTCACGTCGTTCAGTCGAGCCGGCCGAAGGGCCGGCTTTTTTCATGGCTTCCGTTGACCTGACCGTTCGTGCGGGCCGCAGGCGCGGCACCGCGCGTATTGCATCGTCGGCGTGACGCGGGCCCGCCTGGGCTTGCATCGGCCCGCGCCGCCGCGCGCCGGCACGCGCGCGTCAATCCGGCGCCGTTGCCGGGTCGCCCGCATCGGCTGCGATCAGCGCGAGCCCGGACAGGATCAGCGCGTCATGCCGCGTATGCGCGACCGTCAATGCACGTGCGACGTCGTCTGCCGCACCGCCTGCCAGCACGAGCCGGACGGGCGCCTGCCAGGCATCGGCGAGATCGCGCCATGCGCGTTCGATGAGGCCGGCCTGCGCGTACAGGCAGCCGGCCGACAGCGAGCGCGGCGTATCGACCTGGAACGGCTCGGCCTGCGCGCCCGCGAGCAGGCCGCTTGCGATATCGGTGGTCAGCGTCGGCAACTGCGCGGTGTGCGTGCCGAGCGCGCGCATCATCAGCGCCCAGCCCGGCGCGATCAGCCCGCCCGTGAACCGGCCGTCCGCGCGCAGTGCCTCGAGCGTCGTCGCGGTGCCGAACGTCGCGATCAGCAGATGCTCGCCCGGAAACGCCGCGTGCGCGCCGATCAGGCCGGCCCAGCGGTCGCTGCCGAGCTGTTCGGGCGTCGTATAGCCGTTCGTCACGCCGCATTGCGCGGGCCGCGAGCGGATCGTCGTGCGCGGCAGGCCCGGCCAGCGTGCGTCGAGCAGCGCGTCGATCCGTGCGGCCACGTCGGCGCCCGCGACGTTCGAGATCCAGGCGCCGCGCGGCCTCGGCACGCGCGACCAGTCGGGATCGGCGCCGCCGTCGCGCGTGTGGCCGAACGCGCCCGTGTCGACGAGCGTGCGCCGCGCGTCGGCGAGCGCCCATTTGATCCGGCTGTTGCCGGCGTCGATCAGCAGGTACGGTTCGCTCATTGCGCTTCGCGCAGCGACACGTCGCCGGCCGCGATCGTCTGTACGCCGTTCGGCGTGTCCAGCAGCAACTGGCCGGTCGCGTCGATGCCCGTCGCGATGCCGCGTGCGCGTTCGACGCCCTGTTCGAGCAGCACGACTTCGCGGCCCGCGTATGCGTGCAGCGCGTGCCAGCGCGGCAGGAACGGCGCGAGGCCGTCGGCGCCGAATTGCGCGAGCGCGGGCGTGAGCGCGTTCAGCGACGCGGCGAGCGTATCGGTGAGGTTCGCCGACGCGCACGCGATCGACAGCGCGGCGGGCGGCAGCCCGCTTGCGAGCGTCGCTTCGCGCGCGCGCAGCGCGTCGACCTGCGCGGCCACGGCTTGCGCGCCGCGCACGTTGATGCCGAAGCCGATCACGACGGCGGTGGCGTCGGCGGTGGTCCAGACGGTTTCGATCAGGATCCCGGCGAGCTTGCCGACGATTCGCGGCGCGCCGTCGTCGGCGGCCGTCAGCAGCAGGTCGTTCGGCCATTTGAGCGCGACGCGCATGCGGGCGTCGAGCGGCAGCGTGGCCAGCCCTTCGGCGAGCGCGACGCCGATCGCGATGCTGAGGCCGCCGAGCGCATCGACGGCGCGCGGCACGATGCAGCCGACCGAGCACAGCAGCGCATTGCCGGGCTGCGCGAACCACGGGCGGCCCTGCCGGCCGCGGCCGGCCGTCTGCTCGAACGCGACGCGCACGAGCGGCGCGGGCAACGCGTTCGGGCCGCGCGGCAGCGCCTTGAGCCGGGCCGCGACGTCGGCGTTGGTCGAGCCGGTGGCGGCGACGATGTCGAGCGGCCACGCGCGCGGCGCGGCGTCCAGGTGCGCCTCGAGCCGGTTGCGCGCGATGTGCGCGTCGCCGGATTCGGGCGTGTCGGAGGAGGTGGAGGCGTTCATGGCGCCTATTGTAGCGACAGGGGGCGGTGGGAGTTGGCAAGCGGGCAGGCGTGTGTCGAGGCGCTTGTCCGGATCGTCGCGACAGGTCCGCTCGAATTGCGTCGCCGCCAGGCGAAGGTATCGCGTTCTCAAGCGGAAGGGCATCGTCACGATAGGTGAAGTCGCCCGGCTCTTGTTCGTGTTGAAAACATATAGTCGACCCATATTAATTGATTGCGATTTCGAATACGTCTGATTGATTGCCTCGTGCGGATTGGGCATTTTGGATTCCAGCCATTGACGACGAGGAATCCAGATGAGCAACGGGCAAGCGTCACCAGCATTTTCTTTCATGGTTATTTGCCGGCTTGCCGCGCAGAGTGGTCGGCTTGTCGTGGACGGCAAGAAGGCAGTCATCGCGTCGGCAGCGGTTCATTCCGCTACGGACGAGAAGCGTTCGGGCCGGACGTTCCGTGGCTGGCCGGCATGATTCGCTATTTCCTTGCCAAGGGCGACCGGGGCGGTAACGCCGTGATTACGGAAGGGCTGGAGTTCGTCACGTGTTCCAGTCCACCCCCACGTGTACAGATCGCCACGCTTTACATGAAAACCTACTGCGCGGCTTGCAAACAGGAAGGGTTCATCGCGCCGGAAGGTCCGCGTTTGCCGGGTACGGGGCCCAATGGTCGGCAGTGGGCATTGAGTGGCGATGTCAACGTATGCGGATGTAGTCCGCCCCCCGTCTTCTATGCCGAGCGTGGCATGAAGATGATTCTGACGTCACGAGATGCAGCCGGCGCCGAGAAGAAACTGCGAATGGGGGAGATCGACGAAAGAGAAGATACCGCACCACGATCTCGCGTTGCTCCCATCTATGACGAACAGGTGCGCGCCTGCATCGGCACTACGCTATCTCAGAATTATCCGTATTTGATAGAAATGGCCGATGGGCGGACGATCGCGGGCCGCGTCGATACCAACGGTCGGTTGCCGCGCATTCATACCGAGATCTCCGGAAGTTACCGAGTATATTGGGGCGAGGATGCGCTTGCCCACGAGGACTGGCCGCCATGCCAAACAGACCGACAACCGTAACAACGAACACGACGCCTGATTCGATCAAGGGTGTGCAACTCAGGGCAGTAACATTCAAGGAACTGTGGGCCGCGTATCCGCCGGGCAATCCTTATAAGAATCCCGTTTATACCAATCAATGCGCCATTCGGTTGAGCGTCGCGCTTCACCGGGTCGGCATAGAAATGAAGTCATTTTCGTCGAAACTGGTCAAGCCGCTTGGCGGTCAGTCGAGCATCGGGCGTATCCTGTTGAACGGGCGAGCAACTGCCACGCGCGCCAACGAGCTCGGCGAGTGGTTGAGGCTGCAACCATTTGCAGGGCTGGGAAAGGCGGAAAACGTCACCGGCAGCAATTGGAGGGATAGGGTCGAAGGGCGAACAGGCATCATCATGTTTGACGGCTACTGGACTCGCGAGGGCGAGGCAGATGCAAATGCAAGCGGTGGGCACATTGATCTATGGAATGGCGAAAAACTCACGGGATTCGGTACTGGAATTCGAATCCGCTGGAATATCGTGATTCCTGGATTTTGGTCCGATTTTCGTGTTTCAAAAAGAATCCTGTTTTTTCCGATCAAATGAAACTATTGGGATTTACCATCGGTGCAATTGCCGGCTCGGCCGTGACCACACTCGTTTGTTGGGGTGGGTTGTATTTGTTCGGCGTTTTGATTCTTCACGGAAGGGGCAGTCTGTTCGATACGCACCCGAGAGTCGCCAACCTGTTTTTTTTCGGCTGGTTGGTATCCGTGGCTGTGGTCTCGGTAATCGGCGGCTGGTGTGGTTGCGTCTGGGGGAGAAACCGGGAAGGAAAAATGCGGGAAGGGGATTGAGGTGCGCTCGCCCGGGCCCCGCAACCGATTCCGCGTGACGGCGATCGATGAGCGGGGCGTTAGATCATGCGGAGGACTCGCGCCACGGCAAGCGCGAGCCGAAGGACTATCGCGTCACGGCGCGACGACCGGATGCTTCAGCGCATGCGCGGTCTCGATCCACTGTGCGTGGAATTCGTCCGCGTCGGGCCGAAGCCCGAGTTCGCCGTTGCGATAGGCCATCGCGAGCGTCTGCACGGCTTCCGGTAGCTCGTGCTCGGCGGCCCGGCGATACAGCGCGAGTGCGCGCGCGTCGTCGCGCGGCACCCCGCTGCCGTCGCGGTACGCGTTCGCGAGCATGAAGTCGGCAGCCGGGATGTCCGCGCGCGACGCGACGTCGAACCAGTGCGCGGCCTGCACCGGGTCGGCCGCGATGCCGTAGCCGCTGCGGTAGATCAGCCCGAGGTAATACGCGGCGGCCGGGTCGCCCTGTTCGGCCGCCGCGCCGAGCAGCGCGCGGGCGCGTGCATAGTCTTTCGGGAAGTCGGCGCTGCCGAGCAGCAACGCCTTGCCGAGCGCGAGCCGCGCGCGCCGCGCAGCCGGCGCGTCGGCCCGGCCGTCTGCCGCCGCGGCCGTTTCCAGCCAGCCGCGCCCCTCGTCGCGCAACCCCGGTTCGTGCGCATCGACGAGCGCGATGCCGAGCGCCGCCTGCGCGGCGCCCGAGCCGCGGCGCGCGAGCGTGCGCAATTGGGCCAGCGCATGCGGCTCGGTCGCCTGCGTGACCATCGCCTGCCATTCGTCGAGCTGCGCGGCGCTCGGCGCGGGGCCGGCGCCGCGCAGGCCGGCGGCCGCGACGACGGCCGCGACGGTCACGGCCGCCGCCGCGAGCAGCGCGGCCGGCGGGAGTTTCGCGCGCAGCACGCGCCGCGCGGCGGCGGCGAGGCCGGTTTCGGCGGGCCGCATCGTCCGGATCGGTTGCATCGCGTGTCTCATTGCGTGAGGTCGATTTCGTAGGTCGCGAGGTTCTTGCCCGAGCCGTCGTCGGCCGCGACCTGCGTGATGCCGGTCAGGCCGGCCGCCGCCGCGTCGCCGAGGCGGTTCGGCGCGGACGCGAACCGCACGTGCGCGACCGAGCTCGCGAGCTTCGTGAAGCGCCAGCTGCGCTGCGCGCCGTCGGCCGCGCGCGTGATCGCGCCGCGCTTCTTGATGAACGCGATCAGCACGTCGCGGTTCGCGTCGGGCGACGCGAAGATCGTCTTGCTGCCGTCGAGGCCCGGGAAGTTGCCGCCGCCGCTCGCGCGGTAGTTGTTGGTCGCGACGATGAACTGCGCGTTCGGGTCGATCGCCGCGCCCTTGTACGTCAGGTTCCTGATCCGGCTGCCGACCGGCTGCGTGACGTCGACTTCATACGCGAGATCGGCCGACGTGAACATGTCGAAGTTGTAGCCGGGGAAGGTGCTGACGAGCGGCTGCACGGTCGCCTGCGTCGGGTCGATCCGGTTGAAGCGCTTCGCGGCCGTCTCGAGCCAGTTCTTCACGTCGGCGCCGCTCACCTTCACCGCGTACACGGTGTTCGGATACAGGTACAGGTCGGCCGCGTTGTTGATCGCGAGCGCGCCCGGCGCGACGTCGGTGTAGTCGGTGCCGCCGCCGAAGCCGCTCTTGAACGGCGCGCTGACCGACAGCACCGGCAGCGACGCGTACTGCGGCAGGTTCGCCTGCACGTACGTCTTCACGTAGTCGGCCTGCGCCTCGTTGACGATCTGGATCGCGCCCGGATCGCCGACGTCCGCGAAGTACGTGTTCATCCGGTAGTCGGTCGAGCCGATCGGCGTCTTCACGTAGTCGATCGTCGCCTGGTGCTCGGCCGCGATCGCGGCGGAGACCGACGGGTCGGCCGCGACGTAGCTCTTGTCGGCGTTCTGGATCGGCCGCGCCTCGACGGTCGTCTGCGATTTGTCGACGGCCCACGTCTTGCCGTCGAACTTCAGGCCGAGCTTGATCACGCCGAGGTGCTTGCCCCAGTAGTTGGCCATCACGGTCGGCACGCCGTTGACGGTGCCCTTGACCTTGTCGACGCCCGGCAGGTTGAACTGCGCCACGGTGCTGTTCGCGTCCGGGAACACCTGGTGCGAGTGGCCGATCAGCATCGCGTCGATGCCGGGCACCTTCGACAGCCACCAGCTGCCGTTTTCCATCGTCGGCGAGTACGCGGAATTGTCGAGGCCGCCGTGCGAGATCGCGACGACGAGATCGGCGCCCTTCGCGCGCATTTCCGGAATGTACTTCTCGGCCGCTTCCTTCAGCCCGGTCGTGTAGACCTTGCCGTCGAGCCAGCGCTTGTCCCAGTTCATGATCGCGGGCGGCGTGAAGCCGATGATGCCGATCTTCACGGGCGCGCTGACCGTCTTGCCGTCCGGCGTCGTGGCCGTCACCGTGCGCGTCAGGATCGTGTACGGCGCGAACAGCGGCGCGTTGGTCTTCGCGCTGATCACGTTCGCGAGCACCTGCGGGAAATTCGGGCCCGCGCACTTCTTCTGCTGGGCCGGCGCCGGCAGGCCGTCGACCTCGAACGTGTTGCCGGTCACCTGCGACAGGTACGGCAGCCCGTAGTTGAACTCGTGGTTGCCGATCCCGCCGCCGTCGAATTTCGCGGCGTTCATCACCTTGTAGATCGCGAGCGTCTGGTCGCAGCCGACCGGCTTCACGAGCGCCTGGTAGTCCGACAGCGCGGTGCCCTGGATCGTGTCGCCGTTGTCGAGCAGCAGCGTGTTCGGGTACTGCTTGCGCGCCTGCGCGATCAGCGTCGCCACGCGTTCGAAGCCGAGCGAATTGTCGGCGGCGAGCTTGAAATAGTCGTACGACAGCACGTTGGTGTGCAGGTCGGTCGTCTCGAGCAGCGCGAGCGTGGCCGTCGTGCCGGCGGGCGCCTGGGCCTCGGGCCGCGACGGCGGCGTGGCGGTGACGTCGTCGCCGCCGCAGCCGGCGAGGACGAAGGCGAGGCTGGCGAGCGCGGCGGCGGCCGGCGCGTGGCGGCGGGAAAGCGGGGGGAGACGCATCGGATGTCCTGTTCGGTGTTCTGTTTTATCAAACGCGAGGTACGCACGAATGGCGGCGCGGCGCGCCGACGGCCTGACGTGCGGCGCGTGAGAGTATCGAAAGGAAACGTGACGGAACAATGAAAGGTCGCGATACCGGCCACGGGCCCAGGCCCGTTATCGGCATGAACAGGCCCCGCGACGCTCGGCGGCGTCGGGGCACGGCCCAGCCGGCCCGGCTCCGGCCCGGCGCCCCGGCCGCGCCCCGAGCCCGGTGCCCCGCCCACATCCTCACGTCGCGGCGCCGGGCGGTTCGCTACAATGGCCGCTGTCATCCTTTTGCAAACAACCTGCCCTTGGACTTCGAGACCCCTCCCGGCCTGTCGGTCGACGCCGGCGGCCAGGGCCAGACGGTGCGCCTGACCGGCCAGTGGACCGCGCTCTCGCTCGCGCGCAACCGCGGCGCCGTGGCGCGCCGCATCGCGAGCATCGCCGCCGGGCGCGTCATCGAATGGGATCTGTCCGGCATCGAGCGGCTCGACCACGTCGGCGGCCAGGCGCTGTGGCGCGTGTGGGGCCGCAAGCTGCCGGCGGGCGTCGCGCTGAGCGCCACGCAGCGCACGATCTTCGAGCGCATCGAGCGGCTCGACAGCGCGCGCGAGGCGCCCGAGCGCGTGGTGCGCGTCGATCCCGTCACGCGGCTCGGCCAGGCGATCTTCGCGTTCGGCGAACACCTGCAGGGCGGCATCGCGATGTTCGGCCTCGTGATCCTCGACGCGCTGTCGGTGCTGCGCCGCCCGAAGACGATGCCGTGGAAGGAAACCTCGGCGAACATCTACAGCGCCGGCGCGCAGGCGCTGCCGATCACCGCGCTCGTCGCGTTCCTGATCGGCATCGTGCTCAGCTACCTGTCGGCGCAGCAGCTGCAGATGTTCGGTGCGAACCGCTACATCGTGAACATTCTCGGGCTGTCGGTGATCCGAGAACTCGGCCCCGTGCTGTCGGCGATCCTCGTCGCGGGCCGGTCGGGCTCGGCGATCACCGCGCAGATCGGCGTGATGCGCGTGACGGAAGAGCTCGACGCGATGCGCGTGATGGGCATCCCGCACGGGCTGCGGCTGATCCTGCCGCGCGTGCTCGCGCTCGGCGTCGCGATGCCGCTGCTCGTGATGTGGACCAACATCATCGCGCTGACGGGCGGCGCGCTCGCCGCGAAGATCGTGCTCGGCATCGACATCAACTATTTCGTGCGTTCGCTGCCGGGCGTCGTGCCGATCGCGAACCTGTACATCGGCGTCGGCAAGGGCGTCGTGTTCGGCATGCTGATCGCGCTGGTCGCGTGCCATTTCGGCTTCCGGATCAAGGCGAACTCGCAGAGCCTCGGCGAAGGCACGACCACGTCGGTCGTGTCGTCGATCACGGTCGTGATCCTCGCCGACGCGGTGTTCGCGATCCTGTTCCAGAACGTGGGGCTCGGATGAACGCATCGAACGAAACGACCGCGCATGCCGCGGCCATCGGCGCCGGTTCGGTCGGCCCCCGGCCGGGCACGGCCGTCGATGCCGGCGATCTCGTGATCGAGGTGCGCAACCTGACCAAGCGCTACGGGCGCAACATCATTCACCAGAAGCTCGACTTCGACGTGCGGCGCGGCGAGATCGTGTCGATCGTCGGCGGCTCGGGCTCCGGCAAGACGACGCTCGTGCGCCAGATCCTCGGTCTCGAACGGCCGACGTCGGGCACGATCAAGGTGTTCGGCGAGGATACGGCGACGATCGACGACGCAAGCGCGCGGATGATGCGCACGCGCTCGGGGATGCTGTTCCAGCAGGGCGCGCTGTTCTCGTCGATGACGGTGTTCGACAACGTCGCGCAGCCGCTGCGCGAGCTCGGCCGCGTGCCGCCGGATCTGCTGCACGACATCGTGATGCTGAAGCTCGAGATGGTCGGGCTGCCGTGCAAGCACGCGTCGAAGATGCCGGCCGCGCTGTCGGGCGGGATGGTGAAGCGCGTCGGCATCGCGCGCGCGATCGCGCTGGAACCCGAGCTGCTGTTTCTCGACGAGCCGACGGCCGGCCTCGATCCGCAGGCGTCCGACGAATTCGTCGAGCTGATCGCGACGCTGCACCGCACGCTCGGGCTGACCGTCGTGATGGTGACGCACGACCTCGACACGATGGTCGCGCTGTCGACGCGCGTCGCGGTGCTGGCCGACCGCAAGGTGCTGGTCGCGGCGCCCGTCGAGGAGGCCGCGAACGTCGACCATCCGTTCATCCACGAATATTTCCTGGGGCTGCGCGGGCGCCGCGCATTGCAGGCGCTGCCGCCCGAGCGGCGCGCGAAGCTGCCGAAGGCGGCCCTCGAACCGGCGCTGTCGAGCGTCGAGCTGTAGAAGCAAGGAACCCGCGAATGGAAAACAAATCACATGCGTTCTGGGCCGGCCTGTTCACGATCGCGCTGACGCTCGCGATCGCGGGCACCGTGTTCTGGTTCAACGTCGACCGCACCGTGCGCGTGCCGTACGACCTGCTCGCGCGCACCAACGTGACGGGGCTCTTTCCGGACGCGGCCGTGCGCTTTCGCGGCCTCGACGTCGGCAAGGTGCAGTCGATCGGCTTCGATCGCACGCATCCGGGCCAGATCCGGATCCGCATTCTCGTCGATCACGACGCGCCGATCACGCAGTCGACCTACGGCAGCCTCGGCTTCCAGGGCGTGACCGGCATCGCGTTCGTGCAGTTGGAGGATACGGGGCGCGATCTGTCGCCGCTGCCGTCGTCGCCGAAGGCGATCGCGCAGATCCCGATGCGGCCGAGCCTGTTCGACCAGATCCAGGAACGCGGCGACGTGCTGCTGCGGCAGCTCGAACTGGCCGCGAAGAGCGCGAACGCGCTGATGTCGCCCGAGATGCGCGAGCAGCTGCGTGCGACCGCCGAAAGCCTGCAGCACGCGGCCGACGGCGCCGCGACGCTGACGAAGCAGCTCGGCCCGGCCGTCACCGCGCTGCCGGAGACGATGCACGAGGTGAACCGCGCGATGGCGTCGGCGAACACGCTGCTGCAGCCGAACGGGCCGCTCGTGTCGAACCTGAACAAGGCCGGCACGGCCGCCGAGCAGGTCGGCGTCGCGCTGAACGGCCTCAACGCGCGCGTGCAGTACGACACGCTGCCGCGCTTCAATGCGCTGGCCGACAGCGTCGGCGACGCGTCGCGGCAATTGAAGGACGTCGCCGGTGAACTCGGCCGCAACCCGCGCAGTCTGTTGTTCGGATCGCCCGGCGCGGCGCCCGGGCCGGGCGAAGCGGGCTTCGTCTGGCCGGGTGCGACGGCCGGGCACTGACGCCCATCGAAACCGGAAACCTTACGCAGGAATACGCCATGCCACGAATCCTTGACCGCGCGCTGCGCCCGGCAGCGGCCGCGCTTGCCGCACTGACGCTCGCGGCGGCGGCCGGCTGTGCCGGCAACAGCGCGGTGCTGTCGAACATCCGCTACGACCTCGGGCCTGCGTCGTCGGTGGCGACCACCGGTTCGGGCCCCGCGCTGAAGGTGCTCGACGTCGCCGCGCCCGACGCGCTCGATTCCGACAAGTTCGCGTACCGCCTCGCCTATGCCGATGCGCAGCACGTGGCCGTCTATCGCGACAGCCGCTGGACCGCGCCGCCCGCGCAACTGCTCACGCAGCGCCTGCGCGGCGCGCTGTCGTCGCGCGGCACGGTGCTCGAAGGCGTCGACGGCGTGCGCGCGCCGACCCTCAAGGTCGACCTGAGCGAATTCGAGCAGGTCTTCGACGGGCAGTCGCAAAGCCACGGCGCGGTGACCGCGCGCGCGACGCTCACGCTCGACGGCAAGGTGCTCGGCCAGCGCACGTTCGTCGCGCGCGCGCCGTCGAGCACACCCGACGCGGCCGGCGGCGCCCGCGCGCTCGCCGCGGCCAGCGACGAACTCGTGTCGCAGATCGCCGCGTGGGTCGGCGTGCAGGCGTACGCGGGCACGCCGTGACGCCCGACGCGCAGCCGCGATTGCATCCGCGATTGCATCCGCGATGAACGTGCCGGGCACGCATCGCGCGTCGCCGCTCGCGCGGCAGGCGTTTGCCGCTTACGCGGCGCTGATCGTCTATGCGTCGCTGTATCCGTTCGATGGCTGGGTGTCGCTCGGCATCGGTCCGTTCGATTACCTGCTCGCGCCGATGCAGCGCTACGTGACGGCGTTCGACGTGGTCACGAACGTGCTCGGCTATCTGCCGTTCGGCGCGCTCGGCGTGCTGGCGCTGCACCCGCGCTGGCGGGGCGTGGCCGCGACGCTGATCGCGGGCGCGCTCGGCGTGCTGCTGTCGGGCGCGATGGAAGCGCTGCAGACCTACCTGCCGACGCGCGTCGCATCGAATCTCGATCTCGGCGCCAACGCGCTCGGCGCGCTGCTGGGCGCGGCGCTCGCCGCGCCGGCCACCGGCGCGCTGCTCGACCGCGGCGTGCTGCGCCGGCTGCGCTTCGCGTGGCTCGAGGCCGACGGTTCGACGCCGCTGCTGCTCGCCGCGCTGTGGCCGTTCGCGATCGTGTTTCCGTCGCCGTTCCTGTTCGGCATCGGCGACTGGCCGGCCGCGCTGTGGGAGCGCGCCGACGCGTCGATGCAGGACGCGCTGCTCGCGTGGCTGCCGGCCGCGTGGCACGTCAGCGAATGGCCCGAGCGGGTCGACGGCTGGCTGTCCGATTCCGCGTGGGAAGCCGTGCTCGGCGGGCTGATGCTGTTCGCGGCGCTGGCGATCGCGTCGCTCGCGATGCGCCCGCGCGCGCCGCGCATCCGGCTGCTGATTGCGCTGGTGGTCGCCACGCTCGTGCTGAAGGCGGCCGCGACGTTCATGCAGTCGGCTACCGGCCTCGTCGTCGTGTGGGCGACGCCCGGCGCGCGGCTCGGCATCGAGCTCGGTTTCGCGGCGGCGCTCGTCGCCTTGCGCGTGCCGGCAACGTGGCGCGCGATGCTCGCGGCGCTCGCGCTCTTGGCCGGCGTCGCGCTCGTGAACCTGCTGCCGGTCAACCCGTTCTTCGACTTCACGCTGTCGGGCTGGCGGCAGGGCCGCTACGTGCACTTCAACAGCCTCGCGCGCTGGCTCGCGTGGATCTGGCCCTACGCGGCGCTGATCTGGCTCGGCCAGCGCGTCGAGCACGCGTGGCTGCCGGCCGCGCTGCGCCGCTGACGCGGCAGCCGGCGGCAGCCGCGCCGCGGGCAGCCGCGTGCGCCGGTCGCTATAATCGTCCGCATCCTCCGTTGCCGCGTCGCGCAACGGCAATTCATCGCCCCTCTTTGCGCACGGCCTCGCGCCGGGCTGCTCGTCATCACCATGGATTCCTACTACCAGCACCACGTCTTCTTCTGCCTGAACCAGCGCGATCCGGGCGCCGAGCGTCCGAGCTGCGCGCAATGCAATGCGCAGACCATGCAGGAATACGCGAAAAAGCGCGTGAAGGAGCTCGGTCTCGCGGGGCCCGGCAAGGTCCGCATCAACAAGGCCGGCTGCCTCGACCGCTGCGAGGAAGGGCCGGTGATGGTCGTGTATCCGGAAGGCACGTGGTACACGTACGTCGACCAGGCCGACATCGACGAGATCGTCGAGTCGCACCTGCGCGACGGCAAGGTCGTCGACCGCCTGAAGATCTGAGCGGGCCGGCGCAATGAACGTTCATACGCAGAAATCGCTGATCGCGGGCCCGGTCGGCCAGATCGAAATCGCGGTCGACCTGCCCGACGCCGTGCGCGAGGGCGGCGACGCGCCGCGCGGCATCGCGCTCGTCGCGCATCCGCATCCGCTGTTCGGCGGCACGATGGACAACAAGGTCGCGCAAACACTGGCGCGCACGCTCGTGCAACTGAACTACGTCGTCTACCGGTCGAACTTTCGCGGCGTCGGCGCGACCGAAGGCGTGCACGACAACGGCACGGGCGAGGCCGACGACCTGCTCGCGGTGCTCGCGCACATGCGCGCGCAGCCCGCGTATGCGGATCTGCCGCTCGTGCTCGCGGGTTTCTCGTTCGGCACCTTCGTGCTGTCGCACGTCGCGAAGCGCCTGCGCGACGCGGGCGAGACGATCGAGCGGATGGTGTTCGTCGGCACGGCCGCGAGCCGCTGGCAGGTGGCCGACGTGCCCGAGAACACGCTCGTGATCCACGGCGAGACCGACGACACGGTGCCGATTGCGTCGGTGTACGACTGGGCGCGGCCGCAGGAGCTGCCGGTCGTCGTGATTCCCGGCGCCGAGCATTTCCTTCATCGCAAGCTGCACGTGCTGAAGCGCATCATCGTCGACGCGTGGCGCTAGCCCGCATGCGGGCGCCGGCCTGAGCCCGGTGCCCGTATCACGTACCGGCGCATCCGGTCGGTGCGCACTCCTTGCCGCGCGCAACCTCGCGCGACATCGCGCCACACTGCGCGGCGCGGTGCCGGCTCTGGGGCCGCGCAACGCGACTGGCACGCCGCCTGCGCCCGCCTTTCGCGCGGCTTCGCGCATGCCTGCCCGCTGCACTCCCGTGTCATGCTCTCGCAGCCGATAGCCGGGCGCCTGCCGCCCGGTTCGCGAAAACGCCGTTCGCGGCCACGTATAATGGCCGCTTCCGCGTTGCCCGCGGCCCGGCTGGGCCCATGCGGCGCTCGTTTCGCCGCCTGTCCGCCCGCTCGCGACGGCCGCGAACCGAACGCGCCCGCACGAGTCCAACCGGCGCGTTTCGCGTCGCCCGACGGTGTCGGGCGAGCGCCCGACACGCCCGCCGCCTTGCCGTTCAACCCTGCGCGTTTCGCACCGCACTTTCTGCCATCAGCCTGAATCGATCATGCGTCTGTCTTCCCAAGGCCTCAAGTCCCTCGCTTCCTCCATCGCCTTCGGCACCGCCGCGCGCAACGTCGCGCTCGGCGTGATGCTGCCCGTCGCGCTCGCCTCGACGATCGTCGTCGCCGAGGCGAAGCCGGCCGCCAAGGCCAAGGCCGCGCATGCGGCGCCGGCCGCCGAGCAGTTCACCGGCGCGCCCGCGACCTACATGCCGGGCGCGGTGCCGCCGCCGGGCGTGAACGCGCGCTCGTGGGTGCTCGTCGACGCGACGAGCAACACGGTGCTCGCATCGGGCAACGCGGACGAACGCGTCGAGCCGGCGTCGCTGACGAAGCTGATGACGGCGTACCTCGTGTTCGAGGCGCTCGACAAGAAGAAGATCTCGATGGAGCAGATCGTCACGCCGAGCGAGGCCGTGCGCCGCGTCGGCCGCGACGAGTCGCGCATGTTCATCGAGGCGAACAAGCCGGTGTCCGTGCACGACCTCGTGTACGGGATGATCATCCAGTCGGGCAACGATGCCGCGATCGCGCTGGCCGAACTCGTCGGCGGCAGCGAAGGGCAGTTCGTCACGCTGATGAACGACGAGGCGCAGCGCCTCGGCATGAAGGGCACGCACTTCGCCGACGTGAACGGCATGCCCGACCCGAACCACTACACGACGGCCGGCGACCTCGCGAAGCTGTCCGCCCACCTGATCCGCGATTTTCCGCAGTACTACGGCATCTTCTCGGAGAAGGAATTCAAGTACAACAACATCCGCCAGGGCAACCGCAACCGGCTGCTGTGGCTCGACCCGACGGTCGACGGCCTGAAGACGGGCCACACGCAGGCGGCCGGCTACTGCCTGATCGCATCGGCCAAGCGCGCGATTCCGGGCGTCGACGGCCAGCGCCGCCTCGTGTCGGTGATGATGGGCGAGCAGAAGGAAAGCGATCGCACGCAGGACAGCATGAAGATGCTGAACTACGGCTACAGCGCGTTCGATTCGGTGCGCCTGTTCAAGGGCGGCCAGGCGATCTCGACGCCGCGCATCTACAAGGGCAAGGACAACACCGTGCAGGTCGGCGTGAAGAGCGACCAGTGGGCGACCGTGCCGCGCGGCCTCGGCGACAAGGTCAAGACCGAAGTGGACGTCAACGCGCCGCTGATCGCGCCGCTCGCGCAAGGCCAGCAGGTCGGCACCGTGAAGATCGTCGCCGACGGCAAGACGCTGTCCGAATTCCCGGTCGTCGCGCTGCAGGCCGTGCCGGAAGCGGGTATCTTCGGTCGTATCTGGGACTCGATCCTGCTGATGTTCAGCAAGAAGAAGTAAGCGCGACGGGCCTTTGTTTTCACGACTTCATCCCCATCTGACATAGCCATGAGCCAAGCCGAATTCGAACCGATCGTCTACCTCAGCGTCTCGTCGCAGGAGGAACTGGTGCCGCTGTCCGAAGCCCGTGTGCCGGTGCTCGACCGCGGATTCATCTTCGGCGACGGCGTGTATGAAGTCGTCCCCGTTTATGCGCACGACGGCGCGCACGTGCCGTTCCGGATCGAGCAGCATCTGGACCGGCTCGCGCGCAGCCTGAAGAAGATCGGCATCGACAACCCGCACGACGCGGCGGGCTGGCGCGCGCTGATCGAGCGGCTGGTCGCGGCGAACGCCGAAGGCCTCGGCGACGGCAACGCGCTCGTCTACCTGCAGGTCACGCGCGGCGTCGCGAAGCGCGGCCACGCGTTCCCGGCGAACGCGGTGCCGACCGTGTTCGCGATGACGAGCCCGCTGCGGCTGCCGTCGGAAGAGGAGCGTGCGAGGGGCGTGCGCTGCGTGACGGCCGAGGATCGCCGCTGGCTGCATTGCGACATCAAGTCGATCTCGCTGCTCGGCAACGTATTGATGGCGCAGCATGCGGCCGAACGCGATGCGTTCGAGACGATCCAGCTGCGCGACGACAACGTGACCGAAGGGTCGTCGTCGAACGTGTGGATCGTGAAGAACGGCGAACTGTTCGCGCCGCCGCGCAGCAACAGGATCCTCGAAGGGATCCGCTACGCGCTCGTCGAGCAGTTGGCCGAGGAATGCGGGATCCGGTTCGTCGCGCGCGAGATCAGCGAGGTCGAGCTGCGCTCGGCGGACGAAATCATGATCACGTCGGCCACGAAGGAAATCCTGCCTGTCACGTCGCTCGACGATCTGCCCGTGCAGGGCGGCAAGCCGGGGCCCGTGTTCGCGGCGTTGTACGACGCGTACCAGCGTGCGAAGGCACGCGAGTTTGAACAGTTTGACCTAACCCGGAGAAAGTGATGAGCGAACCGACCAAAACCGTCGAGGTGACCGGCGCGATCGAGACCCGGAAGGAGTCGCTGCTGGAGTTTCCGTGCGATTTCCCGATCAAGATCATGGGCAAGGCGCACCCCGAGTTCAAGGACACGATCTTCAAGGTCGTCGCCGTTCACGACAACGAGATCGACGTGGAGAAGATCGAGGAGCGCGCATCGAGCGGCGGCAATTACACGGGCCTCACGATCACCGTGCGCGCGACGAGCCAGGAACAGCTCGACAACATCTACCGCGCGCTGACCGGCCATCCGATGGTCAAGGTCGTCCTTTAAGCGTCCGTTCCGGCGTGCGGGATCAGCGCAAACGGCCGCTGATCCCTTTCCATCCTCCCTCCAGCGCGCACTCGGCGGGGCATTTCCCCGCCGCGCGCCGCGCGTCCAGCTCGTCGCACAGCCGCTTGAATTCGGCCACTTCCTCGAACAGCCAGGTCCGGAACGCCTGCACGCGCGGCGTGTTCAGCAGCGGCGGCGGACACACGAAAAAATAGTGCCACGGGCTCGGCCCGTCGATGTCGAACAGGCGCACGATGCGCCCGTCGAGCAGGTCGTGCACCGCGAGCGAGCGGCGCACCAGCGCGATGCCCTGGCCCTCGATCGCGGCCAGCAGCAGGTTCGACGAATCCTGGTACAGGATCCCGCGTTTCGGCTCGGTCAACGTATCGAGCCCGGCCGCGTCGAACCACGGCCGCCACAGTTCGTCGTCCGAGCGCAGCAGCGGGTAGTGCACGAGATCGGCGGGCGTCTGCGGCAGCTTGCCGCCGTTCAGCGTCGGCGCGCACGCCGGAAAGAACACCTCCTCGAACAGCGGCTCCACGTGGAGCCCCGGATAGCTGCCGAAGCCGAAGCGGATCGCGAGATCGACGTCGTCGCGCGCGAAATCGGTGAGCGAGTTGGTCGACTGCAGCTCGACGTCGATTTCCGGATGCCGTTCGATGAACGTGCCGATGCGCGGCGTGATGAAGCGCGCGGCGAACGACGACAGCATCGACACCACCAGCCGCCGGTCGCGGTCGCTCGCGCGCACGTCGCGCGTCGCGTCGGCGATCACCATCAGCGCGGTGCGGACCTGCTGCGCGTAGCGCATGCCGGCGTCGGTCAGGCACAGCCGCTTGCCGTTGCGGGTGAAGAGCTGCACGCCGAGCTCCTCCTCGAGCGCGCGCACCTGGTGGCTGACCGCGCCGTGCGTGACGAACAGCTCGTCGGCGGCGCGCGAGAAGTTCTCGTGGCGGGCGGCGGCCTCGAACGCGCGAATCGCGTTCAGCGCCGGGAGCTGGCGGAGGTCCATTTGCTAATTTTCCTCACATCGTCGTGAAAATTGGTCGTTTGGTCGGACGCCTTTGAATGACTACGATTGTAGCCATCGAAGCACTTATTGGCGGAGTCGATCATGCAAGAAATCTCTTCAAGCATCACGTTCGAAATTCCCCCGGGCGAAACCGTGCCGATGAAGGTGCAACGCAGCACGCGGCTGACCGTCCAGTGCGGGCCGGTCTGGGCGACGCGCAGCAACGACGTCGACGACTACTTCCTGGCCGACGGCGAGACGCTCAAGCTGCGCCGCGGCGAACGGCTGTGGCTCAGCGCGGAAGGCCGCCAGGGCGCGTGCGTCGCGTTCTCGGTGTCGCGGCCGCCGCGGGAGGTCGCGCTCGGCGGGCTGACCCGGCTGCGCGAACGCGTGAGCGCGCTGTTCCACGACGGCTGGCGCACCGTCTGACCCTCGTTTCATCCGACGGATACCGGCGATCCGTCCCCCTGCCCAGGCCGGCGAGACCCACGGGTTTTCGGTAAACTACCGCCCATGTCCGTTTCGCCGGTTTCCATCGTGTCCACGCCTGTCGCCGTTTCCGCATCGCCCGCCGGAGCCCCGGATCAGCCGGCCCAGCCGGTCACCGTGCGGTGGCGGGGCCGCGAGGCGTACGAAGCGAGCTTCGACGCGATGCGCGCGTTCACCGACACGCGCACGGCCGACACCGGCGACGAGATCTGGGTGGTCGAGCATCCGCCCGTCTACACGCTCGGCCAGGCCGGCGACCCCGCGCACCTGCTGGTGGCCGACAGCGGTGTGCCGCTCGTGAAGGTCGACCGCGGCGGGCAAATCACCTACCACGGCCCCGGCCAGATCGTCGTCTACCTGCTGCTGGACTTGCGCCGGCGCAAGCTGATGGTGCGCACGCTCGTGACGAAGATCGAGGAGGCCGTGATCGAAACCCTCGCGGCGTATAATCTCGCTTCGGTCCGCAAGGCGGGCGCGCCGGGTATCTACGTGGCATCCGGCGTGCACGAGGGCGCGAAAATCGCCGCGCTCGGCCTGAAGATCCGCAACGGCTGCAGCTATCACGGGCTGAGCCTGAACGTGAAGATGGATTTGCGCCCGTTTCTTGCGATCAATCCGTGCGGCTATGCCGGACTGGAAACCGTCGACATGGCGAGCCTCGAGGTTGCCGCCGACTGGAACGACGTCGCCCACACGCTGGTGGGGCGTCTGATCGCCAACCTCGACGGCGCACCCGCGGCCGCCGACAAGCCGCACGCACTGGAACAATCGAATGACTGACGTTACCGCTTCTCCCGCACCGGCCGATTCGGCCGCGACCCCGGCCTACGATCCGACCGCCAAGCAGAAGGCACAGGCGAAGACGGCGCGCATTCCGATCAAGGTCATTCCGATCGAGAAGCTGAAGAAGCCCGAGTGGATCCGCGTGAAGGCGGCCACCGGCAGTTCGCGCTTCAACGAGATCAAGACGATCCTGCGCGAGCACAACCTGCACACCGTGTGCGAGGAAGCGAGCTGCCCGAACATCGGCGAATGCTTCGGCAAGGGCACCGCGACGTTCATGATCATGGGCGACAAGTGCACGCGCCGCTGCCCGTTCTGCGACGTCGGCCACGGCCGTCCCGATCCGCTCGACGCGGACGAACCGAAGAACCTCGCGCGCACGATCGCCGCGTTGAAGCTCAAGTACGTGGTGATCACGAGCGTCGACCGCGACGACCTGCGCGACGGCGGCGCCGCCCACTTCGTCGAATGCATCCGCGAAGTGCGCGAGCAGTCGCCCGACACGCGCATCGAGATCCTGACGCCGGATTTCCGCGGCCGTCTCGACCGCGCGATCTCGATCCTGAACGCCGCGCCGCCCGACGTGATGAACCACAACCTCGAAACGGTGCCGCGCCTGTACAAGGAAGCGCGCCCGGGTTCGGACTACGCGCACTCGCTGAAGCTGCTGAAGGACTTCAAGGCGCTGCATCCGGACGTCGCGACGAAGTCGGGCCTGATGGTCGGCCTCGGCGAGACCGAAGAGGAAATCCTGCAGGTGATGCGCGACCTGCGCGCGCACGACGTCGACATGCTGACGATCGGCCAGTACCTGCAGCCGTCCGAGCACCACCTGCCGGTGCGGGCTTACGTGCATCCCGATACGTTCAAGATGTACGAGGAAGAGGCGTACAAGATGGGCTTCACGCACGCGGCCGTCGGCGCGATGGTGCGCTCGAGCTATCACGCCGATCTGCAGGCGCATGGGGCGGGGGTGGTCTGAGCGCCGCGCTCGCGTCCATCGGCAGAAGTCCCGCAATTCACAAAGCCCGCAGCGATGCGGGCTTTTTCGTTGGCGCGGCGGTTATCCGTGCCTGCGCACGGCAATCGTTACCCGACCGGACGCGCAATCCGGTCGAGCATGAAAAGCAAAGCTGAAACGGCATCGATAGCTTCGCAGGATAAGTTCGCTCCCGCCGCGCGCAAAGCCCGTAAAGTCGGCTCTCCCGTAGCAATGCCCGTATTCCGAAGGAGAGCCGCATGTTCCGTTTCAGCTTCGTCCGCCGCGCCGTCGTCGCGCTGACCGCCTTTGCCGCGCTCGGCGCGGCGCACGCCGAATCGCGCGAGGTCGTGATCGCGTACCAGGACATGGTCGTGCCGTGGCGCTACGCGCAGGCGAGCGGTGAAGTCGAAAAGGCGACCGGCTACAAGGTCACGTTCCGCAAGCTCGACAGCGGCGCCGACGTGATCCGCGCGCTCGCGTCGGGCTCCGTGCAGCTCGGGGAAGCCGGGTCGAGCCCGATCGCGGCCGGCCTGTCGCAGGGGCTCGACATCTCGCTGTTCTGGGTGCTCGACAACATCAACGACGCCGAGGCGCTCGTCGCGCGCAACGGCTCGGGCGTCACGAGCATCGCGGCGCTGAAGGGCAAGAAGATCGGCGTGCCGTTCGTGTCGACGTCGCATTTCCATACGCTCGTCGCGCTGCAGGCCGCGGGCGTCAATCCGAACGACGTGAAGATCGTCAATCTGCGCCCGCCCGAAGTCGCGGCCGCATGGACGCGCGGCGACATCGACGCGACCTATATCTGGGATCCGGTGCTCGCGAAGGTCAAGCAGTCGGGCACCGTGCTGACGACGTCCGGCCAGGTGGCGAAAGAAAGTGGCAAGGCGACCTTCGACGGCTTCGTCGTGAGCCGCAAGTTCGCGCGCGAGAACCCCGAGTTCGTCACGCGTTTCGTGAAGGTGCTCGCGGCGGCGGACGCCGACTACCGCGCGCATGCGGCGGCGTGGAAGGTCGGCTCGCCGCAGGTCGCGGCGGTCGCGAAGGTGTCCGGCGCGAACGCGCAGGACGTGCCGGCCAGCCTCGCGCTCTACGCGTTCCCGACGGCGGCCGAGCAGGCATCGCCGACGTGGCTCGGCGGCGGCGCGCAATCGGGCGCCGCGAAGTCGCTCGCGGCCACGGCCACGTTCCTCAAATCGCAAGGCACGATCCAGACGGTGCTCGCCGACTATTCGGTGGGCGTCGATCCGCAGTTCGTGCAGAAGGCCGCGCGCTGAGCGCGGCCGTTCAGCCCACTCGTCGCGGAGCCCTTCGATCATGAGCACGCTGGAAGTCCGTCAGGTATCGGTCGCCTACCCGGGCGAGCGCGGCAGGCCGACGACGCAGGCGCTCGCGCGCGTCGACCTGCGCATCGATGCCGGTGAATTCGTCGTCGCGCTCGGTGCATCCGGGTGCGGAAAGACGACGCTGCTCAACTGCATGGCCGGTTTCGTCGCGCCGACGACGGGCGACGTGCGTGTCGACGGCGTGCCGGTCACGGGCCCCGGCGCCGATCGCGGCGTCGTGTTCCAGAAATACGCGCTGCTGCCGTGGCTCGACGTGCTCGACAACGTCGCGCTCGGGCTGCGCTTCGCGCGCGTGCCGAAGGCCGAGCGCGAAGCGCGGGCGCGCGAGATGCTCGCGCTCGTCGGCCTCGAGCGTCATGCGCATGCGCGCGTGTACGAGCTGTCGGGCGGGATGCAGCAGCGCGTCGGCATCGCGCGTGCGCTCGCGAGCGACCCGCGCGTGCTGCTGATGGACGAGCCGATGGGCGCGCTCGACGCGATGACGCGCGGCACGATGCAGGCGCTCGTGCTCGACGTGTGGGCGCGCACCGGCAAGACGGTGTTCTTCATCACGCACGACGTGGAGGAGGCGTTGTTCCTCGCGACGCGTCTCGTCGTGATGACGCCGGGCCCCGGCCGCATCGCAGAAACCTTCGCGCTGCCGTTCGCTCGGCGTTACGTCGAATCGCGCGATGCGCGCGCGGTGAAGTCGTCGCCGGAATTCATCGGCTGGCGCGAGCGGCTGATCGCGTATCTGCATCGCGACGACGCAGTCGCGGAGCCCGCGTGATGAGCGAGCTCGCGCGACACGGCGTGGCCGTCGGGCGCGGCCGGAACAGCACTTTGCACAGGCAGGACGACATGAGCACGCAGGATTCCTGGGCGGCCGATCGCGCGCCCGCCGATTTCGAAGAACGGGATGCGCGCGCGGCGCAGCGGCGCCACGCGGCGCGTCCTGCACGCCCATCGCACCGCTACCGGTTGCCGGGGCAAGGGAAAACGGCCGCGCTCAGCACGGCGACGATCGCGGCGCTGGCCGTGCTGTGGTGGGTCGCGACGCATCTGCAGTGGCTGCCGCCGCTGTTCCTGCCCGCGCCGGAAGCCGTGTGGACCGCGTTCGTCGACGCGTGGCACGGCCGTATCCAGGGCGGCCTGCCGCTGTCCGACCATCTGTTGTGGAGTGCCGCGCGCGTGTTCGGCGCGTTCGTGCTCGCGACCGCGATCGGCGTGCCGGCCGGCATCCTGATGGGCGTGAGCCGCATCGCGCGCGGCGTGCTCGATCCGCTGCTGGAGTTCTATCGGCCGCTGCCGCCGCTCGCCTATCTGCCGCTCGTCGTGATCTGGTTCGGCATCGACGAGACGGCGAAACTCGTCGTGATCTTCCTCGCGTGCTTCGCGCCGATCGCGATGGCCGCGCGCGCCGGCGTGCGCGCGGCGACGGTCGAGCAGATCAACGCCGCGTATTCGCTCGGCGGCAGCTTCGCGCAGATCGTGCGCCACGTGGTGCTGCCCGCCGCGCTGCCGGAGATCCTCACCGGGCTGCGGATCGCGATCGGGTTCGGCTGGACGACGCTCGTCGCGGCCGAGATGGTCGCCGCGACGGCCGGGCTCGGGCAGATGGTGCTCAACGCATCGAGCTTCCTGCGCACCGACATCGTCGTGATGGGCATCCTGATCATCGGCGCGATCGCGTGGCTGTTCGATCTCGCGATGCGCTGGGTCGAGCGGCGGGTGGTGCCGTGGAAGGGGAGAGGGTGACGTCACACTGACGGCACGGGCAACGAGCGCGTACGCGCCGCCCGTGCCTGTCGCGCTCATTCCCCCATCGCGATCCCTTCCCGCCGCGGATCGGCCCCGCCGAACCACACCGTCTGCCCCTGCACGTTCAGCCGCTGGATGCCCTGCAGCCCCGAGTTCATCTCGACGACCCGCACGTCGTGCCCGCGGCCCTTCAGCCCGTCGGCGAGCGCGTCCGACACGCGGCCGCGTTCGAGCTGCGTCGGCCCGTTCATCGACCCGAAGTTCGGCAGCGCGATCGCCTGCTGCATCGTCATGCCCCAGTCGAGCACGCCGACCAGCGTCTTCGCGACGTGATTGATGATCGCGGGGCCGCCGGCCGAGCCGACGATCATCGTCACCTGCTTCGTCTTCTTGTCGAACACGAGTTCCGGCGACATCGCCGAGCGCGGCCGCTTGCCCGGCTGCACGCGGTTGGCGACCGGCCGGCCGTTGTCGCTCGACACGAACGAGAAATCGGTCAACTGGTTGTTCAGCATGAAGCCGCGCACCATCAGCCGCGAGCCGAACGCATCCTCGATGCTGGTCGTCATCGACAGCGCCTGCCCGTAGCGGTCGACGATCGCGATGTCGGACGTCGACGGCAATTCGGGGCTGCGGTCGTCGGCCAGCGCGAGCGTCGCGCCCTGCGGCGTGCCGGCCTGCGCGACGCCCATGCTGGTGTCGCCGATCAGCCGCGCACGCTGCGCGAGATAGGCCTTGTCGGTGAGGCTCGCCCAGTTGCCGCCCGGCAGCGGCACGAAATCGGGATCGGCGACGTAGCGCGCGCGGTCCGCATACGCGAGGCGCCCGGCCTCGCTGAACAGATGCGCGGCGAACGGCGTCGGCTCGTAGCCGACTTCGTTGCGCACCGGCTTCTGCGCGCCGATCTGCTGCCAGTCGGGCATCGCCTCGAGCATGCCGAGCATCTGCGCGATCGCGAGGCCGCCCGACGACGGCGGCGGCATTCCGCACACGACCGAGCGCCGGTAGTCGGCGCACAGCGGCGCACGCACCTTCGCCTGGTAGCGCGCGAGATCCTGCAGCGACAGCAGCCCCGGGTTGCTCGGGTGCTTGCGTACCTTCGCGACGATGTCGCGCGCGATCGCGCCGTTGTAGAACGCGTTCGCGCCGCGGTCGGCGACCTGACGCAGCACGGTCGCGAGCGCCGGGTTCTTCAGCACCGTGCCGGCGGCCTTCGGCGTGCCGTCGGCGTTGTAGAAATAGGCGCGGGCCGCCGGATCGTTCTTCAGGTACCTGTCGTTCGCGATCAGCATCGCCAGGCGCGGGCTGATCGTGAAGCCGCGCTCGGCGAGCCGGATGGCCGGCTGGAACAGCCGCCGCCACGGCAGCTTGCCGTGCGCGCGGTGCGCGGCGTCGAGCATGCGCAGCACGCCCGGCGTGCCGACCGAGCGTCCGCCGACGACGCCTTCGTAGAAACTCATCGGCTGGCCGGTCGGCCCGTAGAAGAGGCGCTCGGTCGCGGCGGCCGGCGCGGTTTCGCGGCCGTCGTACGCCTGCGTCGCCTTGCCGTCGAAGTACAGCATGAACGCGCCGCCGCCGATGCCCGACGATTGCGGCTCGACGAGCGCGAGCACCATCTGCGTCGCGATCGCCGCGTCGATCGCGGTGCCGCCCGCCTTCAGCATGTCGTAGCCGGCCTGCGTCGCGAGCGGGTTCGCGGCCGCGATCATGAAGTGCTGCGAGGTCCAGCCCGGCTTGTCGGTCCAGCCGGACGACAGCTCGGGCGCGTGGAAGCCGGGCAGCGGCACGGCCGCGCCCGATGCGGCGGCGACGGGCACCACCGCGCTGGACGACGGCGCGGACGGGGACGTGCAGCCGGCGCCGAACGTGACGAGCGCGACGGCGGCAGCGAGCGTCCAGGGACGCGAATGCGGACGAATCCGGTCGAACATTGAACCCTCGGCGGCAGTGAATTCGAACGAGACGGCGGCGTTGATGTTGACGTTGAGGTCGGCGCGGGCGCAACGGCGCTGCCCGCCCCGGCGCGCTATTGTCGCCGTGCGCCCGGCGGCTTGTCATCCGACAGGAAACCCTGACGCATCGCGCCGGGCCCGCCCCGGCCGGTCTTTCCGGCCTGTTCGAGGATGAACTCTATGAACGTGGCGGTGGCGCGCGTGTGGTGGCGGTTCGGCATGTACAGCATGTACATGTGCGTGCCGAAGATACTGAGCCGGTATGCGTCGAGCGACGTGACGACGGTGCCGTGCCGCAGGTCGTCCTGCATCACGTAGTCGGGCACGATGCCGACGCCGATCCCCGCGAGGATCGCCTGGCGCAGGAAGAGGAAGTTCTCCGAAATCAGCGTCGGTTCGAGCAGCACCTCGTGGCGCTCGTCGCCGAGATACGCGGCGATCCGCAACTGCCGGCCGAGCACCGTCGCGGTGACGACCGGCGCGGCGGCCAGCGCGCCGAGCGTCGCGGGCATCCCGTGCGCGGCCGCGAACGCGGGCGACGCGCACGCGACGTAGCGCACCGCGCCCATGTCGCGCGCGACGAGGTTCTGCGGCGGCTCCGACATCACGCGGATCGCGATGTCGACTTCGTCGCGCATCAGGTCTTCCACGCGATTCTCGAACACCACGTCGAGCACGATGCCCGGATGCAGCCGCTTGAACGCGAGCAGCCACTCGGACATCACCATCTGCCCATAGCCGCTCGGCACCGACAGCCGCACGCGGCCCTGCAGGTCCTGCCCGAGCGTCGTCACCGATTCCTGCGCGGCCAGCAATTCGTTGCGGATGCGCCGGCCATGCTCGTACAGCTTGAGCCCGATCTCGGTCGGTTCGATGCGCCGCGTCGTGCGCCGCACGAGCTGCTGGCCGATCGAGCGTTCGAGCTGGTTCAGCCGGTAGCTGACGTTCGCCCGGCTCATCTTGAGCCGCTGCGCGGCCTTGCTGAGATTGCCCGCGTCGAGGATCTCGACGAGCAGCGTCAGCGCGTTCAGGTCCATCCGGGGGTCTCCTGATCCGTCCCGCTTAAAGGGCCGAAACAACGGGCCGAAACGGTTCGAAAGCATTCAATGTCAAGTCGGACTTGACAGCTTGTAAAGGCGCGCGGGAATTGTCAATGAATCTCGATCAATCGAGAATCGAGTCATGCCCGGCAACCACGCCGGACCGTTTCCCGCCGCGCGGGACCCCGCTCGCGAACCGGCGTCGCCCGCCGACCCGGCGGCCGGTCCCGCCCGCCCGGCGCACCGCACCCGGAGACACGATGAATTCACCCGCTTCCCCCGAAACATCCGCCACCGCCACCGGCACCGTCACGCGCGAACGGCGCGACAAGGTGCTCGTCGTCACGATCGATCACCCGCCCGTCAACGCGTTGTCCGCCGACGTGCGGCGCGGCCTCGCCGACGCGATCGACGCCGCGCAGGCCGACGACGCGATCCGCGCGGTGCTGATCGTCGGCGCCGGCCGCAACTTCATCGCGGGCGCCGACATCCGCGAATTCGGCAAGCCGCCCGTGCCGCCGTCGCTGCCCGACGTGTGCGAGCGGATCGAATCGGGCGCGAAGCCGGTCGTGGTCGCGCTGCACGGCGCGACGCTCGGCGGCGGCCTCGAGGTCGCGCTGGCCGCGCATTACCGGCTCGCGGTGCCCGGTGCGAAGCTCGGGCTGCCCGAAGTGACGCTCGGCCTGCTGCCCGGCGCGGGCGGCACGCAGCGCGCGCCGCGCCTGATCGGCGCGAAGGCCGCGCTCGACCTGATGCTGACGGGCCGCCATGCGAGCGCCGAGGAAGCGCTCGCGCTCGGCCTCGTCGATCGCATCGCGCACAGCGACGACACGCTCGCCGAAGGGCTCGCCTATGCGCAGGAACTCGTGTCGCTCGGCGCGCCGGTGCGCCGCACGCGCGACGCGCAGGGCCTGGCCGACCGCGCGGCCGCGCAGGCCGCGATCGATGCGGCGCGCGCGGAATTGCCGAAGAAGTCGCGTGGCCTTTTCTCGCCGGCGAAGATCGTCGACGCGGTCGAGGCCGCGCTCACGCAGTCGTTCGACGCGGGGATGAAGCTCGAACGCGGCCTGTTCCTGCAGTGCGTCGACAGCCCGCAGCGCGCGGGCCTCGTTCATGCGTTCTTCGCGGAACGCGAGGCGGCGAAGGCGCCCGAGGCGCGGCACGCGAGCGCACGGCCGGTCGAGCGGATCGGCGTGGTCGGCGGCGGCACGATGGGCGCGGGCATCGCGGTCGCGGCGCTCGACGCCGGGCTGCCGGTGACGATGATCGAGCGCGACGAAGCGTCGCTCGCGCGCGGCCGGGCGCACGTCGAGAAGGTGTACGACGGCCTCGTCGCGAAAGGGCGGATGACGCCGGCCGCGCACGCGGCGCGCCTCGCGCGCTTCAAGGGCAGCACGTCGTACGACGCGCTCGCGCAGGCCGACGTCGTGATCGAGGCCGTATTCGAGGACATGGCCGTGAAGCAGGCGGTGTTCGCCGAACTCGCCCGCGTGTGCAAGCCGGGCGCGGTGCTCGCGACCAACACGTCGTATCTCGACATCGACGCGCTCGCCGCGAGCATCGACCGGCCGGCCGACGTGATCGGCCTGCATTTCTTCTCGCCGGCCAACGTGATGAAGCTGCTCGAGATCGTCGTGCCGGCGCGCGTGAGCGCGGACGTCGTCGCGACCGCGTTCGCGCTGGCCAAGCAACTGAAGAAGACGCCGGTGCGCGCGGGCGTGTGCGACGGCTTCATCGGCAACCGGATCCTCGCCGTCTACCGGACGGCGGCCGACTATCTGATGGAAGACGGCGCGTCGCCGTACCAGATCGATCGCGCGGTGCGCGGGTTCGGCTTCCCGATGGGTCCGTTCCAGGTGGTCGACCTCGCGGGCGGCGACATCGGCTGGGCGACCCGCAAGCGCCGCGCGGCGACGCGCGATCCGAACGCGCGCTACGTGGAGATTTCCGACCGGCTGTGCGAGCGCGGCTGGTTCGGGCAGAAGACCGGCCGCGGCTACTACCTGTATCCGGACGGCGCGCGCGTCGGCACGCCCGACCCGGAAGTCGACGCGATCGTCGCGGAAGAACGCGCGAAGAAGGGCATCACGCCGCGCACGTTCACCGATGAAGAAATCGTGCGCCGCTACCTCGCCGCGATGATCAACGAAGGCGCGAACGTCGTGCACGAGAAGATCGCGCTGCGCCCGCTCGACGTCGACGCGGTGTTCCTGTACGGCTACGGCTTCCCGCGCTATCGCGGCGGCCCGATGCACTACGCGGACACGGTCGGCCTCGCGAACGTGCTCGCCGATATCCGCGCGTTCGCGAACGAAGATCCGCTGTTCTGGAAGCCGTCGCCGCTGCTCGTCGATCTCGTCGCGCGCGGCGCGGATTTCGCGAGCCTGAACCGCATCGACTGAACGCCCACCGCATCCGCAACGGACCTACGATGAACCTCGATTTCACTCCCGAAGAGGAAGCGTTCCGCACCGAAGTGCAGCGCTTCCTGCAAGCCGAACTGCCCGAGCGCATCGCGCGCAAGGTGAAGGGCGGCCTGCACTTGACGCGCGACGACATGCGCGAATGGCACGCCATCCTCAACGCGCGCGGCTGGCTCGCGAGCCATTGGCCGCGCGAATACGGCGGCCCCGGCTGGAGCGTCGCGCAGAAGTTCCTGTTCGACAACGAATGCGCGCTCGCCGGCGCGCCGCGCATCGTGCCGTTCGGCGTGAACATGCTCGGCCCCGTGCTGATCAAGTACGGCAGCGACGCGCAGAAGCTTCACTGGCTGCCGCGCATTCTCGACGGCACCGACTGGTGGTGCCAGGGCTACTCGGAGCCGGGCGCCGGGTCCGATCTCGCGTCGGTGAAGACCACCGCGGTACGCCACGGCGATCACTACGTCGTGAACGGCCAGAAGACATGGACCACGCTCGGCCACTACGCGAACATGATCTTCTGCCTCGTGCGCACCGCGACCGACGTGCGCAAGCAGGAAGGCATCAGCTTCCTGCTGATCGACATGAACGCGCCGGGCGTCGAGGTCCGCCCGATCATCACGCTCGACGGCGAGCACGAGGTGAACGAGGTCTTCTTCACCGACGTGCGCGTGCCGGTGGAGAACCTGGTCGGCGAGGAGAACCGCGGCTGGACCTACGCGAAATATCTGCTCACGTACGAGCGCACCAACATCGCGGGGATCGGCTTCTCGACCGCCGCGCTCGACCGGCTGCGCGCGGTGGCCGCGAAGGTCATGAAGAACGGCCGGCCGCTCGCCGACGATCCGTTCTTCGCGGCGCGCGTCGCACGCGTCGAGATCGAGCTGGAAAACATGCGCACGACCAACCTGCGCGTGCTGGCTGCGGTCGCGGGCGGCGGCGTGCCGGGTGCGGAAAGCTCGATGCTGAAGATTCGCGGCACGCAGATCCGCCAGGAGATCGCCGCGCTGATGCGGCGCGCGATGGGGCCGTATGCGCAGCCGTTCGTCGATGAAGCGCTCGATGCCGATTACGACGGCGAACCGGTCGGCCCTGAAGAAGCCGCGAGCGCCGCGCAGCAGTATTTCAACAACCGGAAGCTGTCGATCTTCGGCGGCTCGAACGAGATCCAGAAGAACATCATCGCGAAGATGATGCTCGGGCTGTGACGAGGGACGCGACGATGGATTTCCAGCACACAGAAGACCGCCGGATGCTGGCGGACACGTTGAACCGCTTCATCGCCGAACAGTACGCGTTCCCGGTGCGCGACCGCATCGCGCAGTCGGCTGAAGGCTTCGACCGCGCGATGTGGCGGCGCTTCGCCGAACTCGGTACGGTCGGCGCGCTGTTCGCCGAAGCCGACGGCGGCTTCGGCGGCGCGGGCTTCGACATCGCCGTGGTGTTCGAATGCCTCGGGCGCGGGCTCGTCGTCGAGCCGTTCCTCGGCGCGCTACTCGCGGGCCGTGCGCTCGCGCTCGCCGGCGGCGACGCGCATCGCGAGCGGCTCGCCGCGCTGATCGACGGCAGCGCGAGCGCCGCGTTCGCGCACGACGAACCGGGCTCGCATTACGAGCTGACGACCGTGCGCACACGCGCCGAACGTGCGGGCGACGGCTGGGTGCTGACGGGCGCGAAGGGCGTCGTCGACCAGGCCGCGCAGGCGGCGTTCTTCGTCGTCAGCGCGCGCGTGTCGGGGCGCGACGACGATGCGGCCGGCATCGGCCTGTTCGTCGTGCCGGCCGATGCGCCGGGCGTGTCGCTGCGCGATTACAGGAAGATCGACGGCGGCCGCGCGGCCGAAGTGCGCTTCGAGCGCGTCGCGTTGCCTGCCGACGCCGCGCTCGGCGCGCTGGATGCGCTCGACGGCGAAGCGGGCGCCGAGTTGCTCGAGCGCGTGCTCGGCTACGGGCTGCTCGCGCTGTCGGCGGAAGCGCTCGGCGCGATGGACGTCGCGAAGGCGCACACGCTCGACTACCTGCGCACGCGCAAGCAGTTCGGGATGCCGATCGGCAGCTTCCAGGCGCTGCAGCACCGGATGGCCGATCTGCTGCTCGAAGTCGAGCAGGCGCGCTCGGCCGTGATCAACGCGGCCGCGCAGCTCGATGCGCCGCGCGTGGTGCGCGAGCGCGCGCTCGCCGCGGCGAAGTACAGCGTTGGCCGGATCGGCACGCTCGTCGCCGAGGAAAGCATTCAGCTGCACGGCGGGATCGGGATGACGTGGGAGCTGCCGCTGTCGCATTACGCGAAGCGTCTCGTGATGATCGATCACCAGCTCGGCGACGAGGATCACCACCTCGCGCGCTACATCGCGCTGTCGAAACAATAAGCGGCGAAACGCGAATGGAGGAGACAAGGATGACGAACGACACGCGCGCGCTGCCGCTGGCCGGCGTGAAGGTGCTCGATTTCTCGCGCGTGCTCGCGGGTCCGTGGTGCGCGATGGTGCTCGCCGATTTCGGCGCGGAGGTGATCAAGGTCGAGCATCCGGCGCGCGGCGACGATACGCGCGACTGGGGGCTGCGGATCGGCGACACCGAAACCACCTATTTCAACAGCGTGAACCGCAGCAAGCGGTCGATCTGCGTCGACCTGCAGACGGAAGCCGGCCGGCGCATCGCGCGCGAGCTGGCCGCGCAGGCCGACGTGGTGATCCACAACTTCAAGTGCGGCGGCGCGGAGAAGCTCGGGCTCGGCTACGACGCGCTGGCCGAACTGAATCCGCGGCTCGTGCATTGCGCGATCTCCGGCTACGACCGCTCCGGCCCGGAGGCCGCGCGGCCCGGCTACGACCTCGTCGTGCAGGGCGAGGCCGGGCTGATGGCGCTGAACGGCGAGGCCGGCCAGCCGCCGCTGAAGTTCGGCGTCGCGGCGGTCGACCTGTTCACCGGCATGTATTCGGCGCAGGCGATCCTCGCCGCGTTGTACGAACGCCATGCGACCGGGCGCGGGCGGCGCATCGAGATGGCGCTGTTCGACTGCGGGCTGATGATCACCGCGTACTACGGGCTCGACGCGCTGCTGATGGGCGCGGACCCGCCGCGCTACGGCAACGCGCATCCGTCGATCGTGCCGTACGGCGTGTTCGACGCGGCCGACGGTCCGCTCGTGATCACGGTCGGCAACAACACGCAGTTCGCACGCTTTTGCGACGCGATCGAGCGGCCCGATCTCGCGGCGGACGAACGCTACAGGACCAACCTCGGCCGCTCGGAGAATCGCGCCGACCTGCTGCCCGAGATTCGTGGCGAACTCGCGCGCCGGTCGCGCGCGACGCTGCTGGCGGCGCTCGCCGAGGCGGGCATTCCGTGCGGCGAAGTGCTCGGATTACACGAAGCGCTGACGTCCGAACGCGCGACCCGCGCCGGGCTCGTCACGCGGCAGCCGCATCCGGTCGCGGGCGGCGTCGACGTGCTCGCGCCGCCGTACCGCTTCGACGGCGCGCGGCTGCCGGTGCGCGGCGCGCCGCCGGTGCTCGGCGCGGATACGGAGGCGGTGCTCGGCGGCTGGCTCGGGATGTCGGCGGAGGACGTCGCGCGGCTGCGGGCGGATCGCGTCGTGTAGATCGCTTGTTCCGCCGCGGCGCGGGCGGGGCAGTGGAGGCGCGCCGACCCTTCCACAAAACACCGCTCGCAATGACGAGCGGCCTTGCCGTGCGGGGACCTGAGTAAGTGCTAAAGCGCCAACCCAGGTCGACCGCGAAGCATGGGACCAGAGTAAGCGCTAAAGCGCTAAAGCGCTAACTCTGGTCGACACCGGAGACAACATGGAGCTTTCCGTCATCGAATCGGTCACGGCGCGCCGCGACTACCAGCAGCTCGTGCGCGCACGGCGCCGCTTCAGCTTCACGCTCACCGCGCTGATGATTGCTACGTACTACGGCTTCATCCTGCTCGTCGCGCTCGCGCCGCACGTGCTCGCCGCGCCGCTGTACCGCGGCGCGACGACGACGGTCGGGATCGCCGCGGGCGTCGCGATCATCCTGATCGCGATCGGCCTGACCGCGTGCTACGTGCTGCGCGCGAACCGTGCGTTCGACCGCCGCGTCGACGCGATCCTGCAACGTCCGTGACGGAGGCCGACATGCGATTCATTTCGAGCGCGCCCGTCGCGCTGGCCGTTCTCGTTGCCTCCACCGCCCATGCGACCGGCGTCGCCGGCCCGATGCCCGACAAGGTCGAGCTGAACCCGGTCGCGATCGCGATGTTCTTCGCGTTCGTGTTCGCGACGCTCGCGCTCACGCGCTGGGCCGCGCGCCGCACGCGCTCGACGCGCGATTTCTACACGGCCGGCGGCGGCATCACCGGGCTGCAGAACGGGCTCGCGATCGCGGGCGACTACATGTCGGCCGCGTCGTTCCTCGGGCTGTCGGGGATGGTGTTCATGTTCGGCTTCGACGGGCTGATCTACTCGATCGGCTTCCTGGTCGGCTGGCCGTTCGTGATGTTCCTGATCGCCGAGCCGCTGCGCAACCTCGGCAGGTTCACGTTCGTCGACGTCGTCGCGTATCGCTTCGCGCAGCGGCCGATCCGGCTGCTGACGTCCGCGAACGCGCTGACGATCGTCGTGCTGTACCTCGTCGTGCAGATGGTCGGCGCGGGCAAGCTGATCCAGTTGCTGTTCGGGCTGTCGTACGGCACGGCCGAGCTGATCGTCGGGGTGCTGATGGTCGTCTACGTATTCTTCGGCGGAATGACCGCGACCACCTGGGTGCAGGTGATCAAGGCCGTGCTGCTGCTCGCCGGCGCGACGCTGCTCGCGTGGCTCGCGCTCGGCGAATTCGGCTTCAGCATCGACGCGATGTTCCGCCGCGCGGTGGCCGTGCATCCGGGCGCGCTGTCGATCATGGGGCCCGGCAAGCTGATCCGCGACCCGGCCAACGCGCTGTCGCTCGGCATCGCGCTGATGTTCGGCACGGCCGGCTTCCCGCACATCCTGATGCGCTTCTTCACGGTGCCGAACGCGAAGGAGGCGCGCAAGTCGGTGCTGTACGCGACCGGCTTCATCGGCTACTTCTACCTGCTGACCTTCGTGATCGGCTTCTCGGCGATCGTGCTGCTCGCGCAGCATCCGGAGTTCTTCAAGCTCGGCGCGAACGGCACGTTCAACCTGACGCACGACCTGCTCGGCGGGTCGAACATGGTCGCGGTGAAGCTCGCGCAGGCGGTGGGTGGCAACTGGTTCTACGGGTTCATCGCGGCCGTCACGTTCGCGACGATCCTCGCGGTGGTCGCCGGGCTGACGCTCGCCGGTGCGACCACGATCTCGCACGATCTCTATGCGCAGATGTGGGCGCGCGGCAAGCCCGACGAGCGGCTGGAGATGCGCATTTCGCGCGCGGCGACGATCGGGCTGTCGGCTGTCGCGATCGCGCTGTCGATCCTGTTCGAGCACGTGAACGTCGCGTTCATGGTCGGGCTCGTCGCGGCCGTGGCCGCGAGCGCCAATTTCCCGGTGCTCGCGATGTCGATCTTCTGGCGCGGGATGACCACGCGCGGCGCGGTGCTCGGCGGCGGCCTCGGCCTCGCGTCGGCGGTCGCGCTCACGGTGCTGTCGAAGTCGGTGTGGGTCGACGTGCTGCACCACGCGCATGCGGCGGTGTTCCTCGACAATCCGGCGCTCGTGTCGGTGCCGCTCGCGTTCGTCGGGATCGTCGTCGGCTCGCTCCTGGATCGCGGCGAGCGCGCACGCCGCGAGCGCGACGCGTTCGCGCGGCAGGAGTTCTACGCGCAGACGGGCGTGCTCGCGAGCCGGGCCGTGCAGCACTGATTCGTCCGATGAAACGATGGATCCGTCCGGATCACCGGACGGATATTTTCCGGAAATCCGGAATACCGGATTTCCTTGCCTGCCGCATTATGAGAAATACAATGAAAACAACGGTTTGAGGGGTTCCTGAAACCTGGCATCGACCTTGCAATATAAAGCGCATGGCCGGCCCCCGGCCTGACTATTAAACCAAGGAGACAACCGATGACCAATGCCTTCCTCCCCCTCCGGATGTCCTGAGGCATCGCTTGTTGCGGCACGGCAGCCGCGCGGGCGAATGCCTTCGGGGGGGATTGCCCCCCGTTCTCATTCATCCCTGCGCGCGTGACGCCGTTTCCACCGGCTCATCTACTTCAGCAGGAACCATCGTGAAGAAGAAACCCTTCTACAAAGTGCTCTATGTGCAGGTGATCTTCGCCATCATCGTCGGCGTGATCCTCGGCCACTACTACCCGTCGATCGCCACCGACATGAAACCGCTCGGCGACGGCTTCATCAAGCTGATCAAGATGGTGATCGGCCCGATCATCTTCTGTACGGTCGTCACCGGCATCGCCGGCATGGAGGACATGAAGAAGGTCGGCCGCGTCGGCGGCAAGGCGCTGCTGTACTTCGAGATCGTGTCGACCTTCGCGCTGCTGCTCGGCCTCGCGGCCACGCACCTGCTGCGTCCGGGCGTCGGCTTCAACATCGATCCGGCGACGCTCGACGGCAAGGCCGTCGCGTCGTACGCGGCGAAGGCGCACGGGCAGTCGACGGTCGACTTCCTGATGCACATCATCCCGAACACGATGGTCGATGCGTTCGCGCAGGGTGAAATCCTGCAGATCCTGCTGATCGCGCTGCTGTTCGGCAGCGTGCTCGCGCACCTCGGCGAGCGCGGCAAGGTCGTGACCGACTTCATCGACGGCCTGACGCGCGTGCTGTTCGGCATCGTGCACATCGTCACGAAGCTGGCGCCGATCGGCGCGTTCGGCGCGATGGCGTTCACGATCGGCAAGTACGGCGTCGGCTCGCTGGTGCCGCTGCTCAAGCTGATCGGCACGTTCTACCTGACGTCGCTCGTGTTCGTGCTCGTCGTGCTCGGCGCGATCGCGCGCTTCACCGGCTTCTCGATCATCCGCTTCGTGTCGTACATCAAGGAAGAGCTGCTGATCGTGCTCGGCACGAGCTCGTCGGAAGCCGCGCTGCCGCAGCTGATGGAAAAGCTCGAGAAGGCCGGCTGCTCGCGTTCGGTCGTCGGCCTCGTCGTGCCGACCGGCTATTCGTTCAACCTCGACGGCACCAACATCTACATGACGATGGCCGTGCTGTTCATCGCGCAGGCGACCAACATCGAGCTGACGTGGATGCAGCAGCTCACGCTGCTGGCCGTCGCGATGCTCACGTCGAAGGGCGCGAGCGGCGTGACGGGCGCGGGCTTCATCACGCTCGCCGCGACGCTGGCCGTCGTGCCGACGATCCCGCTGTCGGGCATGGTGCTGATCCTCGGCATCGACCGCTTCATGAGCGAATGCCGCGCGCTGACCAACATCGTCGGCAACGGCGTGGCGACGGTCGTCGTGTCGGCGTGGGAGAAGGAGCTCGACCGCAACAAGCTGCGCCAGGCGCTGAAGGGCGGCGGCGAAGTCGCGCCGACCGAGACGACGGCCGGCGTCTGACGGCATGAGCGAGCAGGCGGCGGTGTCGCCCGCGGGCGGCGCGCCGCGCGGCGGCCCGGGCATCGATGCGGAGCCCTATGACACAATAGGCGATCCGCATCGTCAGGAAGCCTCGACCGTGACGCGCCGCCTGCTCATCCTCGTCGTGCTCGCCGCCGCGCTCGCCGCGGCGTGCGCGCTCACGTGGACGATCACCTGGCAGCGCGGCGTCGCCGAGCTGCAGCGCAATGCCGCGGTGCGCGTCGATCGCACCACCAACGCGCTCAAGAGCACGCTCGACCGCTACGAATCGCTGCCTTATCTGCTCGGCAGCCATCCGTACGTGCAGGATCTGCTCGCCGAGCCGAAGCGCACCGACTACACCGCGCGCGTCAACCGCTATCTCGAAGACCTCAACGAGCACGCGCACGCGACCGTCACCTACGTGATCGGCGCGGACGGCCTGTGCGTCGCCGCCAGCAACTGGCGCGCGCCCGACAGCTTCGTCGGGATCGAATACCGTTTCCGCCCGTATTTCCTCGATGCGATGAACGGCCGGGTCGGCCGCTTCTTCGGGATCGGCACGATCTCGCGCGACCCCGGCTACTACATCTCGCAGCCCGTGTGGCGCGACGGCAGGATCGCGGGCGTCGTCGTCGTGAAGCTCAATCTCGAATGGTTCCAGGGCGCCGATGCGTCGGAGCCGCTCGTCGTCGCTGACGATCACGGCGTCGTGTTCCTGTCGTCCGTGCCCGCGTGGAAGTACCACACGCTGCGCCCGCTCACGGGGCCCGTCGCCGCGTCGATCTACGAAACGCGCCAGTACGCGCAGCAACCGGTCACGCCGCTGCCGCTGCGCGTCGAGCAGACGCTCGGCGCCGATGCGGAAATCGTGCGCCTCGGCGCCGGCCGGCGCGCGCCGCGCTTTCTCGCCAGCAAGCGCCGGATCGGCGAGCCCGACTGGCTGCTCGTCACGCTCGCGCCGATCGCGCCGATCGATGCCGACGCGCGCAACGCGACGATCGTCACCGGCTTCGGCTTCGTGTCGGTCGCGCTGCTCGCGTTCTACTGGCGGATGCGCCGTGCCCGCGTGCGCGAGATGATCCGTGGCCGCGCGCTGCTGCAGCAGGCGTACGCGGAGCTGAACCGGCGCGTCGAGGAGCGTACGGCCGATTTGTCTGAGGCGAACGAGCAGTTGCAGAAGGAAGTCGGCGACCGGATCCGCGCGGAGCAGGAGCTGCGCGCCGCGCACGACGAACTGATCCAGGCGAGCAAGCTCGCCGCGCTCGGCCAGATGGCGGCCGGCATAACGCATGAACTGAACCAGCCGCTCGCGGCGCTGCGCAGCTTCTCGGACAACACGCGCGTGCTGCTCGATCGCGGCGAGCAGGCCGCCGCGCGCGAGAATCTCGAGGCGATCGCCGCGCTCACCGAGCGGATGGGCAAGATCACGAACCAGTTGAAGCTGTTCGTCGGCCGCGCGAAGCCGCGCAACGAGCAGGCGCTCGTCGTGCGTGCGCTGCGCAGCGTGCTGTCGCTGCTCGACGAGCGCCTGCGCGGCGTCGCGCTCACGCTGACGCTGCAGGATGCCACCGTGTCGCCCGCGCACGACGCGCCGCTTGATCTGGCACGCGACTATCCCGAACTCGTCGCGCGCTGCGAGGATCTGCGCCTCGAACAGGTGCTGATCAATCTGCTCGGCAACGCGCTCGACGCGGTGGCCGGCGTCGCGGCGCCGGCCATCGAGGTGACGATCGCGGTGTCGGCCGCGACGCTCGCGGTCGAGGTGCGCGACAACGGCTCCGGCATCGCGCCCGATTTGCTGCCGCGCCTGTTCGAGCCGTTCTTCACGACCAAGGAAATGGGGCGCGGGCTCGGGCTCGGCCTCGCGATCTCGTCGTCGATCGCCAGCGACGCGGGCGGTGCGCTGACCGCCCGCAACGCCCCGTCGGGCGGCGCGCTGTTCGTCTTGACGCTGCGGCGCGCCCGCACGCATCATCCGGACTCCGTGTCCGAGCCGGCGGGCTCGCATTAGCCTGGACGGTCGGCAGGATGCAGGCCCGGTCGGCGACGACCGGCATCAACGAGAGCCGCGCGGGCGCCGCGCGGCCTGTCAGGAGCGAGTGACCAAGATGGCCAACCGGCTGCAAGTGATCTATATCGAAGACGATGCGCTCGTGCGCCGGGCGAGCGTGCAGAGCCTTCAACTGGCGGGCTTCGACGTCGCCGGCTTCGAGTCGGCCGAGGCGGCCGAGAAGGCGATCGTCGCGGATACCGCCGGCGCGATCGTGAGCGACATCCGGCTGCCGGGTGCCAGCGGGCTCGACGTGCTCGCGCAGTGCCGCGAGCGCGTGCCCGACGTGCCGGTGATCCTCGTCACCGGGCACGGCGACATCTCGATGGCCGTGCAGGCGATGCGCGACGGCGCGTACGACTTCATCGAGAAGCCGTTCGCGGCCGAGCGCCTGATCGAGACGGTACGCCGCGCGCTCGAGCGCCGCGAGCTCGTGCTCGAGAACCACGCGCTGCGGCGCGAGCTGGCCGGGCAGAACGTCGTCGCGCCGCGCATCATCGGCCGCAGCCCGGCGATCGAGCAGGTGCGCAAGCTGATCGCGAACATCGCGCCGACCGACGCGTCGGTGCTGATCAACGGCGACACGGGCGCCGGCAAGGAGCTGATCGCGCGCAGCCTGCACGAGCTGTCGCCGCGCCGCGACAAGCCGTTCATCGCGGTCAATTGCGGCGCGCTGCCCGAGCCGATGTTCGAGTCGGAGATGTTCGGCTACGAGCCCGGCGCGTTCACCGGCGCCGCGAAGCGGCGCGTCGGCAAGCTCGAATACGCGTCCGGCGGCACGTTGTTCCTCGACGAAATCGAAAGCATGCCGCTCGCGCTGCAGGTGAAGCTCTTGCGCGTGCTGCAGGACGGCGTGCTGGAGCGGCTCGGCTCGAACCAGCCGATCCGCGTGAACTGCCGCGTGGTCGCGGCCGCGAAGGGCGACATGAGCGAGCTCGTCGCGGCCGGCACGTTCCGGCGCGACCTGCTGTACCGGCTCAACGTCGTGACGATCGCGCTGCCGCCGCTCGCCGAGCGCCGCGAGGACATCGTGCCGCTGTTCGAGCACTTCATGCTCGATGCGGCCGTGCGCTACGGGCGGCCCGCGCCGGTGCTGACCGACCGGCAGCGCGCGAGCCTGATGCAGCGCGACTGGCCGGGCAACGTGCGCGAGCTGCGCAACGCAGCCGACCGGTTCGTGCTCGGCGTGGCCGACATGCCGCAGGAAACGGGCGCGGGCGACGCGGCCGACAACGACCAGACGCTGAAGGAGCGCATCGAGCAGTTCGAGCGCGCGGTGATCGCCGAGGCGCTGAACCAGACGGGCGGCGCGGTCGCGGCGACGGCCGACCGGCTGCATGTCGGCAAGGCGACGCTGTACGAGAAGATGAAGCGCTACGGGCTGTCGGCGAAAGGCGAAACCGAGCGCTGAAATGCAAACGGACCGCGGTGCGGTCCGTTTTGCGGAGCAGGGCGCGGTGTGCGGCCCTGCAAGTCCTGCCGTGCGGTGTGCGGCGCTCAGGCCGCGTTGCCGTCGAGCGCCTTCTTGAGCAGCGCGTCGAGTTCCGCGAATTGCGGCGCGCCGACGTAGCGCTTCAGGATCTTGCCGTCCTTGTCGACGACGAAGGTCGTCGGCGTGAGCTGCACGTTGCCGAACTGCTTCGCGACGCTGCCGTCGTCGAGCGCGACCTTGAACGGCAACTGGCGCGTCTGCGCGTAGTTCGCGACGTACATCGGCGGATCGTAGTTCATCGCGACCGCGACGAATTCCAGCCCCTGACCCTTGAAGCGATTGTAGGTATCGACCATCTGCGGCATTTCCTGCATGCAGGTCGCGCAGCTTGTCGCCCAGAAGTTCACGAGATAGACCTTGCCCTTCAGGTCGCCGGCGGTCGAGACCTTCTGGCCCGACAGCAGCGTGAAGGTCGCGTCCGGCACGCTGGACTTGCCGTTGAACGCGAAGAAGCCGGCGACGGCGATCGCCGCGACGACGGCGGCCGCGACGAGGTAGCGCACGGGGCCGGCACTGCGGCGGGTGGAAGGCGTGGTGTTCATCTGGTGCTCTCGGAGTCGATGACGCGGATCGATGCAAACGACGTCGACGAAAAGGACGTCGAAATTCGGCGCTCATTTTAGCGCGAATGCGGCGCGCGCACCGGCGGCGGCCCCGCGTCCCGGTTTTCGGGTTCGGCGGATAATGGCCGTTTTGCCTGCCGCGATCCACGCCATGCCGAAGGAAGTCATCGATTCGTTGCGCCCCCGTTTTCGTCCACTGCGACACTTCGCCGCGCTGGCCTGCCTGAGCGCCGCCCTGGCCGCGTGCTCGCCTTCGTACGACTGGCGCACGCTGCACAACGATGCGGGCTACACGATCGACCTGCCGGCGAAGCCGACCGTCGAGGAGCAGCCGGTGGTGCTCGGCGGCACGTCGATGCCGATGCGGATGCAGGCCGCGCACGTCGACGGCGCGGTATTCGCGGTCGGCACGTTGACGCTGCCCGACGATCGCGACGACACGCGCCGCGCGGCGCTCGAATTTCTGCGCGCCGGGCTGTCGCGCAACCTCGACGGCGCGCCGCGGACGGCGGCGGTGCCGGTGCCGCTCGCGGCCGGCGGCGCGGTGAACGGGGTCGAGCTACGCATCGCCGGCGCAGCCGCCGCCGGAGGCGATCGCGCCCGCAAGACGATCGTCGCGCGGCTCGCCGCGCGCGGCCGGCACGCGTATCAGGCCGTCGTGATCGCCGACGGGCCGCTCGCGCAGGAGCAGCTCGACCAGTTTTTCGGCTCGTTCAAACTCGATTGACGACGGCCGGCGAGGGCGCTCAGACACGCTGCGACAACTGAAAGTTCATTCGCAGCTTTCGACGCTAATCGCCGGATTTTGCGAGGGTTTTTCGACTATCCACAGCGCATGTGGATAACTTTGTTGAAAAGTCGCGCGTATCTCCCGCAAAGCCGCGCCGGACGGCCTTCCGACTCGTTTGGTCGCCCGCTCGCCGTTTGAGAAAAATCAATTAAAACAACGGGATACGAATTCCCTTCGGTAAAGGCCGCGGCGAGCCGCGATCCGGGGCCGGATTCGCGAAATTGTGCATAAGTCAAGTCTTGACAGCCTGATTTTGTCCTCCTCGCGCGCTCACAGCGCCGTCAACGCGCGCCGGTAGCGGATCGCCTCGGCGATCTGCGCGGCCGTCGGCAGCGGGTCGCCGGCCAGGTCGGCGATCGTCCGCGCGACTTTCAGCACGCGGAAATACGCGCGCGCCGACCAGCCGAAGCGCTCGCCGGCCTCGCGCAGCAACCGCTCGCCTTCGTCGGTCGGCCGGCACAGGTCGTCGGTTTCGCGGCCGCTCAGCATGTGATTCGTCTTGCCCTGCCGCTCGAGCTGCAGCGCACGCGCCTGCGCGACGCGGGCGGCCACCGCCGCGCTCGGCTCGCCGGGCGCCGTCGCGCGCGTCGCGAGCTCGGCCGGCGACAGCGCGGGCAGGTCGATCTGGATGTCGATGCGATCGAGCAGCGGCCCCGACAGCTTGCGCAGATAGCGGGCGGCGACGTCCGGCGAGCAGCGGCAGCGCCCGGACGGATCGCCGTGCCAGCCGCACGGGCACGGGTTCATCGCGGCGATCAACTGGCACGCGGCGGGGAAGTCGGCCTGCTGGGCCGCGCGCGAGATCGTGATGCGGCCGGCTTCCAGCGGCTCGCGCAGCATTTCCAGCACGTGCCGGTCGAATTCCGGCAGCTCGTCGAGAAACAGCACGCCGAGGTGCGCGAGCGTGATTTCGCCCGGCTGCGGCGGATTGCGGCCGCCCACCAGCGCGGCGGCGCTCGACGAGTGGTGCGGCGCGCGGAATGGCCGGCGGCGCCACTGCGCGGGCGAGAAGCCAAGCCGGCTCGCGGACAGCAGCGCGGCCGAGGTCAGCGCCTCGTCGTCGGTGAGCGGCGGCAGCAGCCCCGCGAGGCGCGCGGCCAGCATCGACTTGCCGGCCCCGGGCGGCCCGACCATCAGCATGTGATGGCCGCCCGCGGCCGCGACTTCGAGCGCGCGCCGGGCGCCCCGCTGCCCGACGACGTCCGCGAGGTCGGGGGCGGCCGGCGCCGCGAGGCCGTCGAGGCAGGGCGCCGCGACCGGCGCGAGCCGCCCGTCCGGCGCATCGGCGAGGTGCGCGCATAGTGCGGGCAGGTCGCGTGCACCGAATACGGTCACGCCCGGCACGAGCGCGGCCTCGGCGGCGCTGTCGAGCGGCAGATACAGCTCGGGCGGCCGCGATGTTGCGGTGCAATCGCGCGGGCCGGGGAAATCGAGGCCCGGGCCGCCGGCGCTGCCAGCGCCGGATTGTGCCGCGCGCCAGTCCCGCGCGGCGCCGCAGGCCATCGCGAACGCGCCGCGCATCGGCCGCAGCGCGCCCGTCAGCGACAGCTCGCCCGCGAATTCGCGGCCGGCCAGCGCGTCGGCCGGGATCTGGCCGTTCGCGGCAAGGATGCCGAGCGCGATCGGCAGGTCGAAACGGCCCGATTCCTTCGGCAGATCGGCCGGCGCGAGATTGACGGTGATGCGGCGCACCGGGAATTCGAATCCGCAGTTCTGCAGCGCGGCGCGCACGCGCTCGCGGCTTTCGCGGACTTCGAGATCGGGCAGCCCGACGATCGAGAACGACGGCAATCCGTTGGCGAGATGGACTTCGACGGTGACGTCCGGCGCGCGGCCGGAGGCGGGCGCGCGACTGCGCACCACGGCGAGCGACATGGCGAGGCTCCTGCATGACGGGCGGACGACGGCCGTTCGGGGCCGCACGCCGCGGGAATCGGAGAAATCGGTGCGCGCTTGCCGGCGTGGCGCGGGGAAAGAACGAGGTGTTGCGAACGACGAACTGCGAAGAGCGATGGACTGCGAAGAGCGGAGGATGCTGCGAAGAACGATGAACGGCGAAGAGCGGAGGGTACGGCGAAGAACGACGGACGACGAAGCGTGGAGGAAGGTGGCGGGCGCAGGCCGCACGTGGCGGCCCGCGCCCGGCCCTCGCGGCCGGGTGGCGTCAGGCCTGCGGGGCGGCGAGCTTCTGCTCGAGTTCCGCGACGCGCTTTTCGAGTTCCTCGAGGCGCACGCGGGTGCGGGCGAGCACCTGTGCCTGGGTGTCGAATTCCTCGCGCGTGACGAGATCGAGCTTCGAGAAGCCTTGCGACAGCATGGCCTTCACGTTGCGCTCGACGTCCTTGGCCGGCGAGTTTTTCAGCAAATCGCTGACGCGCGATTGCAGGTCGTTGAAAACGTCGCTGGGTTGCTTCATGGTGATTCCCCTTCCTTGCACAAAAAATGTGCATCTTCAGTTGCGTACGTGCCCATGATGCACGCATGACCGGAAATGGTGCGCGCGGGGCGCGAATTCCGGGCATGGCGCCCGCATGGGTGAATGGCCCGGCGTTCCGGGACGTGCGTGCACTCTAGCAACGATCCTTTCGCCGCGCCAGCAAAGCGGCCCATGTTGGCCATTCGGCCGGGCTTCCGCGCCTTACACCACGCGATGTGACCCCGTTCCGAAGCCGTTCGAGACGGTGTTCGGGCCGACATGGCATGCGAGTTGCTGAGAAGAGTCCGTTACAACATTCCAACCAATTCGACGGGACAACCCAGCGAGAGGACTTCATGAAACTCATTACCGCAATCATCAAGCCGTTCAAGCTCGATGAGACGCGCGAGGCGCTGTCGGCGCTTGGCGTCTCGGGCATCACGGTGACGGAGGTGAAAGGGTTCGGGCGCCAGAAGGGGCACACCGAGCTGTACCGCGGCGCCGAATACGTGGTCGATTTCCTGCCGAAGATGAAGATCGAGGCGGCCGTCTCCGACGATCTCGTCGACCAGGCGGTGGAAGCGATCGAGCGGGCGGCGCGCACGGGCAAGATCGGCGACGGCAAGATCTTCGTCACGCCGATCGAACAGGTGATCCGGATTCGCACCGGGGAGACGGGCGCCGACGCGCTGTAACAGAACAGACAAGACAAGCGACAAGAGGAAACCCAAGATGCGCAAACTTCTGATGTCCCTGCTGATGGCAGGCTCGCTGATCGCGGCCGGCGTCGGCTCCGCGCTCGCGGACGACGCGGCGTCCGCCGCGGCTGGTTCCACCGCGGCTGCTTCCGCGCCCGCCGCCACCGCTTCCGACGCATCGGGCGCGGCCGCGCCGGCGGCTTCCGCACCGGCCGCCGACGCATCCGCCGCCGCACCGGCTTCGGGCGCGGCCGACGCATCGGCTGCCGCCGCCGCGTCCGCGCCGGCCGCCCCGGCCGCACCGACGGCCCCGTTCTCGGTCGATTCGTCGAAGATCAGCGCGGGCGACACCGCGTGGATGCTGACGTCCACCGCGCTCGTGCTGTTCATGACGATCCCCGGCCTCGCGCTGTTCTACGCGGGCATGGTCCGCAAGAAGAACGTGCTCGCGACCGTGATGCAGAGCTTCGCGATCACCGCGCTGATCACGGTGCTGTGGACGGTGGTCGGCTACAGCCTCGCGTTCACGCCGGGCAACGGCTTCATCGGCGGCCTGTCGCGCGTGTTCCTGCACGGCATGGCCTACGTGAAGGGCGACAAGGCGACGACGCTGACCGTCAGCCACCTCGCGACGACGATTCCGGAATCGGTCTACTTCGTCTACCAGATGACGTTCGCGATCATCACGCCGGCGCTGATCTGCGGCGCGTTCGCCGACCGGATGAAGTTCTCGGCGATGCTCGTGTTCATGACGCTCTGGTCGCTGATCGTCTATGTGCCGATCGCGCACATGGTGTGGGAGCCGACCGGCTGGCTGTCGTCCGACGGCGTGCTCGACTTCGCGGGCGGCACGGTGGTGCACATCAACGCCGGTATCGCGGGCCTCGTGTCGTGCCTGGTGCTCGGCAAGCGCGTCGGCTACGGTCGTGAATCGATGGCGCCGCACAACCTGGTGCTGACGATGATCGGCGGCTCGATGCTGTGGGTCGGCTGGTTCGGTTTCAACGCGGGTTCGGCGGTCGCGGCCGACGGCCGTGCCGGCTTCGCGATGCTGACGACGCAAGTCGCGACCGCCTGCGCGGCGCTCGGCTGGATGTTCGCCGAGTGGATCGCGAAGGGCAAGCCGTCGGTGCTCGGCATCGTGTCGGGCGCGGTCGCGGGTCTCGTGGCGATCACGCCGGCAGCCGGCTTCGTCGGCGTGGCGGGCGCGCTCGTGATCGGCATCGCGGCGGGCGTGATCTGCTTCTGGTCGGCCACCTGGCTCAAGTCGAAGCTCGGCTACGACGATTCGCTCGACGCGTTCGGCGTGCACGGCATCGGCGGGATTCTCGGCGCGCTGCTGACCGGGGTATTCGCGGTCAAGGACATCGGCGGTTTCGACGGCAGCCTGCTGCTGCAGGCGAAGGGCGTGCTGATCACGCTGGTCTACAGCGGCGTGCTGAGCTTCGTGCTGCTGAAGCTGATCGACCTGACCATCGGCCTGCGCGTGACCGAAGAGGAAGAGCGCGAAGGTCTCGACGTGATCCTGCACGGCGAGCACGTGGAATAAGTCACACGAATCAACGGCGGGCCGCCGCGACGACGGCGCCCGCTCCGAATGAGCGCAGCGACTTCGGCCCGCCTCACCGGCGGGCTTTTTTTCTCCTGTCACGGGCTGCCGTAGCGGATAACCCTTCACTCTATCGGGTCAATAGCCGAAAACTGCCTCCATAATCCTTGTGAAGCCGGGAACAATCCCCAAATGGGCAAGGCAATTGCTCTACAATCTTCATTCTCCCGCTCGCGAGTGATTCATGGTTCCCCACCTCGTTACCGCGTTGAACGGTCCGCTGCTCGAACTCGAGCAGAAGATCCTCGACGCGACGCCTGCGATCGAACGCTGGTTCAGGCTCGAATGGCAGGAACACACCCCGCCGTTCTATTGTTCGGTGGACCTGCGCAATGCCGGCTTCAAGCTGGCGCCCGTCGATGCGAACCTGTTTCCCGGCGCATTCAACAATCTGCCGTCCGAAGTGCTGCCGCTCGCCGTGCAGGCCGCGATGGCCGCGATCGAGAAGATCTGCCCGGACGCGAAGAATCTGCTCGTGATTCCCGAGTTGCCGACCCGCAACGCGTTCTATCTGGAAAACGTCGCGCGTCTCGCGACGATCATGCGCCAGGCCGGCCTGAACGTGCGCTTCGGCTCGCTCGACCCCGGCATCACCGACATGACGCCGATCACGCTGGCCGACGGCCAGAAGATCGTGCTCGAACCGCTCGAGCGTTCGCAGCGCCGCCTCGGCCTGAAGAATTTCGATCCGTGCTCGATCCTGCTGAACAACGACCTGTCGGCCGGCATCCCGGCCGTGCTGGAAAACCTGCACGAGCAATACCTGCTGCCGCCGCTGCACGCGGGCTGGGCCGTGCGCCGCAAGTCGACGCACTTCGCGTGCTACGACGACGTCGCGAAGAAGTTCGCGAAGATGGTCGGCGTCGATCCGTGGATGGTGAATCCGTATTTCGCGCACGTGGAAGGCGTCGACTGGCAGGCGCATGAAGGCGAGCAGGCGCTCGCCGACGCGATCGACGGCGTGCTGAAGAAGATCGCGCGCAAGTATCGCGAATACGGGATCAGCGAGAAGCCGTACGTCGTCGTGAAGGCCGACGCGGGCACCGCGGGCCGTGGCGTGATGACCGTGCACGACGCGGCCGAGATCGGCCGCATGACGAAGGCCGAGCGCGCGCAGATGGCCGAATCGAAGGCCGGCCTCGCGGTGCGCGACGTGATCGTGCAGGAAGGCGTCTACACGTTCGAGCGCGTCGGCGACGAAGTGGCCGAGCCGGTCGTGTACATGATCGACCGCTACGTGGTCGGCGGCTTCTACCGCACGCACGGCGGCCGCGAGCGCGACCAGAACCTGAACGCGCCCGGCATGCACTACGTGCCGCTCGGCTTCGAGCACACCGCGCTGCCGGATGCAGGCGCCAAGCCGGGCGCCGCGCCGCCGAACCGTTTCTACATGTACGGCGTCGTCGCGCGGCTGTCGCTGATCGCGTCGTCGATCGAACTGGAAAAGACCGACCCCGAAGCCATCCAGGTGTAACGGACCTTCGCTACGTACAGGACCCGCATGGACATTCTTTTTATCGCCGACCCGCTCGAGCATTTCAAGATCTACAAGGATTCGACCTACGCGATGATGGCGGAGGCCGCCCGGCGCGGGCATGCGGTGTACGCGTGCGAGCCGCGCCACCTCGCGTGGACGGGCTCGGCGGTCGAGGCCGACGTGCGGCGCATCGCGTTCGTCGGCGAACTGGACGACCTGCATCGCGACACCTGGTTCGACGCGGGCCCGGTCGACGCGCGCCGTCTCGAATCGTTCGGCGCGGTGCTGATGCGCAAGGATCCGCCGTTCGACATGGAATACGTGACGTCGACGTGGCTGCTCGAGCTGGCCGAGCGCGCGGGGGCACGCGTGTTCAACAAGGCGCAGTCGATCCGCGATCACTCGGAGAAGCTCGCGATCGGCGAGTTTGCGCAGTTCGTCGCGCCGACGCTCGTCACGCGCGACGCGAAACGGCTGCGCGCGTTCCACGCCGAGCACGGCGACGTGATCCTGAAGCCGCTCGACGGGATGGGCGGGATGGGCGTGTTCCGCGTGAAGCCGGACGGCATGAACCTCGGCTCGATCGTCGAGATGCTGAGCCACGACGGCACGCGCTCGGTGATGGCGCAGAAGTTCATTCCCGAGATCAAGGCCGGCGACAAGCGCATCCTGCTGATCGGCGGCGAGCCCGTGCCGTATTCGCTCGCGCGGATTCCGCAGGGCAGCGAGGTGCGCGGCAATCTCGCCGCGGGCGGCCTCGGCGTCGCGCAGCCGCTGACGGAGCGCGACCGCGAGATCGCCGCGACGCTCGGGCCCGTGCTCGCGTCGCGCGGGCTGCTGCTGGTCGGCCTCGACGCGATCGGCGACTGGCTGACCGAGGTGAACGTCACGAGCCCGACGTGCTTCCGCGAGATCATGGAGCAGACGGGCTTCGACGTCGCCGCGATGTTCATCGACGCGCTGGAGCGTGCGGCCGCGTAGGCCGCCGCCCGTGCAACCCCGGCGGCGGCCGCGCAGGTCCCCCGTCGCCGGAGCCGCTTGACCGGCCTGCTACAATGCCCGCTTGCCCGGTGCCGTGATCGGCGCACCGAAGGCCCGGCGGTCGGGCCGACACTGTTGCAAGGCTGAACATGAAACGTTCCCCACACTCGCTACGCTCATTGCCCCGCCGCGGGGTATCGGCCCGCCAGGGGCGGCCGGGAGCGATCTGACATGGCCGGGATCCTGATCATCGCGCACGCCCCGCTCGCCACCGCGCTGCGCGACTGCATCGCGCACATCTACGGCGGCGTGCCCGCCCGCATCGGCTGCATCGACGTGATGGCCGACAGCGATCCGGCCCAGGTGATGGCGTTTGCGCACGCGGAACTCGCGCGGCTGCGCGAAGACAACGGCGTCGTGGTGCTGACCGACATGTACGGCGCGACGCCCGCGAACATCGCGGGCCAGCTCGCGAAGCTCGACAACGTGCGCGTGCTGGCCGGCGTGAACCTGCCGATGCTCGTGCGGGCCGTCTGCTATCGCACCGTGCCGCTCGACAAGCTGGTCGACAAGGCGCTGTCCGGCGGCGCGAAGGGCGTGCACGAGGTGTCGTCCGGCACGCCGCCGCCGCCGACGGAAACCGGCTGCGGCCAGTGCGCGCCGATTCCGCCCGAACCGCAGCCGCGTACCCCGAGCGAATCGCACTGAGCATCCGTTTTCCGTTTTAGACCGACCCGCCGGCGCGCGCCGCCGGCGGTCCCGACCGACCCGACCGAGAATCATGCTTCAACAAGAAACCACCATCGTCAATAAATTGGGGCTCCATGCGCGCGCATCGGCCAAGCTCACGCAACTGGCCGGCAACTTCCAGTCGGAAGTCTGGATGACACGCAACGGGCGCAAGATCAACGCGAAGAGCATCATGGGCGTGATGATGCTGGCGGCCGGTATCGGCAGCACCGTGACGATCGAGACCGAAGGGCCCGACGAGCGGGAAGCGATGGACGCGCTGCTGAAGCTGATCGCCGACAAGTTCGGCGAAGGTCAGTGATCGCCGCGCGCGATCGTTGCCGTTTCGACTGAGAATGCCGCGGGTTTCGCGGCATTTTTTTCGTCGGAAGCATTGATGCGAAATGCGCAATGCTGCGGTGCATGCAGTCAGCAGGGAGTCGCGGAATTTATAATCGCTAACCGGGGTCATAAGCGCATCGCAGCAGTGTGCCGCGGCTTTACTTGTACAGAGGAGGTGCGCGTGTCCTTCACGCTGCATGGCATTCCCGTCTCACGAGGTATCGCGATCGGGCGAGCGTATCTGATCGCGCCTGCGGCGCTCGACGTCGCCCATTACCTGATCGAGGCCAACCAGATCGACGCCGAAGTCGAGCGATTCCGCACGGCGCTCGACGTCGTGCGTCGCGAGCTCGGAGCGCTGCGCGCCGACCTGACCGACGACACCCCGAGCGAAGTCGGCGCTTTCATCGACGTTCACACGATGATCCTGAGCGACGAGATGCTCGTGCAGGAAACCATCGACTTGATCCGCACGCGCCGCTACAACGTCGAATGGGCGCTGACCGAGCAGCTCGAGCTGCTCACGCGCCATTTCGACGACATCGAGGACGAATACCTGCGAGAGCGCAAGGCCGACATCGAGCAGGTGGTCGAGCGCGTGCTGAAGGCGCTCGCCGGTGCGCCGTCGGCGTCACAGGCGCTCGACGGCGCGGCCAGGAATGGCACGAACGAGATGATCGTGGTCGCGCACGACATCGCGCCGGCCGACATGATGCAGTTCAAGACGCAGTCGTTCCAGGCGTTCGTCACCGATCTCGGCGGGCGCACGTCGCACACCGCGATCGTCGCGCGCAGCCTCGGCATTCCGGCCGCGGTCGGCGTCCAGCATGCGAGTGCGCTGATCCGCCAGGACGACCTGATCATCGTCGACGGCGACGCGGGCATCGTGATCGTCGATCCGGCGCCGATCGTCCTCGAGGAATATTCGTACCGCCAGTCCGAGAAGCTGCTGGAGCAACGCAAGCTGCAGCGCCTGAAGTTCTCGCCGACGCAAACGTTGTGCGGCACGAAGATCGACCTGTACGCGAACATCGAGCTGCCCGACGACGCGAAGGCGGCCGTCGAGGCCGGCGCGGTCGGCGTCGGCCTGTTCCGCTCCGAGTTCCTGTTCATGCATCAGAAGGAGATGCCGGAAGAGGAGGAGCAGTTCGCCGCGTACAAGCGGGCCGTCGAGTGGATGAAGGGCATGCCGGTGACGATCCGCACGATCGACGTCGGCGCCGATAAACCGCTCGAGGCGCTCGACGAAGGCTACGAAACGGCGCCGAACCCGGCGCTCGGGCTGCGCGCGATCCGCTGGAGCCTGTCCGAGCCGCAGATGTTCCTCACGCAGTTGCGCGCGATCCTGCGCGCGTCCGCGTTCGGCCAGGTGAAGATCCTGATCCCGATGCTCGCGCACGCGCAGGAAATCGACCAGACGCTCGACCTGATCCGCGAGGCGAAGCGCCAGCTCGACGACGCGGGGCTCGCGTACGATCCGAACGTGCGCATCGGCGCGATGATCGAGATCCCGGCCGCGGCGATCGCGCTGCCGCTGTTCCTGAAGCGCTTCGATTTCCTGTCGATCGGCACGAACGACCTGATCCAGTACACGCTCGCGATCGATCGCGCCGACAACGCGGTCGCGCATCTGTACGATCCGCTGCATCCGGCGGTGCTGCATCTGATCGCGTACACGTTGCGCGAGGCGAAGCGCGCGGGCGTGTCGGTGTCGGTGTGCGGGGAGATGGCGGGCGATCCGGCGCTCACGCGCCTGTTGCTCGGGATGGGGCTCACCGAGTTCTCGATGCATCCGAGCCAGTTGCTCGTCGTGAAGCAGGAGATCCTGCGCGCGCACCTGAAGGCGCTCGAAAAGCCGACGGCCGACGTGCTGGCCGCGTTCGAGCCGGAAGAAGTGCAGGCGGCGCTGCAGCGGCTGTCGGTCGCCGAGCCGCGCGCGGACGCGGCCGCCTAGGCAAGCCTGGGCGCGCTTGGGCGTTCAGCCGCCGCTGGCCGCGAATTGTAGCGAAGTGTCACGCAAGCGCGTCCGGCGCGTGCGTGATGCGCGCGTCAGTGCCGCCCGCCGCACACGGGGCAATCGGCCTGGCGCGCGATTTTCATCGTCGTCCATTCCATCCGCAGCGAATCGAGCATCATCAGCCGCCCGTTGAGCGTCTTGCCGATGCCGCCGATCACGCGCAGCGCCTCGGCCGCCTGCATCGCGCCGATGATCCCGACGGTCGGTGCGAACACGCCCATCGTCGCGCACGCGACTTCCTCGAACGGCTGGTCTTCCGGGAACACGCACGCATAGCAGGGCGCGGTCGCGTCGCGGAAGTCGAACGTGCTGATCTGGCCGTCGAAGCGCAGCGCGGCGCCCGACACGAGCGGCACGCCGTGCGCGACGCACGCACGGTTGATCGCGTGCCGCGTCGCGAAGTTGTCGGTGCAGTCCAGCACGACGCTCGCGTGCGGCACGTGCGCGTCGAGCCATGCATCGTCGACGCGCGCCGCGACCGCGTTCACCTTCACCTCGGGATTCAGTTGCGCCAGCGCGTCGCGCCCCGACTCGACCTTGCTGCGCCCGACCGATGCCGTCACGTGCAGGATCTGCCGCTGCAGGTTCGTGAGGTCGACCGTGTCGGCGTCGACGAGTGTGAGCGTGCCGACCCCCGACGCCGCGAGGTACATCGCGGCGGGCGAGCCGAGGCCGCCCGCGCCGACGACGATCGCATGCGCGTCGAGAAAGCGCTGCTGCGCCTCGATGCCGATTTCGTCGACGAGGATGTGGCGGGAGTAGCGAAGGAGTTGATCGTCGTTCATGGGCAGTCGTGGGCGAGGCGGGCGGACGTTCGTTATTTTAGGCGCGCATGAAAAACGGGCCATCGCGGTCTTCCCGCGATGGCCCGTCGGATGCCGGCCGGCGCTTACTTCGGCGCGGAGGCGGGCTTCGGTGCGGAAGCCGGCTTCGCGGCGCTCGCGCCCGATGCCTTCGCGCTCACGGCTGCCTTCGCGGCCGGGCTCTTCGTCGTGCTTTCGGCGAGCAGCGACTTCGATTCCTGGACCGGCTTGCCTTCGAGCTTGTTGAGCGCCTGCTGCATCATGAAGTCGTCGGCGCTGCCGAACTCGATCGGCTTGCGATCGCGATCCTTCTGGCGCTGCTCCGGCGTCTTCTTGTCGTTCTGCTCTTCGAGCACGCGCAACTGATCCATCCGGCGCTGCTCGCGCTCTTCCTGTTCCTTCTTCTCGTTCGGATCCTGCGTGTTCGCGAGGTGGTTCGTGTAGTCGACCTCGCGCGTCACGAGCACGTCGTCCGGATCGCCGTCCGCGTACTGATCGACCGGCACGTCCGGCGTGATGCCCTTGTTCTGGATCGAACGGCCGCTCGGCGTGTAGTAGTACGCGGTGGTCAGGCGCAGCGCGGTGTCGGCCGTCATCGGGCGCACCGTCTGCACCGAACCCTTGCCGAACGTCGTCTTGCCCATGATCTGCGCGCGCTTCGAATCCTGCAGCGCGCCGGCGACGATTTCCGACGCGGACGCCGAATACGCGTTCGTCAGCACGATCATCGGCACGGTCTTGAAGACGGGCGGCAGGTTCTTCAGCGGATCACCGTCGAAGGACGGCAGGCGATAGTTGTCGTACGTATCGCGGTAGACCTGCTTCGAATCGGGGATCTGGCCGTTGGTCGACACGACGACCGAGTCGGGCGGCAGGAACGCGCCGGCCACGCCGACCGCGCTCTGCAGCAGGCCGCCGCCGTTGTTGCGCAGGTCGAGGATCAGGCCCTTCAGGTTCGGCTGCTGGCGCGCGATGTCCTGCAGCTTCTGCGCGAGATCGGGCGTCGTGCGCTCCTGGAAGCTCGTGATGCGGACATACGCGTAGCCCGGATCGAGCATCTTCATCTTCACGCTCTGGACCTTGATGATCGCGCGCGTGACCGTGACCGGGAACGTGCGGTCGTCGCTCTTGCGGAAGATCGTCAGCGTGACCTTGGTGCCCGGCTCGCCGCGCATCTGCTTGACGGCCTTGTCGAGCGTCATGCCGCGCACCGGCTTGTCGTTGATGCGCGTGATCAGGTCGCCCGGACGGATGCCGGCGCGGAACGCGGGGGTGTCCTCGATCGGCGAGATCACCTTGACGAGGCCGTCTTCCTGCGAGATCTCGATGCCGAGACCCGCGAAGCGGCCCTTCGTCTGCTCCTGCAGCTCGTCATAGTCGGTCTTGTCGAGGAACGACGAGTGCGGATCGAGGCTCGACACCATGCCCTTGATCGCGGCCGTCAGCAGCTTCTTGTCGTCGACCGGCTCGACGTACTCGCGCTTGATCTGCCCGAATACTTCCGCGAACAGGCGGAGCTGGTCGAGGGGAAGCGGCGCCGTGGCGGTCTGCTCGGCCGAAGCGGAAACCTGCAGCGTGGCGAATACGCCCGTGGCGAGGCCCGCGGCAATCAGGCCGATGTTCTTCAAATTCATTCGCATAGAGAGTCGGGTGCGGTCGGGAAGCGCGTGGCGGTAGCGGGGATGTAGCGGACAAGTATAACTGTTCGTCCGATAACTCAGTGGAACGGCGCGAAAAGCGCCGCAACGGCCGCTGAGGGCCCGGCAGGGCGCCGCCGGGCGCGCAGCGGAGTTCGAAAGCGGATTCGACCGCGGCAGGGCCGCGAAGGTTCGCGCGGCGTGCGGGCCGCGGCCCGAAGCGCGGACGGACGGCCGCGCCGGGACGCGGGCCGCCCGCCGCGACGGGCGTCAGCCCGCCTTGCCCTGCTTCGCGACGGCGGCCTGCGCCTGCGCGATCGCTTCCTGGTCGCCGAGGTAATAGTGCTTGATCGGCTTCAGGTTCTCGTCGAGTTCATACACGAGCGGCACGCCGTTCGGGATGTTCAGGCCGACGATGTCGCTGTCCGAGATGCCGTCGAGGTACTTGATCAGCGCGCGCAGCGAGTTGCCGTGCGCGGCGATCAGCACCTGCTTGCCGGCGCGCACCGCGGGCGCGATCGACTCGTTCCACAGCGGCAGCACGCGCGCGACCGTGTCCTTCAGGCATTCGGTGAGCGGCAGCTGCTCGCGCGGCACCTTCGCGTAGCGCGGGTCGCCGAACGGCGCGCGTTCGTCGGTCGGCTCGAGCGCGGGCGGCGGCGTGTCGTAGCTGCGGCGCCACACGAGCACCTGCTCGTCGCCGAACTTCGCGGCCGTTTCCGCCTTGTTCAGGCCCGACAGCGCGCCGTAGTGGCGCTCGTTCAGGCGCCACGAGTGGACGACCGGCAGGTACATCAGGTCCATCTTGTCCTGCACGTGCCACAGCGTGCGGATCGCGCGCTTGAGCACCGACGTGTACGCGATGTCGAACGTGTAGCCGGCCTCCTTGAGCAATTCGCCGGCCTGGTAGGCTTCATTGCGACCCTGTTCGGTCAGGTCGACGTCGACCCAGCCGGTGAAGCGGTTTTCCTTGTTCCACGTCGATTCGCCGTGGCGGATGAGAACGAGTTTGTACATGGATCTTGCGGTCGGTAGTGAGAGGGAAGCGGGGCGCGTCGCGCGGCGCCCGGTTCGGGCCCGCCATCGCGCAAGACGGTTATTTTATAATGGCGGGATTGTCCTCATCCGATTTCTCTTTTCCGGCGACATTCCGTGACGTTCTTTACCAATTACACGAACCTGGCCCTTATCGCGATCCTGCTGGTTTCCGGCGGCCTGCTTGCATGGCCGGCGCTGCGCCGCGGCCGCGGCGGCTTGTCGGCCGCGGAGGCGACGCAGCTCATCAATCGTCGCAACGCGGTCGTGATCGACCTGCGCGCCCCGTCCGATTTCGCGGCCGGCCATCTGCCGTCGGCGCGTCAGGTCGCCGCGGGCGAGATCGGCGCGAAAATTGCGCAGGTCGCGAAGAACAAGAGCACCCCGGTGCTGCTCGTCTGCCAGAACGGCCAGCAGTCGCAGAAGGCGGCGCGCGAGGTCGAGGCGGCGGGCTACGCCGAGGTGCACGTGCTCGAAGGCGGCGTGGCCGCCTGGCAGCAGGCCGGGATGCCGGTCGTCAAACAAGGAGTGGCGAAGTGAACAAGGTTTTGATGTACAGCACGCAGGTGTGTCCGTATTGCATGCAGGCCGAGCGCCTGCTGAAGCTGCGCGGCGTCGAGCAGATCGAAAAGGTGCTGATCGATCGCGATCCGGCCCGCCGCGAGGAAATGATGACGCGCACGGGGCGCCGCACGGTCCCGCAGATCTATATCGGCGACACGCACGTCGGCGGTTACGACGATCTGTCGAAGCTCGACCGCGAAGGCGGCCTCGTGCCGCTTCTGCAAGCGGCCTGATTAGGGCAGAATGGCCGCCGGCCGCGCCGCGGCTTGGGCGCGCACGATACATCCGTGGCGGCCGGCGAACAGCCGGGCCGCCCCGTCACCACTTTTAGGGAAACACCATGTCCGACGTCGAAAACCAACCGTTCTTCAACATCCAGCGCGTCTACCTGAAGGATATGTCGCTCGAGCAGCCGAATTCGCCGGCGATCTTCCTCGAGCAGGACATGCCGTCGGTTGAAGTCGAAGTCGACGTCAAGGCCGACCGCCTCGCGGAAAGCGTGTTCGAAGTCATCGTGTCGGGTACCGTCACCGCGAAGGTGAAGGACAAGGTCGCATTCCTGATCGAAGCGAAGCAGGCCGGCATTTTCGACATCCGCAACATTCCGGACGAACAGCTCGACCCGCTCGTCGGCATCGCGTGCCCGACGATCCTGTTCCCGTACCTGCGCTCGAACATCGCCGACGCGATCACGCGTGCCGGCTTCCCGCCGATCCACCTGGCCGAAATCAACTTCCAGGCGCTGTACGAGCAGCGTCTCGCGCAGCTTCAGCAGCAGGCCGGCGCCGCGGCAGGCGCGAACGGTGCGCCGAACGGCACGACGCTGAACTGACGTTTCACTCCGGACCGGTGCTGGGTATGAAAGTAGCCGTTCTCGGCGCCGGTGCCTGGGGCACCGCGCTCGCGGGCCATCTGGCCGCGCGGCACGATACGCTTCTGTGGGCGCGCGACGCCGCGCTCATCGCCGGGCTGCAGGCCCGGCACGAAAATTCCCGCTATCTGGACGGCATCGCGCTGCCTGATGCGCTGCGCTACGACGCCGATCTCGGCGCCGCGCTCGCGCATGGCGCTGCTCACGACGCGCTGTGCGTGATCGCCGCGCCGGTGGCCGGGCTGCGCACGCTGTGTCGCGCGATGCGCGATGCAGGCTGCGTGCCCGCGCACATCGTCTGGGTCTGCAAGGGCTTCGAGGCCGACACGCATCTGCTGCCGCATCAGGTGATCGCGGCCGAGTTGCCCGAACAGCGGAGCAACGGCGTGCTGTCGGGCCCGAGTTTCGCGCGCGAGGTCGGCCAGTCGCTGCCCGTCGCATTGACGGTCGCGAGCGCGTCGGCCGAATGCCGCGAGCGCACGCTCGCCGCGTTCCATCACGGCGCGATGCGGATCTACACGGGCGACGACGTGGTCGGCGTCGAGGTCGGCGGCGCGGTGAAGAACGTGCTGGCGATCGCGACCGGCATTTCCGACGGCCTCGGCCTCGGGCTGAACGCACGCGCCGCGCTGATCACGCGCGGCCTCGCTGAAATGTCGCGGCTCGGCGTGGCGCTCGGCGGCCGCGCGGAAACCTTCACAGGGCTCACGGGCCTCGGCGACCTGATCCTGACCGCGACGGGCGACCTGTCGCGCAACCGCACCGTCGGCCTGCAACTGGCGGCCGGCCGCACGCTGAACGACATCCTCGGCGCGCTCGGCCACGTGGCCGAAGGCGTGCGCTGCGCGCAGGCCGTGCTGGCGCTCGCGCGCGCGCAGTCGATCGAAATGCCGATCACGGAAGCCGTATGCGGCGTGCTGTTCGACGGCATCGCGCCGCGCGACGCCGTGAGCGGCCTGCTGCGCCGCGACGCGCGCGCCGAATAGGCGCGGTCCGCGTCGCGCGCGACCGGATCGCCCGGCACGGTTGCGCCGGGCGCGCGGCGCCAAAGCGGACTACGCTTGAACGGTCTCCCGCGTTCCGCGAGGTTGTCATGCTGCAGATCCATTCCACCACGCTCGATGCACAGCGCGTCGACATCACGACGCTCGACGTCGATGCGATCGTCAACGCCGCGAACGGCTCGCTGCTCGGCGGGGGCGGCGTCGACGGCGCGATCCACCGCGCGGCCGGCCCCGGCCTGCTCGCCGAGTGCCGCGCGCTCGGCGGCTGCGACACCGGCGACGCGAAGCTCACGCGCGGCCACGGGTTGCCGGCGCGCTATGTGATCCACGCGGTCGGGCCGGTCTGGTACGGCGGCGCGCGCGGCGAGGCCGAGCTGCTCGCGTCGTGCTACCGGCGCGCGATCGAGCTGGCCGAAGAAGTGGCCGCGACGTCGATCGCGTTTCCCGCGATCAGTTGCGGCGTCTACCGCTATCCGGCCGAAGCCGCCGTCGACATCGCGGTCGGCACCGTCGCCGAGATGCTCGCGCAGGCGCCGAATCTCGCCCGCGTGGTGTTCGCGTGCTTTTCCCCCGACATCTACGACCTGTACCGCGCACGGCTCGCGCGAACCTGACGGGCTCCGCGCCGCGGATTGCGCCAGCGAGCGTTACGCGCCGCCTTCGAAGCCGGCCTGGCGCCACGCCTCGAACACGACCACCGCGACCGTGTTCGACAGGTTCAGGCTGCGGTTGTCCGGCCGCATTGGCAGGCGCACGCGCTGTTCGTTCGGGAAGCGGTCGAGCAGCTCGGCGGGCAGGCCGCGCGTTTCCGAGCCGAACACGAACCAGTCGCCGGGCAGGAACGCATGATCGTGGAAGCGGCCCGAGCCGCGCGTCGTGAACGCGAACATCCGCGCGGGATCGGGCGCTTCGGCGGCGACGAACGCGTCCCAGTCGCGGTGCACGCGCATTTGCGCATACTCGTGATAGTCGAGGCCGGCGCGGCGCATCCGCGCGTCGTCGAGCGGGAAGCCGAGCGGCTCGATCAGGTGCAGGTGCGCGCCGGTGTTCGCGCACAGGCGGATCACGTTGCCGGTGTTCGGCGGAATTTCGGGGGCGACGAGGACGACGTTGAACATGTTTCGGTTTGGCTGGGGCGGCCGGAGCGGCGCAACGCGCGTGCATCCGGCCGGCCGGTTCGTGACGGCCGCGCGCGGGCGGCCGGCCTTTCCATCTAATTAATCCTTGGCGGTGCGCAGCGCAACCAGATTCGTCACGCGCACGGCGCCCGCCGCCTTCAGCGCCTGCGCGGCCGCCGCGAGCGTCGCGCCGGACGTCATCACGTCGTCGACGAGCGCGACGTGGCGGCCGGCGACGCTGCCTGCCACCGCGAACGCCGCCATCACGTTGTCGTGCCGTGCGCGCCGATCGAGCCGCGACTGCGGCGCGGTGTCGGCGACGCGCGCGAGCAGGGCCGCGTCCGCTGGCACGCCGAGCCGGCGCGCGAGCGGACGCGCGATCGCCCACGCCTGGTTGTAGCCGCGCGCGACGAGCCGCCGGTGCGACAGCGGCACCGGCGCGACGAGGTCGAAGCCGCTCGCGCCGCGCGTATCGTCGACCAGCCGTGCGAGGCGGGCCGCGAATTCGCCGCCGAGCGCGAGCCGCGCGTGAAACTTCAGGCCGCGCGCGAGCCCGTCGAGCGGCGCGCGGTAATCGGCGAGGGCGAGCGTCGCGTCGAACGGCGGCGGCGCGGTGCGGCACGCTTCGCACCGGTACGCGGCCGCGCGGCCGGTGCGTCCGCCAGCGGGCGATCGTGCCTGCCCGACGCCGAGCGGCAGCGCGCACACGTCGCAGCGCAGCCGCGCTTCATTCCAGTACGCGGCATCGCAGGCGCCGCAAATCACGGTGTGTGACAAATTGCCGCACAACGCGCAGCGATTCGGCAACGTGACCGCGGCAACGCGCACGACCAGCGTTCGAACCTGCGACAAAACGACGCGCATCGTGCGCCCGGCGGAACCGCGGACCATCGCAACACTCCTGGCATGCCGCCTCAATGAAGCTTGCGAGGCGAGCGAGTATACTTCGGGCTCTTCGCCAGTGTGCCCGACATGTCCCCAGCTTCGACTTCAACCGGCCGTCCGGCCAATGACGCCAGGCGCCTGCGGCGGATCTTCGACCGCCGTGCCGCCACGTTCGATGCGGTTGCGTTCCTGCCGCGCGAGATCGCGCAGCGGATGAACGAGCGCCTCGAATACATCAAGGTGAGCCCCGCGGCCGTGCTCGATGCGGGCTGCGGCCCGGGCGACGACCTGCCGGCGCTGCGCGCGCGCTTTCCGGAGGCGCCGGTGTTCGGCGTGGACCTGTCCGGCGCGATGCTCGCGCGGGCTGGTCAGCGCGAGGTCGAGCAGACCACCTGGCGCCGCTGGCTGCCGGCCTCGCTCGGCCGGGCGCTGGGCCAGCGCGGCCCGCGCGTCGCGCAGGCCGATTTCGCGGCGCTGCCGTTTCCCGGCGGCGCGTTCGACCTGATCTGGTCGAATCTCGCGCTCCACTGGCATTCGCGTCCCGATACCGTCTTCCCCGAATGGCAGCGCGTGCTGCGCGTGAACGGGCTGCTGATGTTCAGCACGCTCGGCCCGGACACGCTGCGCGAGCTGCGCGCGGCCTGCGCGGACGCCGAAGCCGCGCTCGGCATCGCGCCGCCCGCCGCGCGCGTGATCGATTTCGTCGACATGCACGACCTCGGCGACATGCTCGTCGAAAGCGGCTTCGAGATTCCCGTGATGGACCAGGAAGTGCTGACCGTCACGTACAAATCCGCCGATTCCCTGCTGGCCGACGTGCGCCGCTGGGGCGCCTATCCGTTCGCGCGCACGGCGCCGCCGCACGCGGCGCGGCGCTTTCGCGCGGCGCTCGGCGACGCGCTGGACGCGCGCCGGCGCGAGGACGGCACGATCCCGCTGACGTTCGAGGTGATCTACGGCCACGCGTGGAAGGCCGTGCCGCGCACGACCGCCGAAGGGCACGGGATCGTGCGCATCGAGGACATCGGCAAGGGGCGCCCGAAGAATCGATAAAGCGGTAAAGAGGGGTTTTGTTATGTCCGAAATTAGCGGTGCAAAGCGGGGTCGAATTGGCGGCTAAAACGGCCGGAAAGCTTGTCGCGCTTGGCTTGGCGGGCGATAGGCGCTTGCTTGTGGATGCCATTGAACCCGCCTATAATGCGTCAGCTTGTCGTCCCGGGGTCCCCGCAATACGGGCCGGCGAGTCCGATGCAGGCATGCATCGCATGCCATTCGCGTGAGGCGGCGATGGAAGCAGCGAACGTTTTGGCGGAGACGGCGGACAGCGAACCAGTCCTCGAAGACTGGCTCATGAAACGCAACTGTTCGGTGTCGCCGCGCCAGTTCGTGCTGTTTTACGCGTCGCTCGCGGGCTTCTCGCTGGCGATCGCGGCGTTGCTGATGTGGAGAGGGGCTTGGCTCGTCATGCCCTTCACCGGGATCGAGTTGCTGGCGGTGGGTGTCGCATTCGCGATCTACGCTCGCCACGCGGTCGACTACGAGCGCATCAGGCTGTTTCCGCACCGGCTCGTGATCGAGCGGATGGATGCGGAGCGGCTCACGCAGATCGAATTCAACCCGCGCTGGGTGCGGGTCGAGCCGGGTGCGACGCCACGCGATCCGATTCGGCTGGTGTCGCGCGGGCAGACCGTCGTGATCGGGCAGCATCTCGCGCAGTACAAGCGTGCGCAGTTCGCCGACGAGCTGCGTGCGTCGCTCAGGCGCTGCGGCTGACGAGGCGCGGTCAATGGCCGGAACAGGCCGGCGGCTTGCGACGGGGGAGGGTTTGAATGGAAATTTTGGGTAAGGATGCTATGAAAACAATCAAGCGAGCCCTCGCGGGCGTGCTGGCATGCAGCGGATTGCTCTTTGCCGGTGCGGCCCTGGCGGTCGGTGATAGCCCGGGCGGCCCCCGTGTCAACGAGATCAACTTTCAGCCGCCTGTCACGAAGATCGCCGAGGAGCTCTACGATCTCCACACGATGATGCTGATCCTGTGTACGGTGATCTTCGTCGGCGTGTTCGGCGTGATGTTCTATTCGATCTTCGCGCACCGCAAATCCAAGGGCCACAAGGCCGCCAATTTCCATGAAAGCACGACCGTCGAGATCATCTGGACGATCGTGCCGTTCGTCATCGTCGTGCTGATGGCGCTGCCGGCGACGAAGGCCGTCGTCGCGATGAAGGACACGACGAACGCCGACCTCACGATCAAGGTCACCGGCTACCAGTGGAAGTGGGGCTACGACTACGTGAAGGGCCCGGGCGAGGGCATCGGCTTCCTGTCGACGCTGACCACCCCGCGCGACGAAGTGATGGGCAAGAAGCCGATCACCGACACCTATCTGCAGGAAGTCGACAACCCGCTCGTCGTGCCGGTCAACAAGAAGATCCGCATCATCACGACCGCGAACGACGTCGTCCACTCGTGGTACGTGCCCGCGTTCGGCGTGAAGCAGGATGCGATCCCCGGCTTCGTGCGCGACACGTGGTTCAAGGCCGACAAGGTCGGCACGTTCCGCGGTTTCTGTACCGAGCTGTGCGGCAAGGAACACGCGTACATGCCGGTCGTGGTCGAAGTCCTGTCGGACGACGATTACGCGAAGTGGGTCACCGCGCAGAAGGCCAAGCTGGCGAGCGCCGCGGTCGATCCGAACAAGGTCTACACGATGGCCGAACTCGTCGCGCACGGCGAGGAAGTCTACAAGGCGAACTGCGCGGCCTGCCATCAGGTGAACGGCAAGGGCCTCGGCGCATTCCCGGCGATGGACGGCAGCCCGATCGTGAACGGCCCGATCGCCGCGCACGTCGAGCGCGTGCTGCACGGCAAGGGCGCGATGCCGTCGTGGGCGTCGCTGTCGGACCTCGACATCGCTTCGGTCGTCACGTACGAACGCAACTCGTGGGGCAACCACAAGAACGACCTGCTGCAGCCGAAGCAAGTGGCCGACGCGCGCAACGGCAAGCTGCCGGAAGACACGGCGGGCGCGGCAGCGGCACCGGCTGAAGCGGCTTCGGCGCCGGCGCAAGCCGCGTCGGGCGCAGAGCAGCCGGCGGCGGCGGCATCGGCCGCGCTGTCGACGATCTACTTCGAGACGGGCAAGAGCGTGCTGCCGGCCGACGCGAAGGCGGCGATCGCCGCCGCGGCCGACTATGCGAAGGCGCATCCGGACGCGAAGCTCGCGCTGTCGGGCTTCACCGACAAGACCGGCTCGGCCGACGCGAACGCCGAACTGGCGAAGCATCGGGCGCAGGCCGTGCGCGATGCGCTGAAGGCAGCAGGCGTGGCGGAAGACCACATCATTCTCAAAAAGCCGGAAACGATCACGGGCGGGGCTGACGCGAAGGAAGCCCGGCGTGTCGAGATCGGCCCGGCGGCTTGACGTGTCGCTGAGTTAGTCGACGTATTCGCATTAGGAGATTCTCATGTCTAGCATCGGGCACGACGTAGCCGCGGACCACGCGCACGACGACCACGCGCACGAAGCCCCGCACGGCTGGCGTCGCTGGCTGTTCGCCACCAACCACAAGGACATCGGTACGCTGTACCTGCTGTTCTCGTTCATCATGTTCCTGTCGGGCGGCGTGATGGCGCTCGGCATCCGTGCCGAGCTGTTCGAGCCGGGCCTGCAGATCATGCGTCCTGAGTTCTTCAACGAACTCACGACGATGCACGGCCTGATCATGGTGTTCGGCGCGATCATGCCGGCGTTCGTCGGCTTCGCGAACTGGATGATTCCGCTGCAGATCGGCGCATCCGACATGGCGTTCGCGCGGATGAACAACTTCAGCTTCTGGCTGCTGCCGGTCGCGGCGGTGCTGCTGGTCGGCTCGTTCTTCGCGCCGGGCGGCGCGACGGCCGCCGGCTGGACGCTGTACGCGCCGCTGTCGACGCAGATGGGCCCGGGCATGGACTTCGCGATCTTCGCGGTCCACATCATGGGCGCGTCGTCGATCATGGGCGGGATCAACATCGTCGTGACGATCCTGAACATGCGCGCACCGGGCATGACGCTGATGAAGATGCCGATGTTCGCGTGGACGTGGCTGATCACCGCGTACCTGCTGATCGCCGTGATGCCGGTTCTGGCGGGCGCGATCACGATGGTGCTGTTCGACCGCCACTTCGGCACGTCGTTCTTCAACGCGGCAGGCGGCGGCGACCCGGTGATGTACCAGCACATCTTCTGGTTCTTCGGCCACCCCGAGGTGTACATCATGATTCTGCCGGCGTTCGGGATCGTGTCGCAGGTGATCCCGGCGTTCGCACGCAAGACGCTGTTCGGCTATAGCTCGATGGTGTACGCGACGGCATCGATCGCGATCCTGTCGTTCATGGTCTGGGCGCACCACATGTTCGCCACGGGCATGCCGGTCACCGGCCAGCTGTTCTTCATGTACGCGACGATGCTGATCGCGGTGCCGACGGGCGTGAAGGTGTTCAACTGGCTCGCGACGATGTGGCGCGGCTCGATGACGTTCGAAACCCCGATGCTGTTCGCGATCGGCTTCCTGTTCGTGTTCACGTTCGGCGGCCTGACGGGCCTGATGCTCGCGATGGCGCCGCTCGACATCCAGTATCACGGCACCTACTTCGTGGTCGCGCACTTCCACTACGTGCTGGTGGCCGGCTCGCTGTTCGCGCTGTTCTCGGGCTGGTACTACTGGGCGCCGAAGTGGACGGGCTGGATGTACAACGAGACGCGCGGCAAGATCCACTTCTGGGCGTCGATGATCTTCTTCAACCTGACGTTCTTCCCGATGCACTTCGTCGGTCTCGCGGGCATGCCGCGCCGCTATGCGGACTACCCGGCGCAGTTCACGGACTTCAACCAGGTGGCGACGATCGGCGCATTCGGCTTCGGCCTCGCGCAGGTGTACTTCCTGTTCGCGGTCGCGCTGCCGGCCTACCGTGGCGGCGGCGAGCTGGAAAAGGCGTCGGACAAGCCGTGGGACGGCGCGACGGGCCTCGAGTGGACGGTGCCGAGCCCGGCTCCGTTCCACACGTTCGAGCAACCGCCGCACGTCGAATAAGTTTTACCGAGCGCTCCGCCGCTGCCTGCCGCGCAGGCAGGCGCGGCGGGCGCGAAACTGAAGTTTCAGCGAAGTTTCAGATGACCCGGAATCCACAAGAAAGACGAACGCCCGAGCAGATCCGCGCGGGCAACAAGCGGCTCGGCCTCACCCTGCTCGTCATCGCCGCCGTTTTTTTCGTGGGTGTCGTGATCAAGCAGTGGTGGCTGTCCACCCACTGATGCAGCAACTGACGCAGTAGCGAGGAAGTCGTCGTATGTCGAAGCCGGAAGAGGGCGCCGTGGATCGCGCGTTCAATCGTTCGATGCTGGTGAAGCTCTTCGTCGTGGCCGGGCTGATGTTCGGTTTCGGCTTCGCGCTGATTCCGATGTATCGGGCGATCTGCCAGATCACCGGCATCAACAACCTGGTGCAGCGCGATGTCAGCGAGCGCGAGGTGAAGAATTCGCAGGTCGACTACAGCCGCACGGTGTCGGTCGAGTTCGATGCGAACGCACGCGGGCCGCTCGGGTTCAAGCCGGAGCACAACAGCCTCGACGTGCACCCGGGCGAACTGACGACGATCGTGTACGACGTGACGAACGGGCAGGGCCGGCCGGTCGTCGCGCAGGCGATTCCGAGCTACGCGCCGAAGCAGGCGACGGAGTTCTTCAAGAAGATCGAGTGCTTTTGCTTCACGCAGCAGACGCTGACCGCGAACGAGTCGCGCAAGATGCCGGTGGTGTTCGTGATCGACCCGAAATTGCCGAAGGACGTGAAGACGATCACGCTGTCGTACACGTTCTTCGAGCTGAATACCCCGGCCACGCCGGCCCCGGCGCAGCGCAGTACGGCGGCGGCGCAGGGTGCGGCGAAGCCGGACGCATGACGAAGGAGACGGGGCGATGACGGAAGCCAAGCGGAGCGGAACGTTCGGTCAGGCGCTGAAAGCGGTGCTGTGGTCGTTCTTCGGGGTGCGCAAGCGGCGCGACCTGGAGGCCGACGCGACGCAGCTCAATCCGCTGCACGTGCTGATCGTCGCGTTGATCGCGGCCGGCGTGTTCATCGGCGTGCTGATCCTGATCGTGCGTGCGGTGGTGGGTTGAGGGCGCGGCGTGCACGGCTAGCGGCCAGACAGAATGCAGTGCGCGGCGCCACGGCGCGGCGTGCAGGAACGAGCGGTGGCGGTCTCGCCGCGCAAGAAATAAAGCCGGAGCGGTTTCCGGTACACAAATTGGACTGAAGTGGAGAATCAAGCATGAGCGGTCAAAACCAGACCCCGTACTATTTCGTGCCGCATCCGTCGCAGCATCCGATCAGCGCGGCCATCGGCCTGCTGGTCATGCTCGGCTCGGTAGCGCTGTGGATCAACGGTCACGACTGGGCGCCGTTCACGGCGCTGCTCGGCCTGCTGTGGTTGCTCTTCACGCTGTATCACTGGTTCGGCGACGCGATCGCCGAATCGGAAGGCGGTCATTACGGCAAGAACGTCGACAAGTCGTACCGCTGGAGCATGAGCTGGTTCATCTTCTCGGAAGTCATGTTCTTCGGCGCGTTCTTCGGCGCGCTGTTCTATGCGCGTGAAATCGCGCTGCACCAGCTCGGCAGCCTCGACTACAAGCTGATCTGGCCGGACTTCTCCGCCGTGTGGCCGAACGAAGGCCCCGCCGCGCTCGCCGGTCACTTCAAGACGATGGGCCCGTGGCCGGTCCCGACGCTGAACACCGCGTTCCTGCTGTCGTCGGGCGTGACGCTGACGATCTCGCACCACGCGCTGCGCGACGATCATCGCAAGAAGGCGATCGCATGGCTGGCCGCGACGCTCGTGTTCGGGATCTGCTTCCTGTTCCTGCAGGGCTTCGAGTACTACCACGCGTACAACGAGCTGAACCTGACGCTGAACTCCGGCGTGTACGGTTCGACGTTCTTCCTGCTGACCGGCTTCCATGGCTTCCACGTGTTCCTCGGCGGCACGATGCTCGCGGTGGTGCTGGTGCGGATGATCCGCGGCCACTTCAAGCCCGATCATCACTTCGCATTCGAAGGCGCCGCGTGGTACTGGCACTTCGTCGACGTCGTCTGGCTCGGCCTGTACGTCGTCGTCTACTGGCTGTAAATGGAAAAACGGCCCGCGCAGCGATGCGCGGGCCGTTTTCATTGGTGTCGTGGGCGCGGCGGCGACGCCGCGAGCGACACGGCCCCGGCGCCGCCGCGACTCAGTCAGGCGGCGCTTTTGCTTGGTGGCGCGGCCGTGCGGCTAAATGTCACAGCGGTCACGGCGTGCCACAGCGGCAACGGCATCAACGCCCGATCGGCAGGCCGGTCGAATGGATCCAGCCCATCCAGTTCGCGAACAGGATGAGCAGGAACAGCGACACCGACAGCCCGACGCGGGTGGCGAGCGACCAGACCATGCGTTTCGTGTGGCCGCGGTCGTGCATCATGAAGTAGAGCGCCGAGCCCATGCTGGCAATGATGAGGACGAAGGCGATGGGAACGAGGATGTGCATGACACGAACCGGACGACGGCAATTCGAAAGGAAGAGGATAATTATCGCACTTCGTTTTCGCGGATGTGCCGGGCGGGCCGCACGATGAAGATTCGCTGGCTGCCCGCGCTGCTGATCCTCGTCGTCGTCGCCGTCACGGTCCGTCTCGGTTTCTGGCAGCGCGACCGCGCGCACCAGAAGGAAGCGCTGCAGGCGAGCATCGCGCGCTACGAGCGGGCGGCGCCCGTCGACATCGGCGCGCAGCCGGTTCCGCTCGCGTCGATCGAGTTTCATCGCGTGCGGGCAAAGGGCCGTTTCATGCCCGAGCAGGCGGTGTTCCTCGACAATCGGCCGTATAACGACCAGCCGGGCTTTTACGTCGTGATGCCGCTTAAACTCACGGGCGGCGGCGTCGTGCTCGTGAATCGCGGCTGGCTGCCGCGCAACATCGCCGATCGCACGGCGATCGAGCCGTTCGCGACGCCGGCGGGCGACGTCGAGATCGTCGGCATCGCGCGCGCCGACGCGTCGCGCGCGTTCGAGCTCGGCGAAGGCGGGTCGGCCGCGCACCAGAAGATCCGGCAGAACCTCGACGTCGCCGCGTATGCGAAGGAAACCGGGCTGCCGCTGCAGCCGTTCGTGATCCAGCAGACGAGCGACGACGGCGACAAGCTCGTGCGCGACTGGCCGGCGGCGACGACCGGCGTCGAGCGCAATTACGGTTACATGTTTCAGTGGTGGGCGATGGCGGCCGCCGCGCTCGGCTTCGGCCTGTACGCCGCGCGGCGTGCGGCGAAGAAGTCGGCCGGCGCGTGAGCGTCGTGCCAGGACGCGGCGCCGGCGCCGCGGGTTCGTTTCGAGAGGTCTGATTTGTCCATGCAATCTTCCCGTCAGGGTCCGGCCGCCGCGCCGATGTCGCAGGCGGCCCGCAAGCGCGGCCGCTGGATGCTCGTGCTACTGGGGCTCGTGTGCGCCGCGCCGATGATCGCGTCGTACTTCACCTATTACGTGATCAAGCCGAAGGGCGGATCGACGAACTACGGCACGCTGATCGAGCCGCAGCGCCCGATCCCGGCCGATCTGCAGGTGACCGACGAAACCGGCAAGACGGTACCGCTGTCGTCGCTGCGCGGCGTCTGGCTGTTCGTGATGACCGACCGCAGTGCGTGCGACGACGCGTGCGCGAAGAAGCTCTATTTCATGCGGCAGATCCGCGTCACGCAGGCGGGCGAGCGGCACCGGATCACGATGGTGTGGCTGCGCAGCGATGCGGGCGCGGTGCCGCAGAAGGTGCTGGACGCGTATCCGGACACGCGCCGGCTCGTCGCCGATCCGGCCGCGGTGGCCGCGTGGCTGCCCGCCGACGCCGGCACGAAGGACAGCGACCACCTCTACCTGGTCGACCCGAACGGCAACCTGATGATGCGTTTCCCGAAAGACCCGAATCCCAGCAAGATCAAGTCGGACGTGACGAAGCTGCTGAAGTGGTCGAGCATCGGTTAAGGCGAGAGAACGAGGCACCATTCCGATGTCGTATCTACTGCAACTCGGCCTGATCGGCCTGTGCATCGCGCTGCTGCCGCTGTCGTACGTGTGGGTGAAGGCCGACGACGACAAGTTCCGCAAGCTCGTGTGGATCACCACGTTCCTGACCCTCGACCTCGTGATGTTCGGCGGCTTCACGCGGCTGACCGATTCGGGCCTCGGCTGCCCCGACTGGCCCGGCTGCTACGGCACGTCGTCGCCGTTCATCGCGCACGCGGCGATCACGGCCGCGCATCAGGCGATGCCGACGGGGCCCGTCAGCATGACGAAGGCGTGGATCGAGATGATCCACCGCTATTTCGCGATGGCGATCGGCGTGCTGATCATCGCGCAGGTGGTGATCGCGTGGGCCGCGCGGCTGCGCCGCCGCCCGCTGCACGTGTCGCCGTGGTGGCCGACGAGCCTGCTGCTGCTGATTCTCGTGCAGGGCGCGTTCGGCGCATGGACGGTCACGATGAAGCTGCAGCCGGTGATTGTCACGATCCACCTGCTGCTCGGCCTCACGCTGCTCGGCACGCTCGGCTGGCTTGCGGCGCGGCAGACGCCGCTGCCGTCGCATGACCCGGAGGCCGGGCGTTACCGCGCGGCCGCGCTCGCGGCGCTCGTGCTGCTCGTCGTGCAGATCGCGCTCGGCGGCTGGGTGAGCACCAATTACGCGGTGCTCGCGTGCACCGACTTCCCGACCTGCAACGGCCAGTGGATTCCGCCGATGGACTTCCAGCACGGCTTCCACCTGTGGCGCGCGCTCGGGATGACGAAGGACGGCGACGCGATCACGCAGGACGCGCTGGTGGCGATCCACTGGACGCACCGCACGTTCGCGTTCGTCGTGGTCGCGTACCTGGTTGCGTTCGCGCTGAAAATGCGCCGCTTCGAGTCGCTGCGGCGGCCCGCGAACGGCGTGCTGCTGGTCGTCCTGCTGCAGTTCGTGACGGGGCTGACCAACATCGTGCTGCAGTGGCCGCTGCCCGTCGCCGTCGCGCACAACGGCGGGGCCGCGATCCTGCTGCTGCTCGTCGTCATGTTAAACTTTCGCATCCTTTCAAGCCGCCCCGGCCGTGTCGCGCAGCCTGCGCGCGACGCCGCCCCGGCGTGACCGCCCCCATGCAAAGCACCCTCTCCCAATCGCCCGGTAGCCGCTTTTCCCAGTACATGGCGCTGACGAAGCCGCGCGTCACGCAGCTCGCGGTGTTCTGCGCGGTGATCGGCATGTTCCTCGCGACGCCGGGCATGGTGCCGTGGCATGTGCTGATCGGCGGCACGGTCGGCATCTGGCTGCTGGCCGGCGCCGCGTTCGCGATCAACTGCCTCGTCGAACAGAAGATCGACGCGATGATGCGCCGCACCGCGTGGCGTCCGTCCGCGCGCGGCGAGATCACGACGCCGCAGATCCTGCTGTTCTCGGCCGTGCTCGGCAGCGTCGGCGCCTGGACGCTCTATACGTTCACGAATCCGCTGACGATGTGGCTGACGATCGCGACGTTCGTCGGCTACGCGGTGGTCTACACGCTGCTGCTCAAGCCGATGACGCCGCAGAACATCGTGATCGGCGGCGCGTCGGGTGCGATGCCGCCGGCGCTCGGCTGGGCCGCCGTCACCGGCGCGGTGCCGGGCGACGCGTGGATCCTCGTGCTGATCATCTTCGTATGGACGCCGCCGCATTTCTGGGTGCTGGCGCTCTATCGCCGCAAGGATTACGAGAACGCCGGGCTGCCGATGCTGCCCGTCACGCACGGCGAGCAGTTCACGCGGCTGCACATCCTGCTGTACACGGTGATCCTGTTCGCGGTCACGATGATGCCGTTCATTTCCGGCATGAGCGGCGCCGTCTACCTGACGAGCGCGGTGCTGCTCGGCGCGGTGTTCCTCGCGTATGCGTGGAAGATCCATCGCGACTATTCGGACGAACTCGCCCGCAAGGCCTTCCGCTACTCGATCGTCTATCTGTCGCTGCTGTTCGTCGCGCTGCTCGTCGATCACTATGCACGCCCGCTGCTCGGCGTGTAACCGCACGGTTTGAACGCAATGCTCCCATCACGGTTCGGGCGCCGCGCGCGCCAAGGCTGGATGCTCGCGTGCGCATTCGCGGCAGCGCTGCTGCTTGCCGGATGCGACAACGCGCCGAAATTCCAGAATCTCGACATCACCGGCAACACGCAGTTCGGCAGCGACTTTTCGCTGCCCGATACGACCGGCAAGGTCCGCACGCTCGCCGATTTCAAGGGCAAGGCCGTCGTGATGTTCTTCGGCTATACGCACTGCCCGGACGTGTGCCCGACCACGATGGCCGAATTGTCCGAAGCGCTGAAGCAGCTCGGGCCCGATGCCGCGAAGCGCGTGCAGGTGCTGTTCGTCACCGTCGATCCGGAGCGCGACACGCCGGCGTTGCTCGGCCAGTACGTGCCCGCGTTCGATCCGTCGTTCATCGGCCTGCGGCCGGCCGACGAAGCGGCGCTGAAGAAGGTCACGAAGGATTTCCGCGTGTATTACGCGAAGGTGCCCGGCAAGACGCCCGGCAGCTACACGATGGATCACACGGCCGCGAGCTACGTGTTCGACCGCGACGGCAAGCTGCGCCTGTTCGTGCGCGACGGCCAGGGCCCGGCCCCGTGGGTCCACGATCTTAAGCTGCTGGTCGACTGATCGGCAGCCGCCGGGCGCCCGGCCCGGCGTTTTGCGTGACGGCCGTTCGCGCCGCCACGCTTTCCCTCTATCTTCGTCGTGTGCATGCGCTCCCGCCGGGCGGCGCGTCGGCATGCGCGCGTATCGCGCCGCAGCCGCGTTACGGCAGCGCCGGCACGTTGAAGCCGGAGGCGGCGCGCGTGATCCGGAATTCCGTCACGCGATAGGTGGCGAGCCCCTCGGTGACGAACGGGTCGGTCTCGAGGATCGCGTCGAGTTCGTCGCGATCGATGCGGGCCGCGAGGATCACGCCGCCTTCGCGCGGCACTTTCGGCCCCGCCGCGATGAAAATGCCCTTGTCGAATTGCGGCTGCAGATACGCGCGGTGGCGTTCGAGCGCGTCGTCGATGCGCTCGAGCGACGCGGTGTAGTGGATGTCGATGACGTACATGGATGGCCCTGGGATGATGCCGGCGCGCCGCGCACCGGCCAGCCGGTCTTTTTAGCACAGCGGATGCGGGCTGTCGCGCCGGCGAGCCGCGTGGCGGGCGGCGGGCGGCGGGCGGCTGGTGGCGCTGCCAGTCGAACGCCGGTTCGCCGCGGCCGCGCGTATTCAAGATGTAAGCCTCGTTGCCGTAAATGAAAGAGCAACCGTTTGCGCGCGGCAGGCCGTTCGCGCGCCGGAGGCATCGACATCGACAGAGGCACGCAGATGAGCAGAATGAGTTTGAACCGCAAGCTGTGGCTCGCGCTTGCGCTGGTATGGATCGGTCTTCTGGGCGTCGGCGCATGGAGCGCCTACGAGACGCGCGCGACGATGCTCGCCGAACGCAAGGCCGGCATCGCGAATCTCGTCGACTCGGCGGCGGGCATCGTGAAGGCCTATCACGCGCTCGCGCAGAGCGGCACGCTGCCCGAGGCCGACGCGAAGCGCGACGCGCTCGCGAGCCTCGCCGCGATGCGCTACGGCGATTCGGGCTACGTGTTCGTGATGGATTCGAAGCCGGTCGTGCTGATGCATCCGACGCTGCCGAAGCTCGTCAACACGCAGGTCGGCGACTATCTCGATCCGGACGGCAAGCCGCTGTTCGTGACGATCCTGAACGCGGCGAAGGCGACCGGCAGCGGGTTCGCCGAATATCGCGGGCGGCTGCCGCACAGCGAGACGGCCGTGCCGAAGATCAGCTACGTCACGCGGTTCGCGCCGTGGGACTGGAACATCTCGAGCGGCGTGTTCCTGAAGGACATCGACACCGTCTACTACCGCACGCTGCTCGGCCACCTGGCCGTGGTGTTCGTGATCGGCCTCGTGATCAGCGCGGCGATGCTGGTGATCATCCGCAACGTGCGCGGCAGCCTCGGCGGCGAGCCGGACGAAGCGGCCGCGCTCGCGGCGCGCATCGCGCGGGGCGACCTCACGCAGCCGGTGCCGGTGCGCGCGGGCGACCGCACGAGCATGATGGCCGCGATGCACGACATGCAGGCGCGGCTGCAGGCGACGATCGGCGGGATTCGCCAGTCGGCCGAATCGATCGCGTCGGCGAGCCGCCAGATCTCGGCCGGCAACGACGACCTGTCGCAGCGCACCGAGGAGCAGGCCGCGTCGCTCGAGGAAACGGCCGCGAGCATGGAGCAACTGACCGCGACGGTGAAGCAGAACGCCGACAACGCGCGACAGGCGAGCGGGCTCGCGAACAACGCGTCGGACATCGCGCGCACGGGCAGCGACGTCGTGAACCGCGTGATCGGCACGATGGGCGAGATCGACGACAGCTCGCGCAAGATCGCCGACATCATCGGCGTGATCGAGGGCATTGCGTTCCAGACCAACATCCTCGCGCTGAACGCCGCGGTCGAGGCCGCGCGCGCGGGCGAGCAGGGCCGCGGCTTCGCGGTGGTCGCGGGCGAGGTGCGCTCGCTCGCGCAACGCAGCGCGACGGCCGCGAAGGAGATTCGCGCGCTGATCGTCGATTCGGTCGAGCGCGTGCGCAACGGCTCGGCGCTGGTCGGCCAGGCCGGCACGACGATGGGCGAGATCCTGCAGGCGGTCGCGCGCGTGACCGACATCATGGGCGAGATCGCGGCCGCGTCCGAGGAGCAGGCGAGCGGCATCACGCAGGTCGGCCGCGCGGTCACGCAGATGGACCAGGTGACGCAGCAGAACGCGGCGCTGGTCGAGGAAGCCGCGGCGGCGGCCGCGTCGCTGCAGGAACAGGCCGCGCGGCTGCGCGACGCGGTCGGCGCGTTCCGGGTCGGCAATGCCGGCGGCCTGTCGTCGCAGGGAGCCCGTGGCACGGCGGCCGAACCGGCATTCGGTAGTGCGAAGGCGGCCGACGAACTGGCGGCGGCGTGACGCATGCCGCGTGAGGGGGATGCGTCGCGGCAGGAACGCAACTAACGGCCGAGTCGTGCAGCGGTCGCCGGCACTGCGCTGGTGCATACCCATATGAGCGGGATGTATTTCACTTCGCGCCGATCCTGTGACACCATTTGCCCCTTCGTGCGAGTCCGGGCATACCCGTATCGCGCCCCATTTCAGTCAAGCAAGAAAGCGAGAAACAGATGAAGCGTCGCAGTCTCCTGAAGGTATTTTCCGTGCTGGCCACCGGCGCCGCGCTGACGCTGTCGGCAGGCGCGCACGCCGAAGACAAGGTGATCAAGGTCGGCACGGTCGCCGGCCCGGATGCGCAAGTGTGGCAAGTCGTGCAGAAGGTCGCGAAGGAGAAGGAAGGCCTGAACGTGAAGGTCATCGAGTTCAACGACTACGTGCAGCCGAACGCGGCGCTCGATTCGGGCGACCTCGACGCGAACAGCTTCCAGCATCAGCCCTACCTCGACAGCCAGGTGAAGCAGCGCGGCTACAAGCTCGTCAGCGCGGGCCTGACCTACATCTCGCCGATCGGCGTGTACTCGAAGAAGTTCAAGTCGCTGAAGGATCTGCCGCAGGGCGCGAAGCTCGCGGTGCCGAACGATCCGTCGAACGAGAACCGCGCGCTGCTGCTGCTGCAGACGCAAGGCGTGATCAAGCTGAAGGCGGGCGCCGGCACGGGCGGCAACAACGCGACGGTGCTCGACATCGCCGAGAACCCGAAGAAGCTGAAGATCTCCGAACTCGACGCCGCGCAGCTGCCGCGCGTGCTGTCGGACGTCGACGCGGCCGTGATCAACACGAACTACGCACTGGCCGCGAACCTGCAGCCGACCAAGGACGCGATCGCGCTCGAAGCGCTGACGAGCCCGTACGCGAACCTGATCGCCGTGCGCGCGAAGGACAAGGATCAGCCGTGGGTGAAGAAGCTGGTGAAGGCGTACCAGTCGCCGGAAGTGAAGGAATTCATCAAGAAGCAGTTCAAGGGCTCGATGGTCGCGTCGTTCTGAACGCCGCTCACCGGGTGGACCGCTGAACGAAAAGGCCTGCATCGCGCAGGCCTTTTTCATTGGCGCGGCCGCTTGGCGGCCGCCCGGAGGTCAGCGCCCGCTCACATCTCCCCGCGCCGCGAGCAGATCGACATGATCTGCTGGATTGCGTAGTTGTCGCGCACACCCGGCAGCGACTGCACGACGCATTCGTGAAAGCGCCGTTCGCGCGGCAGCAGCATCGCGTTGTTGCGGTACAGCGCGTCGCACGAGCGCTGGATCAGCTGCGCGGCGGCGCCGTTGCGGCTCTCACGTAGCGCATTGAGCATGCAGTCGTCGTATTGCGCGTTGCCGTCGGTCAGCGCGAAGGCTGCTCCCGGCAGTGCCAGCGCGACCGTCGCGCATGCGATTGCACGAATCGTTCGTTTCAAGTCTCCTCCGATGGTGTGGATCGGGTCGGCGGACAGCATAACGTAAAGCGATCAACGCGGCTGGCGCGTTGCGCCCGAACCGGCGCGGCGGGTCATGACGGGCGCGCCGGCTTTTCCCCGGTTTCTTCCGACGAAAACCGGTTTCGTACCAGTACTGTGCGACGCGGACGCATTGCCATATACTGTATATCCATACAGTTGTGGGTGGCGTCATGCTCGCATCCTCCATTACTCCCGAATCCCTTCATCCGTCCCTCTGGCGCGGCTCGCAGCTCGCGCGCGGCGGTCCCCGCACGGTCGAAACGGGCTTCGCGCCGCTGTCGGCCGAGTTGCCGGGCGGCGGCTGGCCGGTCGGCGGTCTCGTCGAACTGCTGGCCGCGCAGCCCGGCTGCGGCGAGATGCGGCTGCTCGCGCCCGCGCTCGCCCGCACCGTCAGCGCGCGGCGGCCGCTCGCGCTCGTCGCGCCGCCGCAGGCGCCGCATGCCACCGCGCTCGCCAGTCTCGGCGTGCCGGCCGACGCGCTGCTGTGGCTGCGCGCAGGCAGCCGCACCGATGCGCTGTGGGCCGCCGAGCAGGCGCTCAAGACCGGCTGTTGCGGCGCGCTGCTGCTCTGGCAGGACGCGCGGCCCGATGCGCTGCGGCGTCTGCATCTCGCGGCCGCGCGCACGGGCGACACGCTGTTCGTGATGCTGCGTCCGCTGTCGGTCGCGCGGCAACCGTCGCCGGCCGTGCTGCGCGTCGCGCTGCATCCGGTGCCGGGCGGCGTGTCGCTCGACATCGTCAAGCGTCGCGGGCCCGCGCGCAGCGAGCCGCTCGTGCTCGATTTGCCGTCACCCATCGTGGAGAGCCGCTATGCGCGTCTTGCTCGGCATCCATCTGCCGCGCCTGCCGCTCGACGTGTGCGTCCCGCCGCCGTCTGATGCAGCGGCTGGCGAGGGCAGCGAGGCCGGCTGTGCGGTGCTCGAGCAGGGTGTCGTGCTGATCGCCGATGCGGCCGCGCGCCGGCAGGGCGTACGTGCGGGCATGAAGCGCGGCGGCGTGCTCACGCTCGCACCCGCGACGCAGCTCGTCGAACGCGATCCCGCCCGCGAAGCCGATGCGCTGCGCGCGGTCGCGCTCGCGTTGCTGCGCTTCTCGCCGTGCGTCGCGCTCGACGACGAAGCCACGCTGATCGTCGACGTCGGCCCGAGCCTGCGCCTGTTCGGCGGCCTGCCGTCGCTGTGCCGCCAGGTGCGGGCGACGCTCGCGGCGCTCGGCTATGCGGTGCGCCTGTCCGCCGCGCCGACCGGACGCGGCGCGTGGCTGCTCGCGCGCACGTCGGCCCGCGCCCGCATCCGGCGGCGTGTCGCGCGTCAGGCCTCGCTCGTCCGCACGCTCGACCGGCTGCCCTGTGTGCTGCTGCCCGATGCGCGCCCATATGCGGGCTGGTTCGACGGTCTCGGCTGCCGCACGCTCGCCGATCTGCGCCGCCTGCCGCGCGCGGGGCTGCAGCGGCGCTGCGGTCCCGCGCTGCTGGCCGTGCTCGATCGTGCATACGGTGAAGCGGTCGAGCCGCTTGCGTGGATGGCGGTGCCGCCGGTATTCGACGTGCGGCTCGAATTGGCGGAGCGCGTCGAATACGCGGAAGCCGTGCTGTTCGCCGCGCGGCGGCTCGTCGTGCAGCTATGCGGCTGGCTGGCCGCGCGGCAACTGTCGCTGGCCGCGATGACGTTCGATCTCGAGCACGAGCGCGGCCGTCAGGCCGTGCCGCCGACGCCGCTCGCGCTCGCGTTCGCCGCACCCGTGCGCGACGAGGTGCATTTCATGCGGCTGCTCGGCGAGCGGCTCGCGCGCGTCGAGCTGCCGGCCGCGGTGATCGCGGTGCGGCTGAAGGCCACGCGCGTCGAATCGGTCGCGCCGCCGGCCGACGATCTTTTTCCGGAGCCGGGCGGTACGCGGGAAACCCGCGAGCGGTTGCTCGAACTGCTGGTGGCGCGGCTCGGCGCGGACAACGTGCTGCGCGCGGCGCCCGTCGCCGATTACCGGCCCGAGGCCGCGAACCGCTGGCTGCCGCTCGATGCGCAAGCGGGCAAGCCGGCCGCCGGTCCGCCCGCTGCGCCGCCGCGTCCCGCGTGGTTGCTGGCCGAACCGTTGCCGCTGCTGATGCGCGGCGAGCGGCCGGTATTCCATACGCCGCTCCGGATGATGTCGTCGGCCGAGCGAATCGAAGCCGGGTGGTTCGACGGGCAGTTGATCGCACGCGATTACCACGTCGCGCAGGACGAAGAGGGCGCGTGCTACTGGGTATTCAAGGAGCGGACGAGCAGTCAGGCGGCCCCGCGCTGGTTTCTGCACGGTTTGTTCGGGTGAGCGGAGATGGTTGCGGAATTCAGTTTGCTGCCCGATTACGCGGAGTTGTTCTGCCGCTCGAATTTTTCGTTCCTGCATGGCGCGTCGCATGCGGAAGAACTGGTCGAGCGCGCGGCGGAACTCGGCTATCGCGGGATCGCGATCACCGACGAGTGTTCGCTCGCCGGCGCGCCGCGCATGCATGTCGCCGCGAAGGCGAAAGGGCTGCCGCTCGTCGTCGGTTCGTATTTCGACGTCACGCCGGATGAAGTCGCGCCCGGCCACGATCCGGGCCCCGGTGCGTTCGGGCTCGTGCTGCTCGCGCAGAACCGCGACGGGTACGGCAATCTCTCCGAGCTGATCTCATGGCGGCGGATGGCGGCGCCGAAGGGCACTTACACGCTGACGTCGCGGATGCTGTCGGCGCCGCCGGCGGAGTTTGCCCACTTGCGCGGGATGCCCGACTGCTTCGCGATCCTCGTGCCGACGTATCCAGTGCGGACGGACGTGCTCGATGCGCAGGTCGCCTGGTTTCGCGCGACGTTCGGCGAGCGCGCGCGGCTCGGGCTCGTGCAGTTGCAGCGTGCGCTCGACGGCGCGCAGCGCGACGAGATTCGTGCGGCCGGCAAACGGCGCGGCGTGCGGATCGTCGCGCTCGGCGACGTGACGATGCACCGGCGTTCGTGCAAGGCGTTGCAGGACGTGATGACGGCGATTCGCATCGGCATGCCGGTGGCCGAGTGCGGGTATGCGCTCGCGCCGAATGCGGAGCAGCATCTGCGTGCGCGTGGACGGATAGCGAAGCTGTTTTCGCCGCAAGAGATTGGTGAAACCTGCGCGATGCTCGATGCGTGCGATTTCGATCTCGGCAAGCTGCGCTACGAGTATCCCGACGAGATCGTGCCGAAGGGGCTCACGCCGACGCGCTATCTGGAACAGGAAACCCGGGCGGGCGCGGCCGTGCGTTATCCGAACGGCATCCCGGAAAAGGTAGAGAAGCTGATCCGCCATGAACTCGACCTGATTGCGAAGCTGAGTTACGAACCGTTTTTCCTGACCGTCTACGACATCGTCAAATACGCGCGCAGCCAGAATATCCTGTGCCAGGGCCGCGGCTCGGCCGCGAATTCGGTCGTCTGCTATTGCCTCGGCATCACCGAGGTCGATCCCGATCAGAGCACGATGCTGTTCGAGCGCTTCATCAGCGAGAAACGGGGCGAGCCGCCCGACATCGACGTCGACTTCGAACATCAGCGTCGGGAAGAGGTGATCCAGCACATCTACGAAAAATACGGGCACGACCGCGCCGCGCTCGCGGCCGCCGTCTCGACGTATCGCCCGCGTGGCGTGCTGCGCGAAACCGGCAAGGCGCTCGGCGTCGATCCGATGCTGGTCGATCGGGTCGCGAAGGGGCATCGCTGGTTCGACGGCAGCCGCGATCTGCTGCAGCAATTCGCGTCGACCGGGCTCGATCCGGCGACGCCCATGATCAAGGCATGGGCCGAACTGGCGGGGCGCTTGCTCAATTTTCCGCGTCACCTGTCGCAGCATTCGGGCGGCTTCGTGATCAGTCGCGGCAAGCTCACGCGGCTCGTGCCGGTCGAGAACGCGGCGATGGACGGGCGGCGCGTGATCCAGTGGGACAAGGACGATCTCGAGGCGCTCGGGCTGATGAAGGTCGACGTGCTCGCGCTCGGCATGCTGTCGGCGCTGCATCGCGCGTTCGACCTGCGCACCGCGTGGCGCGGGCCGCCGGAACCGGACGGCGAACCGTTCACGCTGAAACACATTCCGCAGGATGACAAGGAAACCTACGACATGATCTGCCGTGCCGATACGGTCGGCGTGTTCCAGATCGAATCGCGCGCGCAGATGTCGATGCTGCCGCGGCTGAAGCCGCGCAACTACTACGATCTCGTCGTCCAGGTATCGATCGTGCGGCCCGGCCCGATCCAGGGCGGCGCGGTGCATCCGTACCTGAAGCGGCGCAGGATCGTGGCCGGCGAAGAGGAGGGCGAGGTCACGTATCCGAGCGACGCGCTCAAGGAAGTGCTCGTTCGCACGCTGGGTGTGCCGATCTTCCAGGAGCAGGTCATGCAGATCGCGATCGTCGCCGCGGGTTTTACACCTGGCGAAGCGGATGACTTGCGTCGCGCGATGGCCGCATGGAAGCGCAAGGGCAATCTCGAGAAATATCAGGACAAGATCATCAGCGGGATGCTCGAACGCAACTACACGCGCGAATTCGCCGAACAGATCTTCGAGCAGATCAAGGGCTTCGGCGAATACGGTTTCCCCGAAAGCCACGCGGCCAGCTTCGCGAAGCTCGCGTACGCGAGCAGCTGGCTCAAATGCCACGAGCCCGCGATCTTTCTCGCCGCGCTGCTGAACAGCCAGCCGATGGGCTTCTATCCGCCGTCGCAACTCGTGCAGGATGCGAAGCGCCATCGCGTGAAGGTGCTGCCGATCGACGTCACGCAAAGCGGCTGGGAAGCGTCGCTCGAAGCGCTGCCCGATCAGCCGCCTCCACATGGCCAACCGGCCGTGCGGCTCGGCCTGTCGCTCGTGCGCGGCCTTGGCGAAGCCGCCGCGCGGCGCATCGAAGCCGCCCGCGCCGCCGGCCCGTTCGACACCGTCGACAGCCTCGCCCGCCGCGCGCAGCTCGAGCGCCGCGATCTCGAAGCGCTCGCCGCCGCGAACGCGCTCGCGACGCTCGCCGGCCATCGCCGCGATGCGTTGTGGCAGGCCGTCGCCGCGGCGCCGGAGCGCGACCTGCTCGCCGCCGCGCCGATCGACGAGGCGGAGCAGCCCGCGCTCGGCGCGCCGTCGGAAGCCGACGACATCCTCGCCGACTATCACACCACCGGCCTCACGCTGAACCGCCACCCGGTCGCGCTGCTACGGCCGGCGCTGCGCGCGCAGCGCCTGTCGTCCGCGGCCGAGTTGCGCGACCGTCCCGACGGCCGGCTCGCGCGCGCGTGCGGGCTCGTGATCGCACGGCAGATGCCGGGCACCGCGAAAGGCGTGATGTTCATGACGCTCGAGGACGAAACCGGCTGCGTGAACGTGATCGTCCGGCCCGAACTGCTCGCGCGGCAGCGTCGCGAAACGCTCGATTCGCGGCTGCTCGCGGCGTCCGGCGTGTGGCAGGTCGTCAGCGACGTGAGGCACCTCGTCGCGCAGCATTTCGAGGATCTGACGCCGTTGCTCGGCGGCTTGCGCACGTCGAGCCGCGAATTCCATTGATTCCTCCGGCGCGGGCCGCCCCTCGCGCGCCGCTCATCGCACGATCCATACCAGTCGGCTCAACGGGCTCTATCCCGACGACGTTCACCGCCGTGCTCGGCGCGATTGTCTACGCTTCCTTATTGCGTCGAAACGCACTTCGGCTGGAATAAGGGGGGGGCGCGGCATTCTGTCGCGCATTACCTGACGAATCGGCCGCCGCTCCTGAGCGGAACGCGGATGCCGGATGCGATTGCCATTGGCGAGTCATGCCGCGCGCCTTATGTCCGTGCGACGCCCATCTGGCCTGCGCCCGCATCGGCGGCGCGCGACGGTCTGTACGCGGCCCGCGTGTCAGACCACGCCGGCTGCGGTCGGCGTCAAGTCAATAACTAATAAGGATAGCGAGATATCCAGAATGTCTAATATTAATTTCAATTCGAATTGAAGTATTTGGTACCTGTCCCATTCGTGTCAGCGGTGCAAATGGTGAATTAAATTTGTCATTTGATGGTGATTATTTCGTACCCGTCTAATGGAATTGAAAGGAATGAATTGCCACAATAATCGTGGAAATACGCGGCGCGGCAGGCCATCGCAATAAACATCCGCGCGGCCTGTTTTGCAGGTGCATATTCCCCTTCGTTTTTTAACGTTATCAACATAATGAGGTCTGTTTATGAAGCTTACCCGCGCAAGTCTTGCCATTGCGACGTTCGCCGCCGCGATTGCGGCGCCCGGCGTTTCGCAAGCCGCGCCCGACGGCACCATCACGTTCAAGGGCAACATTTCCGCGCAAACCTGCACGGTTAGCGGCAACGGTGGCGGCAAGGACTTCACGGTCACGCTCCCGTCGGTGTCCGTCAGCACGCTGTCGGCCGCAGGTCAGGTGTCGGGCCGCACGCCGTTCACCATCGCACTGACCAACTGCTCGACGAAGACGGGCGTCGTTCACACGTTCTTCGAGTCGGGCCCGACGACCAACCAGGAGATCGGCACGCTGATCCTCCAGGGCGCCGACGCCGCCCAGAATGTCCAGGTTCAACTGCTGAACGCGGACCATTCCCCGATCAAGGCGGGCGCCGACGATGCATCGCAGGGCGACAAGAAGGTGTCGATCGTCGATGGCAGCGCAACGTTGCAGTACTACGCTCAGTACTACGCGACCGGCGCGGCGGGCGCGGGTCCGGCGAACACGCAGGTCATGTACACGATGGCCTACGAATAAGCGCGGAGCAGTTTCACCGTCTATCGATCTCTAAGGATGAGACAGGTATCTCCTGTCTCATCTTTCCCGCGCTATTTACTAATTTGAAACAGTTGATAACGGTCATGCAAACTAAGCAATCCTTAAGACGGTTAATCGTCGGTGGATGCGTCGTGTTGGGGCTCGCAGGCGCCTTGAATGCACGGGCATCCGTTGTCGTCGGCGGAACCCGGCTGGTATACGACGCGAACGAGGCCGAGGCCACGATCAAGCTGTCGAACGACGATGGCAAGTCTCCCGCGCTGGTGCAGTCATGGATCGATACGGGCGACATCAAGGCCGCGCCGTCGGCGATCGACGCCCCGTTCACGGTCACGCCGCCGATTGCCCGCATCGATCCCGGCAAGGGCCAGACGCTGCGTGTCGTGTTCACCGGCGAGCCGCAGCCGCAGGACAGGGAGTCGGTGTTCTGGCTCAACGTCCTGGAAGTGCCGCCCAAGCCCGGTGCGGATCAGGCCGACACGAACAAGCTGCAACTCGCGTTCCGCACCCGGATCAAGTTGTTCTACCGTCCCGCGGGGCTCAAGGGCTCGGCCAACGATGCACCCCGGCAAATTGGCTGGCGGCTGACGCACAAGGACGGCCGTCCGTTTCTCGAAGCGCGCAATCCGACACCGTACTACGTGTCGTTCTCGGCGATCGAAGCGAGATCCGGCGGCAAGACCATCCCGACGAACGAAGCCGGCATGGTGGCCCCGATGAGCAACAAGGTTTTCCCGTTGAAGAGCGACCTTCCTGCGGCGCCGGACGCGAAAGTGTTTTACAGCGTGCTGAACGACTGGGGCGGTTCCGTCGAAGGCGATGCGGCGTTGAAGCCGGACAACACGTCTGCCACGAACTGACGCCGGACGACTGATACCGCGCCACGGCGGTTTCACGCTCCTTCCATTTCCTCCGCTTGTACTCGATTTGCCAGACCGCAGCAGGCGGTCCAGGCGTGTTTTGTCGCGGAGATTTCAACTGGCCTTCGCTATGCAAAGAAGCAATCGAGATTCATTTTCCACCGCGCTACGCCCGTTCAGCCTGGTTGCATCCGCGTTGTTCTCGTGCTCCGGCGCGTACGCGAGCAATGGCACCGCCATGCAGGTGGCGGAAGTGGAATTCAACGATTTATTCTTGCAGCGACCCGGCGCGCCGCGCGTCGACGTCAGCCGCTACAGCAAGGGCAACATCGCGTCGCCCGGTGTCTACCGTGCGGATATCTACGTGAACCAGCATTGGCTCGGCCGCTCGGAGGTGACGCTCAAGCAGATCGGTAGCCGAAGCGATAACGTCCAACCGTGCTTCGATCGCGCGCTGCTCGAGCGCATGGGCGTGGATCTGTCCAGGCTGCCGGAGCAGGCGGCCGCGCAGATCGACGGCCCTGCCGACGCCAGTGCGTGCCTGACCTTGCCGGAGCTGGTGCCGGACGCGACCGCGCAGTTCGACAACGGCGAGCTGCGGCTCGACATCAGCGTGCCGCAGGCTTCGATGCTGCGCAACCCGCGCGAGTACGTCGATCCACGCTACTGGGACGAAGGCGTGCCGGCCGCCATCTTGAAATACAACGCGAATGCGTACCGCTCGGTGGCGGCGGGCACGGCATCGACGCAAGGGTATGTCGGGCTGACGGCCGGGCTCAATGTCGGTCCGTGGCGTTTCCGGCACGACGGCAACGTATCGTACAACTCGCTCGGCGGCGGTACCCAGTATCAGAGCGTGCAGACCAACGTGAAGCGCTCGATCGCGAAACTGAAAAGCCAGCTCGTCGTGGGCGAGGCGTTCACGAACGGCAAGCTGTTCGACAGCGTCGGCTTTCGCGGCGTGCAGATCGAATCGGACGAGCGGATGTATCCGGCCTCGCAGCGTGGCTACGCACCGACGATTCACGGCATCGCGAACAGCAATGCGTTGGTGAGGATCCGCCAGAACGGCAACACCATCTATGAAACCAACGTCGCGGCGGGGCCGTTCGAGATCGACGACCTGTATCCGACCGGCTATGGCGGCGATCTTCAGGTGGAGGTCACCGAAGCCGACGGCAGCAAGCATGTGTCGAGCGTGCCCTATGCAGCGCCCGTCAACGCGCTGCGGGTCGGCAACACGCGCTTCAGCGCAACGGTGGGTCAGTACCGGAGCCAGATGCTGAACAGCAAGCCGTGGATGTTCGAAGGCACGCTGCTCCACGGTTTCACGAACGCGATCACCGGTTATGGCGGCCTGCAGGCGAGCGAAGGCTATATATCGGGCCTGGCCGGCGTCGCGCTCAACACGTCGTTCGGCGCGTTCGGCTTCGATATCACGCAGGCGAATGCGAGCCTGAAGGGCCTGCCGAGCCGCAGCGGGCAGAGTATGCGCGTCACCTACAGCAAGCTGCTCGCGCCGACCGACACGAACCTCACGATGGCGGCCTATCGTTATTCGAGCAGCGGCTACCTGAGCATGCGGGACGCGGTGACGTTGCGGGATCTCGCCGGGCGCGGCATGAACGATCACATGATGACGACCGGCGTGCAGCGCGGGCGGCTGCAACTTACCGTCACGCAGAATTTGCCGCGCGGGTATGGCTCGTTCTACGTGTCCGGCTCGACGCAGGATTACTGGAATCAGAGCGGCCGGGATACGCAGTTCCAGGCCGGCTACAGCAACAACTTCAAGCAACTGAATTACAACGTGTCGCTGGTGCGCCAGCTCGACGCGACGCGGGGCCGGTGGGACAACCGCATGATGCTGACGCTCAACGTGCCGCTCGGCAGCGGCCCCCGCGCGCCGTATTCGTCGACCATGTTGCAGCGCGACTCCGACGGCAGCGTGCAGGTGCAGGAATCGGTATCCGGCTCGCTCGGCGTCGACGATGCGTTCAGCTACGGGCTGAACGGCAGCAACACGAGCGGCGGCCCGGGGCGCGCGACGTCCAGCGTGGGCGGCAACGTGTCGTACGCGTCGCCGTTGGCCACCGTCACCGGCAGCGCATCGAAGGGAACGGGCTACAGCCAGGTCGGCGCGGGCCTGTCGGGCGGCGTCGTGGCCTACAGCGGCGGCGTTGCGTTTGCGCCGCAACTGGGCGAAACCGTCGCGATCGTCGAGGCGCAGGGCGCGCGCGGCGCCCGTGTACTGAACGGCAGCGGCCTGCGTATCGACCGTTGGGGGCACGCCGTCGTCACGAGCCTGCAGCCGTTTTCGCGAAACGACATCGAACTCGATCCGAAGGGCTTGCCGCTGAGCGTCGAACTCAAATCGACGGCGCAATACACGGTGCCGACGGCGGGCGCGGTCACACGGCTCAAGTTCAAGGCCGAGGGCGGCGGGCGCTCGGTGATCATCCGCGGCAAGACGGCCGACGGCGAGCCGTTGCCGTTCGGCGCGCAGGTGTTTGATGCGAAGGGGCAGGAAGTCGGCACCGTTGCGCAGGCGGGACGCATCATCGTTCGCAGCATGAAGGGTGAAGCAGGCGACTTCAGCGTGAAGTGGGGCGACGGCACGAACGACCAGTGCCGGATGAGCGTTTCGCTATCGGGCGGCGCATCGGGCGACAAGGCCTGGTCGACCGCGAATGCAGTGTGCGTGCGGTGATTTCGCCGCCGGAAGGCGAAGCCGCAGGTAAGTGTTCAGTCCGTGTCCAATATGCGGCGACAGATGGTCGCAACGAGGATTGCAGTCTGTATCGAGTTAAGAAAAGGAATGCGAAATGTTGATGACGAAACGAATATTCGGGCGCCGGCTGCCGGCGCTTGGCAGAGCCGTAGCGGGCGGTCTCCTGTGTGCGCTCGCACTTTTTTCGGGCACCAGTCAGGCGGCTTGCACGGTAAAGAGCATGCTAGGAGGGCCGACAATGCCCCAACTGGATGTGTACGTCGGCGGCCTTGCCGGAACGATCAACGTCGATCCGAATGCACCTGTGGGGACGGTTCTCTACGAGGGCAAGGCCAGCGACGATGGGTTTTACCAAGTAAAGTGCACAGGAAAAATGGGCTCGACCACGTGGTTTACAACGGGAACTAGAGTATCACTGCCGGGGGTCACTGACGTACACGCAACGAATGTTCCTGGCATCGGGGTACGACTCAGATCGACTTTCTCGGAAACCGGGCTCGCCAATTATCCAGTCACGCTTATAGGTTCCCAGAATGCGACCGAGTGGATTTACCGCATCGGATTCTGGACCCAGATAATCAAGACCGGCGATTTCGGGCTCGGAACGGTGAGTGGGTTGATCGGTGGTATGAAGGTCAATGGCTTCAATCAGCAAGTCTTCTACTTCTATCTGAAGACGCCGATCGTCATTCAGCCGAGGGCGCCCACGTGCAGTGTGAAAACGAAGGCGATCAACGTAAATATGGACACCGTCCTCGCGTCGCAGCTCGCGGGTGTTGGCAAGACGTCGCCCGAAAAGAAAGTGGATGACATCGTGTTGACGTGCGCGGGCGCGACGCAAATCGCCGGGACAATGGGCAAGACGGATATGTACATCACGTTGACGGACGTCACCAATCCGGGGAACCGGTCCAGCACGCTGTCTCTCACGCGAGACTCCACGGCGACCGGAGTTGGCATTCAGATTTTGCGCGGCGGCAACACCCTTGTCAGCTACGGCCCCGATTCGAACGCCCCGGGCAACCAGAACCAGTGGTTCGTCGGCACGTACAGTAACGCTACCGTATCGATCCCGCTGAAGGCGCGCTATATCGCGACCGATGCGAAGGTCGGGCCTGGCACGGCCAATGGCGCTGCAACCTTCACGATGAGTTATCAGTAATCGGCACAGGCAGCGCCCACCCGCGGCGCTGCCGCTTCAATGCCGAACCCGGCCTGTTCGTTCGGCGTGAGCGTAACGTGTCGTGCGATGACCGCATCCCCCCGCCGCGCAATGCATAGCAGTCACCCAAAGTGGTTCTATCCTGGTCTGCTTTCGACGCACGAAAACGCGGCAAATCCTTCCTTCGAACTGTCCCCTTGCATACCACCTCGGGTAAATCCCTATCCCGTACTGCTTTGTAAACAAAGGCTTTGCCGGCACTAAAACGCTTGCCGCGCAAGGCTTCCGGCGATTTCCGCGGTGCTAATACCAGTTCGTTGACTGGTATTATGGTGGTTATATAATGCGTTCACTTTCGACGGTCCGAGATCGTCGTCCGACACGCGGAGGCACATGGAAACCGGCTGGGCCGAACTGGCGCCCGATCCCCTCGACGACACGCCGCTCTATCTGCAGCTCGCCCGCAATCTGGCGAGCGCGATCCACGCCGGCGCGTGGCGGGCCGGCGAGGCGCTGCCGTCGGAGCGGCTGCTGTCGGTGTCGGTCGGCGTATCGCGGATCACCGCGCGTCGTGCGCTCGCGCTGCTGGTCGAGCAAGGCCTGATCAAGCGGGCGCGCGGCGCGGGCAGCTTCATCACGCCGCGCGTCGCCGATCCGCTGTCGCGTCTCGTCGGCTTCACCGCGAAGATGCGGCAGCGCGGCTTCGTGCCCGATTCGGTGTGGCTGTCGCGCACGCTGCGCGCCGCGAGCCGCGACGAGCTTACGCATCTCGGCCTCGCGCCCGGCGCGACGGTCGCGCGGCTCGAACGGCTGCGCCGCGCGGACGGCATCGTGATGGCGGTCGAGCATTCGACGCTGCCGGCCGCGGTGGTGCCCGATCCGCAGGTGCTCGGCGCGTCGCTGTACGAATACCTCGAGGCGCGCGGCATGACCGTCGTGCGCGCGCTGCAGCACTTTCGCGCGGCCAACGCGACGCACGCGATCGCGAAATGGATGGCGGTGAAGCCGGGCTCGGCGCTCCTCGTGATCACGCGCATCGGCTACGGCGTCGACCAGCGCGCGATCGAAGTGACCGAAACGTATTGCCGCGACGACTACTACGACTTCGTCGCCGAACTGAAACGCTGACGCGCGCGACTGCCTGCGCACCTCGCGCGATCGCGATGGAACGCAATCGCGCGCAATGAATCGCAACGAATTGGCCAATCGCGACGCGGATGCCCGCGTCACCCGATCATCAAGAGACACGTCATGCTGACTGGCAACATCCTCACCCCCGACGGCTGGATTCACGGCTCGCTCGATAGCGAGAACGGCCGCATCACCACGCTGGACGGCACGCCCGTCGATCCCGCGACGAACGACGCGCCGTACATCCTGCCCGGCTTCATCGACCTGCACGTGCATGGCGGCGGCGGCGCCGACGTGATGGAAGGCGGCGACGCGATCGAAACGATCGCCCGCACGCATGCGCAATTCGGCACGACGAGCCTGCTCGCGACGACGATGACCGCGCCGCGCGACGAGCTGATGGAGGTCGTCGCGAATCTCGGCACCGTCGCGCGCACGCGCACGCCGGGCGGCGCACGGGTGCTCGGCGTGCATCTCGAGGGGCCGTACATCAACCCCGGCAAGCTCGGCGCGCAGCCCGACGCGGCCGTGTCGGCCGTGCTCGACGAAGTGCTGAAGTACCTGTCGATCGCGCCGATCCGCGTCGTCACGCTCGCGCCAGAAATCGCGGGCCACATCGAGATCATCGGCGAGATGGCCGCGCGCGGCGTGCGCGTGCAGCTCGGCCATTCGCTCGCGACCTACGACGACGCGGTCGCCGCGCTCAAGCACGGCGCGTGCGGCTTCACGCACCTGTTCAACGCGATGTCGCCGCTGCATCACCGCAACCCGGGCCTCGTCGGCGCGGCGCTCGCGCATGCCGAATACGCGGAAATCATTCCCGATCTGCTGCACGTCCATCCGGGCGCGATTCGCGCCGCGCTGCGCGCGATCCCGCGCCTGTACGTCGTGACCGACAGCACGTCCGCCACCGGCATGCCCGACGGCGAATACCGGCTCGGCAGCCAGCACGTGACGAAATGCCTCGGCGGCGTGCGGCTCGCCGACGGCACGCTCGCCGGCAGCACGCTGACGATGGACCAGGCGCTGCGCAACCTCGTGTCGCTCGGCCTGCCGATTGCCGACGTGTCGAACCGGATGTCGCGCTACGCGGCCGACTACCTCGGCATCGCCGATCGCGGCCGCCTCGAACTCGGCGCATGGGCCGACCTCGCGGTGTTCGATCGCGACCTGAACCTCACCGCGACCTACGTCGAAGGAGAATCGATTGTCGAATATGCTTAAGGAAGCGCGCGAGTCCGCCCAGGTCGTCGCCGCGCAACTCGCCGACACCGCGCGCGTCGAAGCGCTCGCCGGCCAATTGCTCGATCACCCGCCGGCCGTCGCGCTGACGGTCGCGCGCGGCAGCTCGGATCACGCCGCCAGCTATTTCGCGAGCCTGACGATGAGCCGCCTCGGCGTGCCGGTCGCATCGCTGCCGATGTCGGTCGCGACGCTGCAGCAGGCGCCGCTGAAGGTGCAGGATCAGCTCGCGATCGCATTCTCCCAGTCGGGCAAGAGCCCCGATCTCGTCAACACGATGGCCGCGCTGCGCGAAGCCGGCGCGCGCACGGTCGCCGCCGTGAACGTGCTGCCGTCGCCGCTCGCCGACGCGTGCGAGCACCAGTTGCCGCTGCTGGCCGGCCCCGAATTGTCGGTCGCGGCGACCAAGAGCTATATCGCGATGCTGTCGGCCTCCGCGCAGATCGTCGCGTACTGGCAGCGCGACGCCGCGCTCGTCACCGCATTGCGCGGCCTGCCCGACGTGCTCGCGCAGGCCGGCCGGCTCGACTGGTCGGCGGCCGTCGCCGCGCTCGCGGGCGTCGAGCGGATGATCGTGATCGGCCGCGGGCTGGGTCTCGCCATTGCGCAGGAAGCCGCGCTGAAGCTGAAGGAAACGTCCGGCATCCAGGCCGAGGCATTCTCGAGCGCCGAAGTCCGTCACGGCCCGATGGAGCTGATCGACCGCGACTATCCGCTGCTCGTGTTCGCGCCGCCCGGGCCGGAACAGGCCGGGCTGCTGCAGCTCGCCGCCGACATGCGCGCACGCGGCGCCGCCGTGCTGCTCGCGGTGCCCGCCGGCACGCCCGACGCCAAGGGCACCGTGCTGCCGCTCGCGCAGTCCGCCCATCCGGCGCTCGACCCGATCGCCGCCATTCTTTCGTTCTACGTGATGGCGGCGGATCTCGCCGTCGCGCGCGGCCGCAATCCCGATACGCCGCGCCACCTGAACAAAGTCACCGAAACGCACTGATAGCCGAGAAAGCCGATGAGACGCGCCGAGGAGTCCCAGTTGAAGAGCCCCACCCACGATCAGATCATCCTGCTCAGCCCGTTGACGGGGCCGATCGTCGCACTGGCCGACGTGCCCGATCCCGTGTTCTCCGGCGGGATGTTCGGCGACGGCATCGGCATCGACCCGCTCGCGGGCCGGCTCGTCGCGCCGTGCGCGGGCGTCGTGTCGCATCTCGCGCGCACCGGCCACGCGGTGACGATCACGACGCCGCAAGGCGCGGAAGTGCTGCTGCACATCGGCATCGACACCGTCGAGCTGAACGGGCAGGGCTTCATCGCGCACGTCGAAGCCGGCGCACGCGTCGAAGCGGGCGCGTTGCTGATCGAGTTCGACCAGGACGCGGTGGCGCGTCACGCGCATTCGCTCGTGTCGGTGATCGCGATCGCGAATTCCGATGCGTTCGAGGTGGTCGACCGCGCGAGCGGTTTCGCGACGGCCGGCGAGACGCCGTTGCTCGTGCTGCGCGGCAAGGGCGAAGCCGCCGCGCAGGCGGCGCAGGCCGGCGCGGCCGCGCACAACGAAGTGCGCCGCAAGATCGTGCTCGCGCAGCCGGGCGGCCTGCATGCGCGGCCGGCCGCGCGGGCGCGCGAAGCCGCGCGCGGGTTCGACGCGAGCGTCGACGTGCTGTTCGACGGCCGCAAGGCGTCGATCGCGAGCGTCGTCGGTCTGCTCGGTCTCGGCGCCGGCGAAGGCGCGACGGTCGAACTGGTCGGCCGCGGCGCGCACGCGCAGCAGGCCGTCGATGCGGTCGAGCGCGAGCTGCTGCGCGAAGCGCACGGCGAAGTGGAGGAAAAGCCGGCGCGGCTGAAATCACCCGCGCCGCAAACCATCGTGCACGCGACCGGCGCGGCGCTCGACCCGAACACGCTCGCCGGCGTGTGCGCGGCGCCCGGCATCGCGGTCGGCACGCTGGTGCGTCTCGACGATGCGGACATCGTGCCGCCCGAACAGGCGGCCGGCACGCCCGCGTCCGAAAGCCGCCGGCTCGACCAGGCGCTGAAGGCGGTCGACGCCGAACTCGCCGAAACAGTTCGCAATGCGTCGGCGCGCGGCGCGGTCGGCGAGGCGGGGATTTTCGCGGTGCATCGGGTGCTGCTGGAAGACCCGACGCTGATCGACGCGGCGCGCGACCTGATCAGCCTCGGCAAGGGTGCCGGCTTCGCGTGGCGCGCGACGATCCGCACGCAGATCGACACGCTGTCGAAGCTCGACGACGCGCTGCTCGCCGAGCGCGCGGCCGACCTGCGCGACATCGAGAAGCGCGTGCTGCGCGCGCTCGGCCATACGAACGGCGCGGCGCGCACGCTGCCCGACGAAGCCGTGCTCGCGGCCGACGAATTCACGCCGTCCGACCTGTCGTCGCTCGATCGCGAGCGCGTGACCGCGCTCGTGATGGCGCGCGGCGGCGCGACGTCGCACGCGGCGATCATCGCGCGGCAGCTCGGCATCCCGGCGCTGGTGGCGGTCGGCGATGCGCTGTACACGATTCCGGACGGCACGCAGGTCGTCGTCGATGCGAGCGCGGGCCGGCTCGAACACGCGCCGACCGCGCTCGACGTCGAGCGCGCGCGGCACGAGCGCCAGCGCCTGGACGGCGTGCGCGAGGCGAACCGGCAACAGGCGGGCGTTGCGGCCGCGACCGTCGACGGCCGCGCGATCGAGGTCGCCGCGAACATCGCGACGCTCGACGACGCGAACACCGCGGTCGACAACGGCGCCGACGCGGTCGGCCTGCTGCGCACCGAACTGATGTTCATCCACCGCCAGGCCGCGCCGACCGTCGTCGAGCACCAGCAGAGCTACCAGTCGATCGTCGACGCGCTGCAGGGCCGCACGGCGATCATCCGCACGCTCGACGTCGGCGCGGACAAGGAGGTCGACTACCTGACGCTGCCGCCCGAGCCGAACCCGGCGCTCGGGCTGCGCGGCATCCGTCTCGCGCAGGTGCGCCCCGATCTGCTCGACGATCAGTTGCAGGGCCTGCTCGCGGTGAAACCGTTCGGCGCGGTGCGCATCCTGCTGCCGATGGTGACCGACGCGGGCGAACTCGTGCGGCTGAGGAAGCGCATCGACGAATTCGCGCGCGCGCAGGGCCGCACCGAGCCGATCGAGGTCGGCGTGATGATCGAGGTGCCGTCGGCCGCGCTGCTGGCCGACCAGCTCGCGCAGCATGCGGATTTCCTGTCGATCGGCACCAACGACCTCACGCAATACACGCTCGCGATGGATCGCTGCCAGGCCGATCTCGCCGCGCAGTCCGACGGCCTGCATCCGGCCGTGCTGCGCCTGATCGACATCGCGGTGCGCGGCGCCGCGAAGCATGGCAAGTGGGTCGGCGTATGCGGCGCGCTCGGCGGCGATCCGCTCGCGGTGCCGGTCCTGGTGGGCCTCGGCGTGACCGAGCTGTCGGTCGATCCGGTGGCGGTGCCGGGCATCAAGGCGCGTGTGCGCCGTCTCGATTACCAGTTGTGCCGTCAGCGCGCGCAGGATCTGCTCGCGCTCGATTCGGCACAGGCGGTAAGGGCAGCAAGCCGCGAGGTCTGGCCGCTCGACTGAGCGTCGTCGGCGGGCTCGCGGCCCGTTTTACTACGAAAGCAATTAGGTCAACGACGCTTAACGACGAGACATGGATTGGAGGATCGAATGGACGGGAATCCGTTTCTGAAAATACAGGGCCTGGGTCGGGCGCTGATGCTGCCGATCGCGGTATTGCCGGTCGCCGGCATCCTGCTGCGGCTGGGCCAGCCGGACGTGTTCAACATCAAGATGATCGCCGACGCCGGCGGCGCGATCTTCGACAACCTGCCGCTGCTGTTCGCGATCGGCGTGGCGGTCGGCTTCGCGAAGGACAACAACGGCGTGGCGGCGCTCGCGGGCGCGATCGGCTACCTGATCGAAACCGCGATCATGAAGGACATCGATCCCAAGCTGAACATGGGCGTGCTGTCCGGGATCATCGCGGGTGTCGTCGCGGGGCTGCTGTACAACCGCTACAAGGACATCAAGCTGCCGGACTACCTCGCGTTCTTCGGCGGCAAGCGGTTCGTGCCGATCATCACGGGGCTGGTGTGCGTGATATTGGGCATCGCGTTCGGGTACGTGTGGCAGCCGATCCAGCATGCGATCGACGCGGCCGGCCAGTGGCTGACGACGGCGGGCGCGATCGGTGCGTTCGTGTTCGGCTTCCTGAACCGGCTGCTGCTCGTCACCGGCCTGCACCACATCATCAACTCGCTTGCATGGTTCGTGTTCGGCAACTTCACGCCGCCGGCCGGCGGCGAAATCGTGCACGGCGACCTGCACCGCTTCTTCGCGGGCGATCCGACCGCGGGCACCTTCATGGCCGGCTTCTTCCCGATCATGATGTTCGGCCTGCCGGCCGCGTGTCTCGCGATGCTGCACGAAGCGCCGAAGGAGCGCCGCGCGATGGTCGGCGGCCTGCTGTTCTCGATGGCGCTGACGTCGTTCCTGACCGGCGTGACCGAGCCGATCGAATTCAGCTTCATGTTCCTCGCGCCGGTGCTGTACGTGATCCACGCGGTGCTCACCGGGCTGTCGCTCGCGATCTGCCAGATCCTCGGCGTGAAGCTCGGCTTCACGTTCTCGGCCGGCGCGATCGACTACGTGCTGAACTACGGGCTGTCGACGAAGGGCTGGATCGCGATCCCGCTCGGCATTGCGTACGGCGTCGCGTACTACGGGCTGTTCCGCTTCTTCATCCGCAAGTTCAACATGGCCACGCCGGGCCGCGAGCCGGCCTCGGCCGATGCGGCCACGGAATCGTATGCATCGGGCGGCTTCGTCGCGCCGGCCGCGGGCGCGGCTGCAACGGCTGCCGCACCGCGCGCGCAACGCTACATCGCCGCGCTCGGCGGCGCGGCCAATCTGTCGGTCGTCGACGCGTGCACGACGCGCCTGCGCCTGACGGTCGTCGATCCGGAAAAGGTATCGGAGCCGGAACTGAAGTCGATCGGCGCACGCGGCGTGCTCAAGCGCGGCGGCAACAGCGTACAGGTGATCATCGGGCCCGAGGCCGACATCATTGCCGACGAGATGCGCGCCGCGATCGGCAGCGGCGCGACCGGCGCGGCAGCGACGGCGCCGGCCGCCGCCGCGCAGCCCGTCACGGGCGCGGCCGCCGGCCCGCTCGATCCGGAGCCGACGCGCTGGCTCGCGGTATTCGGCGGCGCGACCAACGTCGTGTCGCTCGATGCGGTGGCCACCACGCGCCTGCGCGTGGTCGTGCGCGATCCGTCGGCGGTCGATCGCGAGCGTCTCGGCGCACTCGACGTCGCATGGGTGTCGCTCGACACGTTCCATATCGTCTGCGGCAACGCGGCCGCACGCTATGCCGAACAGCTCGGCGCGCGCCTGCCGCCGTCGGGCGGCGGGGCGGCGGCACAACCGGCGTGAGGCGGTGAAGCCGGCCGGAGCCGCGTGGCGGGTCCGGCCGGGGATGAAACGAAAAACGGCTTGCGACGCGTACGTCGCAAGCCGTTTTTTCTTTGGCGCGGGCAATGCTCGATACGCGACAGGCGATGCGTGGGCCCGCTTCGCCTGACGCGCCGACTGCCAGGCCGTTCAACCGTTCACGGATTCGTCAGCGTGAAGGTCGGTTTCCGGTAGCCGATGCCGGCCCGGTCGAGCTTCGGCAATTCGCGTTGCGTGAGCAGCGTCGCGAAGCCGGCCCAGTCGCGCTGCAGCGCGGCGATGTCGACGTGGTGCGTGTCGCCGCGCTTGAAGCGCACGCCGGCCGCATACGGCAGCTCCCAGTCGGCCCGGTGCCACGCGCGCTCGGCCAGCGCGAGCAGCCGCGGGTAGGTCATGTATTCGAGGAAGGTGTCGTTGCGCATCACCTCGCCCCACGCCTGGCCCTGCATGCCCTCGATGCGCGGCGCGGGGCCCGTGCCCGTCACCTCGAACGCGTTGCCGTCGCGGTCGCCCATCACCTCGGCGTTCTGCGGCAGATTCTCCGGCGCGAGCGAGAACACCTTGTACTCGTCGGTCGCGTGCGAGCCCCAGTAGTAGCCGCGCTCGCGCGGATTGAGCGTGTACGGGAAGTCGAAGTACAGGTAGTCGGGCAGCGCGAGCACCGTCTGGTAGCCCTTGCCGCTCAGATCGCGCGCGCTGTCCGACGCACCCCAGAAGATCGTGTCCCACAGCGACACCATCACGTGGCGCGTGCTGAAATCCCGCGGCCCGTTCGCATGCTTGATACCGTCCTGCCACGCGGCCATCGTGCCGATCCCGTTCGCGTCGACCGCCGCGCTCACCTGTTTCGCGAAGCGCGTCGGCAGCTCGTCGATCGACTTGATCTCGCCGCGCTGGAGCAGCGCCGTGCACGCGGGCGACCGCGCCCACGGCTTGTCCTGCGCGGCCAGATCGATGCGCCCCTTGTTCGGGTCGGTGCCGTTCAGCGGCTGGAAGCCGCCGCCGAGGAAGATGTTCTTCGCTTCGTCGCCGCCGTAGTGCCAGGTCTGCAGCGGTGCCTGCGCGTCCGCGTGCATCGCCGCGATCTCGCGGATCACCTTCGACGCGAAGTTCAGCGCGCCCGGCACGCATGGGTTCAGGTCGCTGCGCCGGTCGTAGAACTGCACCGTCGTCAGGTTCGTCGTGTCCTGCGGGTCGAGCAGCCGATACGCGTTCGCTTCCTGCTCGCGGCCGGCCGCATGCAGCCGCCGGTAGCGCGCCTCCATCGTCACGACGGCAGCCCGTGCGTGCGCGGGCATGTCGATCTCGGGGATGATCTGCACGAAACGCGCGGCCGCGTAGCGCACGAGCGCCACGTAGTCGTCGCGCGTCAGGTAGCCGCCGCCCGAGCGGTTGTCGGGGCCGGAGCCGAGCTGCGGCAGCAGGCAGCGCGTCTCGTCCGGGTCGTGACAGCGGCGCGAGCCGATCTCGGTCAGTTCGGGCAGGCCGGGAATCTCGATGCGCCAGCCCTCGTCGTCGGACAGATGCAGGTGCAGCCGGTTGAGCTTGTACGCGCTCATCTGGTCGATCAGGCGGCGCAGCGTCGCCGGCTGCTTGAAGTTGCGCGCGAGGTCGACGTGCATGCCGCGATGCGTGAAGCGCGGCGCATCCTCGACGAGCATCGCGGGAATCGGGCCGCCGCCGGCCGGCGCGAGCGAGTAGAGCGTCTGCACGCCGTAGTAGAGGCCCGCGCGATCGTAGCCTTCGATCAGCACGCCGCGCGGCCCGATCGCGAGCCGGTAGCCGCCCGGTGTCGCGAGGTCGGCCGGCAGCCCGCGCGGCGCGACGAAGCCGCGAACCGGCACGCGTGCGCCGTCGAGCCCGAGCGTCGTCGCGCGCTCGCGCAGCACCGCGACCTGCGCGTCCGGCAGGTCCGGCAGCGCGAGTTCGACGCCGCGCAGCTCGAGCGTGCCGGGCAGCGGCAGTTCGCGCTTCACGCTCGGCAGCGCGCGGCCCGGATCGGGCCGTGCGGCCACGGGCGGCGCGTTGCCGGTCGAATTGTTCTGCGCGTCGGCCGGCAGCGATTCGACGTAGCGCAGCTCGTTGTCGGTATCGTTGTAGCGCAGCACGGCCGGCGGCGCGCCGTCGACGACGACATACGGGCGCGGAATCACGTCGCTGTAACGCAGCAGCCAGTATTCGGCGACGAACGGCAACTCGATGCGCTCGCCGGGCGCGAGCCGCACCGAGCCCGGTTGCGGCGTCAGTTCGTACAGGTCGCCGGTGAGCCGCCGCAGCGCGAAGCCCGGACGGTCGATCCGCAGCAGGCGGCGGATGCTGTGCAGATAGAGTTTCCAGCCGCCGTCGGCGATCGCCTGGTGGCCGCGGTTCTGCAGGATCAGGCGGCCCGTCGCGCAGGCCGCGCCGTCGGCGCCGAGGTCGGCGCAGGGTACGCCGGCGGCGGCCGCATGGTTGTTGTCGACGGCGACGCGCAGCGCGAGCCCGTTCGACAGCACCGTCGCAAGGCTGGCTGCTTGCGCGGCGCCGGCGGTCGCGCCGGCGGCGGGCGACGCCGGTACCGCGGCGATCGCGGTGGGGGGCAGCACCGCGAGCAGCAGACCGGCAATGAGGGATGGCAAGGTACGCTTCAATTCGAACTCCTGAGAAAAAGAGGGCGTGGCGGCGTCGTGACGCGACGTCGCTGCGATCGGGTCTTTCAGTGGAGCTGCGGGAGATGCCTGCACGCGGGGCGATGCGGCTGCACCGCGCGCATTCGGCACGCGGGAGCGTGCGTTACGGAACGGGAGGCGGGCATGCGTGCCGATCGGATCGGCGCGGCCGCGTGCGCGGATTCATCGGCGGCGCGCGGCAACCGCCGCGACGACGACGCGGCCGCGGCCGACGGCATGCGTGCGGCCGCACGCGATCGCGACGACGGCGCGCGCCGCGGCACACGGACGTCGACACGGCGCGCACGCGCACGCCACACACGGGATTCGCATGTCTCCCCCACCCAGAAGGAATCGGCCTGTCAGCGGCCGTGTCCAACGATCTTATGAAACCTTTTATTGGTATTCAAGTGGTATCAATCTGGCGCTAAATTGGCATCGATGCACGACGCTTGCCCGCGCGCGGCCAGGACGAAAAAAACCTCGCGTGAAGCGAGGTTCTTTCCCTTCCGGACGGTGGCGGCGCGCGATCGGCGCGCGCGCGTCACGCATCAGTCCGCCGATGCATCAGTCGCGGCGTGCCCGCACGGGCGCTTCCTGCGTCTTCTGCCGCGCTTCGAGCCACATCGCGTTGACGATGCCGAACGACAGCGCGACGCCGATACCGAGAATCCAGCTGAAATACCACATGATCCGACTCCTTGCGAAACGGTGGAACGGTGGGCGAGGCGCCTGCGCGCCCCGACCCGGTTCAATGCATCAATACATCGAGTGCTTGTTCTCTTCGAGCGTCTGGTGCGTGACCTTCCCGCGCATCACGCGATACACCCAGCTCGTGTAGATCAGCACGATCGGCAGGAACACGATCACCGCGAACAGCATCACCTGCAGCGTCATGTGGCTCGACGTCGAATCCCACACGGTCAGGCTGCTGCGCGGGTCGAGCGACGACGGCATGATGAACGGGAACATCGAGAAGCCCGCGGTCAGGATCACGCCGGCGATCATCAGGCCCGTGCAGAAGAACGCCGTCTTTTCCTGCTTCGAGCCGGCGAGCAGCAGCGCGAGCACGCCGCCCGCGATCCCGACGACCGGCGCCGCGATCATCCACGGATAGTCGCCGTAGTTCGCGAGCCACAGGCCCGAACCGGCGGCGACGTCCTTGAGCAGCGGGTTCGCGACGGTGTCGGTTGGCGCGGCGTGGGTGATGTGGAAGCCGCCGATGTAGGAGGCCACCAGCACGCCGGCCAGCACGAACAGCACGACCGCGAGGAACGACGCCACGCGCAGCGCGATCGACGCACGGCGCGCGATCGCGCCGTCGGTCTTCATCTTGATGAACGCCGCGCCGTGCGCGACGAGCATCGTGAGGCTGACGAGCCCGCACAGCAGCGCGAACGGGTTCAGCAGCGCCCAGAAGCCGCCGTAGTAGGTCACGCGCAGGTCGCTGTCGAACTTGAACGGCACGCCCTGCAGCAGGTTGCCGAACGCGACGCCGAACACGAGCGCCGGCACGAAGCCGCCGGCGAACAGGCCCCAGTCCCAGCCCGCGCGCCAGCGCGGGTCCGGCCGCTTGCTGCGGTAGTCGAAGCCCACCGGCCGGAAGAACAGCGCGAACAGCACGAGCAGCATCGCGAAGTAGAAGCCGGAGAACGACGCCGCGTAGACGAGCGGCCAGGCCGCGAACATCGCGCCGCCGGCCGTGATCAGCCACACCTGGTTGCCTTCCCACGTCGCGCCGACCGTGTTGACGATGATGCGGCGCTCCTCGTCGGTCTTGCCGAGGAACGGCAGCAGCGCGGTCGCGCCCATGTCGAAGCCGTCGGTGACGGCGAAGCCGATCAGCAGCACGCCGACGAGCACCCACCAGATCAGCTTGAGCGTTGCATAGTCCATAGCGATTCCTTGTTCGGTTGCGAGGGCGTGTTCAAACCGCGGCCCGCTCGCCGGCAGCGGCGAGTTCGTGGTGATAGCGGCCGGTATGCAGCGACGACGGGCCGAGGCGCGCGTACTTGAACATCAGCTTGATCTCGATGACGAACAGCGCGGTGTAGAACAGGATGAAGCCGGCGAGACTCAGGTACAGGTCGCTCGGCTGCAGGCTCGACGCGGACAGGTGCGTCGGCAGCACGCCGGCGATCGTCCACGGCTGGCGGCCGAGTTCGGCGACGATCCAGCCGAATTCGATCGCGATCCACGGCAGCGGGATCGCCCACACCGCGTAGCGCAGGAACCAGCGGCGGTTGTCCTGCAGCAGTTGCCGGCGCGCGCAGAACCAGAACGCGGCAACGAACGTCGCGACGAACAGGAAGCCGAGGAACACCATGATCCGGAACGAGAAGAACACCGGCGCGACGGGCGGGATCGTCTTCTTCGCGGCGGCCTTGATCTGCTCGGGCGTCGCGTCGGTCACGTTCGGCGTGAACTGCTTGAGCATCAGCCCGTAGCCGAGATACTGCTTGTGCTGGTCGAACAGCGCGCGCGTCGCGTCGCTCGTGTCGCCCTGCTTGATCTTCTGCAGCGCACCGTACGCGATCATCCCGCTCTGGATGTGCTCCTCGCTGTGCTTCGCGAGGTCGCGCAGGCCGATCACGGGTTCGTCGATCGAGCGCGTCGCGATCAGGCCGAGCGCGTACGGGATCTTGATCGCGTAGTCGGTGCGCTGTTCCTCCTGGTTCGGGATGCCGATCAGCGTGAACGACGCGGGCGCCGGTTGCGTTTCCCATTCGGATTCGATCGCGGCGAGCTTCATCTTCTGCACTTCGCCGGTCGTGTAGCCCGATTCGTCGCCGAGCACGATCACGCACAGCGTGGCCGCGAGGCCGAAGCCGGCCGCGACCGCGAACGAGCGCAGCGCGAAGTCGACGTCGCGCTTCTTCAGCAGGTACCACGACGACACGCCGAGCACGAACATCGCCGCCGACACGTAGCCGGCCGACACGGTGTGCACGAACTTCACCTGCGCGACCGGGTTGAACAGCACGTCGAACAGGCTCGTCATTTCCATGCGCATCGTCTGGTAGTTGAATTCGGCGCCGACCGGGTTGTTCATCCAGCCGTTCGCGACGAGGATCCACAACGCGGACAGGTTCGAGCCCAGCGCGACGAGGAACGTGACGATCAGGTGCTTGACCTTCGACAGGCGGTTCCAGCCGAAGAAGAACAGGCCGACGAACGTCGATTCGAGGAAGAACGCCATCAGGCCTTCGACCGCGAGCGGCACGCCGAAGATGTCGCCGACGTAGTGCGAGTAGTACGACCAGTTCGTGCCGAACTGGAATTCGAGCGTGATGCCGGTCGTCACGCCCATCGCGAAGTTGATCCCGAACAGCTTGCCCCAGAACTGCGTCATGTCCTTGTAGACCTGTTTGCCGGTCATCACGTAGACGGCTTCCATGATGACGAGCAGCCAGGACAGGCCGAGCGTCAGCGGCACGAACAGGAAGTGGTAGAGCGCCGTGATGCCGAACTGCAGACGCGACAGATCGACGACTTCGCTACTTATCATGGTGGTCTCCCTCGGTGGGTGCAGGCGCCGGCACCGAGAGCAGCTTCTCGGCCACGGCGGCAGGCGGCAACGACATGTGCTCGGCCTGCGGATGATTGAAGAATGCGTATTTGAGCGACATCAGGAGGATCAGCTTGACGATCAGCACCAGGGTGATGTCGCGGGCGAGGGTCGGTCCGCGTGCCCATGCGGCGATGCGCGCGCGCCAGCCGATCGGGCCGGCCGGCCGCGAGGGCGGCGCAGGCTCTTTATTGATCGAGATCAAGGCGATTATCCTGAATCGATTTAGGTCGGATTGGGGGCGACTTTACGTCGGATTGGTGACGGCCGTGAAGCTGTTTTAATCCTTTTGCGCCTGATGTGCCAATTTTAAAAGGACTGCTTTCCGATGCCGAGTGCTGCGCTGCGGCAGACCGTCGCGAAACAGGGGTTAAAAATTGAGGTGGATCAAGGTTATGCGGATGAGCGCTGCAAATAGCGCAATGCCGGATGAATCAGTTCAATTAACGGGCGGGAAACGGGGAGGGAAACGGGGCGCGAAACGCGCTGAAAAGCGCGTCAAAAGCAGTGGAAAACGGACGAAAAAAAACCGCTGCCGGTCGGGCAGCGGTTTCGATGCAGTGCTCTGAATCGCCGGGATTTACGCGTATTCGGCGAGGGCCGTGCGCATCTTTTTCATCGCGCTCGCTTCGATCTGGCGGATGCGTTCCGCCGACACGCCGAACTCGGCGGCGAGATCGTGCAGCGTCGAGCCGCCCGAGCCGTCGTCGTCCACCTGCAGCCAGCGCGCCTCGATGATGCGGCGGCTGCGCGCGTCGAGCGCGTCGAGCGCCTGCGCGATGCCGTCCGTCTGCAGCATGTCGCGCTGGCGCGCGGCGAGCACGGCGGTCGGCTCGTTGTGCGAGTCGGCCAGGTAGGCGATCGGCGCGTACGACTCCTCGCCGTCGTCGACCTGCCCTTCGAGCGCGATGTCGCCGCCCGACAGGCGCGTTTCCATCTCGGCCACTTCCTCGCGCTTGACGTTGAGCTCCTGCGCGAGGCCGTCGATTTCCTCGGGCGTCATCGCCTGCATGCTCTTCTTGTGGCTGCGCAGGTTGAAGAACAGCTTGCGCTGCGCCTTCGTCGTCGCGACCTTCACCATGCGCCAGTTGCGCAGGATGTACTCGTGGATCTCGGCCTTGATCCAGTGAATCGCATACGACACCAGGCGCACGTTTTGCGCCGGGTCGAACCGCTTCACGGCTTTCATCAGGCCGATGTTGCCTTCCTGGATCAGGTCGCCGTGCGGCAGGCCGTAGCCGAGGTAGTTGCGCGCGATCGACACGACGAGACGCAGGTGCGACAGCACGAGCCGGCGCGCCGCGTCCAGGTTGTTGTCCTCGCGGAATTCGGTTGCGTACCGGCGTTCCTCTTCGGCGGTCAGCAGCGGAATGCGATTGACGGCCTGGATGTACGCGTCGATGTTGCCGAGCTGGCCGGGCAACATCGATTGGGCTGCGAGCGCCAGCGAGCCTGCCGATTCGGCCTTGGCCGGCGTCGGGCGCAGGGTGTTCGGGAGGGTCAGGGCGTTGCTCACTAAAAACTCCTTTGGAATCAGGGGCAAACCCCCGGTCTCGGTTGAGATTCCGGAGGCCATCTTAGCACTCCCGCAAGATGAGTGCTAATTCCTTAGAGGCCACGGGGGCATCCAAGTTCCCTGTTTTCTATCGAATCAGTCGAGCCGATAGTCTATTCTGCGACAAGGCCTCCGCCGCGAAGTTCCGTAAGCCGTTGTTTCTGATGGGAATCGGGAGACGATTTCGATTTTTGTCGTTTTGGAAGCAAACAATTTCGCTTCGTGATGCCGATCCGAAAAGTCCTTTACCATACCATTCAGTTCGCTCGGGCCGGGCCGTCGCGGCAGGCTCCATTCAACCCACAAAGTTGGAGTGTCAGATGAACAATAAGAAGAACCGTCGGCCCCGCGGCCGGGTGGTGCTGCACGCGACGCTGGCGGCGTCTCTCCTGGGCGGATCGGGTGCGGCTTTCGCGGATCGCTGGGGAATCCAGGCGGGCGGCGGATTTTCCGATCGCCACGGGATCGACAAGGCCGATCTCGGCGTGGTCTGGGATCCGGGCTGGAACTGGTGGGAAATCGGCGGCTGGCACTTCGCGTTCGTGATGGAAGGCCATGTCGGCTACTGGCACACCGGCGGCAACGTGCACGCCAACATCGGTGAATTCGGCGCGACGCCGATGTTCCGTTTCATCAAGAGCGCGGGCCAGGTTCGCCCGTTCGTCGAGGCCGGCGCCGGCATCCGGTTCCTTACGCATCCGACGATCTCGAACAATCTGTCGCTGTCGACATCGTTCCAGTTCGCGGACGTCGTCGGCGTCGGCGCGCAGTTCGGCCAACGGCAACAGTATCAGGTTGGTTACCGTTTCCAACATGTGTCTAACGCGGGTATCAAAGAGCCGAATCCTGGTATAAATTTCCACCAGTTCTACCTGCAGTACAACTTCTGATCCGCACGCCGGCGCACGGCGGGCGCGTTGCCGAGGAGTCAGGCGATGGCGAAGGTGGTCGATGCGATCCGCGCGCTCGAGCGCGATCGGTTCCGGGCGATGGTGGACGGCGACGGCGAGGCGCTCGACGCGCAATTGTCGGACAAGGTGTTCTTCGTGCACACCAACGGCAAACGCGAAACCAAGCAGCAGTTCATCGACGCCATCGTCGCCGGCCGCCGCCGCTATCGTCAGATCGAGGTCCAGTCGCAGGACCTGCTGCCCGTCGGCGATGCCACCTGCGTCGTGACCGGGCGCGCGTTGATCGAGATGGAAACGAACAATGGCGGCCTCGTGTTTCCGATTGCCTACACGGCCGTGCACACGCACGAGCACGGGCAGTGGCGGCTGCTCGCGTGGCAGGCGACGCGGTGCGCGACCGAAACATGAGCGCGGGTGGCGCCCCCGGGTAGTGTCCCTTTTCATGCCTCGACCGAAGCGGCCTTCTGAGCCGCTTTTTGCTGCCTCGTGCGGCGCGGATCGCGCGGCGCACGGGCGGTCACGCACCGCTCGCTGACATTCAACCCTGCATCGAAGCCCGGCGCTCAGGCCGCGGCGCGGCGATCCGCGCAGTGCCATCCCGAGCGGTTGATCGCGCTGACGAGCGCATCGAGCGCCGCGCTCGCCGCATCGGCGTGCACGCCGACGCCGTGCCGCAGCGGCGCGTCGCCGACCCGGCAGCCGACCGATACCGCGATCCGGCCGTCCGCGGCGCGCACGTGTTCGCACGACGCAATGTCGACGGCGGCGCCGGCGGCCGTCGCAAAGGCCGCGGCGAAACGTCGCACGGTGTCGTCGGGCGTCGCGTCGGCGGCGGGCGCCGCCGCGATCTCGCGGTTCCGCCAGCGCGCGCCGCTGCCGTGGCGCGCGGCCGGGCCGTCGGTTTCGAGGAATTCGCGTGCGAACAGCGCGCAGATCGCGTCGCCCGTCACTTCCTCGCCCGACGCGTCGGCGAGCGTCTGCACTGCCTGGCTGAATTCGATCTGCACGCGGCGCGTCGGCGTGAAGCCCATCCCGCGTTCGAGCAGGAACGTCGCGCCGCCCTTGCCGGACTGGCTGTTCACGCGGATCACCGCGTCGTAGCTGCGGCCGAGATCGGCCGGGTCGATCGGCAGGTACGGCACTTCCCAGACCGCGTCGGCGCGCTGCTGCGCGAAGCCCTTGCGGATCGCGTCCTGGTGCGAGCCGGAAAACGCGGTGAACACGAGGTCGCCCGCGTACGGGTGGCGCGGATGCACCGGAATCTGGTTGCAGCGCTCGACGACGCGGCGCACCGCATCGATGTCGGAGAAATCGAGGCCCGGGTCGATGCCTTGCGTGTAGAGGTTCAACGCGAGCGTGACGAGATCGACGTTGCCGGTGCGCTCGCCGTTGCCGAACAGGCAGCCCTCGATGCGGTCGGCGCCCGCGAGCAGCGCGAGTTCGGCCGCCGCGACCGCCGTGCCGCGATCGTTGTGCGGATGCACGGACAGCACGATGCTGTCGCGATACGCGAGGTTGCGGTCCATCCATTCGATCTGGTCGGCGAACACGTTCGGGGTCGCGGCTTCGACGGTGGCCGGCAGGTTGACGATCATCTTGTGGTCGCGGGTCGGACGCCACGTCTGCGCGACCGCGTCGCAGATCTCGCGCGCGAACGTCAGCTCGGTCATGCTGAAGGTTTCCGGCGAGTACTGGAACGTCCAGTGCGTATCGGGGCGCGCGGCGGCGTGTTCCTTGATGATGCGCGTGCCGTCGATCGCGAGCGCCTTCACGTCGTCCTTCGACATCCCGAACACGATGCGGCGGAACGACGGGCAGACCGCGTTGTACAGGTGCACGATCGCGCGCGGCACGCCTTCGAGCGCGTCGAACGTGCGCGCGATCAGGTCTTCGCGCGACTGCACGAGCACCTCGATCGTCACGTCGTCGGGAATCCGCTTGTCGTCGATCAGCTTGCGGACGAAATCGAAATCGGTTTGCGACGCCGACGGAAAGCCGACTTCGATCTCCTTGAATCCGATCGCGATCAGCATCTCGAAGAACTCGAGCTTCTGCTCGATGCTCATCGGCTCGATCAGCGACTGGTTGCCGTCGCGCAGGTCGGTGCTCATCCACACGGGCGCGCGCTCGATGGTGCGGGCCGGCCAGCGGCGGCCATTGAGGCGGACGGGCTCGAACGGACGGTACTTGTCTTGCGGATTGCGCATCATCTTCTGGACCTCGGGTCTCAAGTCGCGAGCGAAGACGGGCGGCATGGGCGATGGTTGGCGCTGCCTCGCACCCCCGGCGCGCGATGGCGCCATGGATGCGGATGATCTTCGCGAATCGGCCGACGGATGGACGGACGAAGGCTGACGACTTCGGGTTGTAAAAACTGCGAGAGGGGTACGGCGAGGAACTGCTGGGAGGACCGTGCGGACAGCACACGGCGCTACGACAGCCTTAGGCTAGTCGTAGCGATAGCGGCCGCGCTAGGCGGCCGGAGGTAATTCGGAGGGTGTTCGGAAAGGAACGCATGACGCCAACTCTATGCCAGGATGCGCTCCCGTGTCAAATATCGGGATAACGGGGCGGGCGCCGCCGCGCCGTCAGCGCGCGACGCGGGCGATCCGCACGATCGTCGCGACCTGCCGCGCGACCGTGTCGGGCACCGGCACCTCGCCGCGCAGCACGGCGTCCGTCCACGCGGCCGTGGTGGCCGCATCGCGCGACTCGGGCAGCGCGGCGGGCGGCGCGTCGGTCGACGAACGCTCGGCGTCGATCAGCGTGTCGCACACGCCGTCGTGCAGCCAGTCGACCTGCACCTGGCGCCGCGTGTCGGCCACCGCTTCGCCTTCGGTGCCGCGCGCGAGCAGCGCACCGCCGAGCGCGGCGTCCGGATGATCGCGGAACAGCTGCGCGAGGCTGTCGCGGTACGGCGGGTGCGTGTAGTTGACGAGCCGCAGGCCGGCCGGCGCGAACGGCTGCAGAATCTTCACGAGCGTATGCGTCGAGTTGCGCACGCCGAGCACGCTGCGCATCGACAGCAGGTGCGCGATGCGCGGCGCCAGCACGTCGATCGGCGCGAATGCGACGCGGCGCTCGGCGAGCGTGTCCTCGATCGCATCGTGCGACGTCGACGGCGCGAGCGACAGCGCCGAGAAAATCTCCGCGCTCGTCACGCGGCCCGGATCGCGCTCCACCCCATGCACGAGCACCGGCACGCCTTCGCGCGCGAGCAGCAATGCGAGCAGCGGCACGAGGTTCGGCTGCTTGCGCGCGCCGTTGTAGCTCGGGATCGACACCGGGCGGAACGCGGCGTCCTGCACGTGCACGGGCTCGAACGACGCCTGCGCGGCGGCGAGCATCGCGGCCAGTTCGTCCGCGGATTCGCCTTTCAGCCGATAGGCGATCAGGATCGCGCCGAGTTCGAGGTCCGACACGCGCGCATCGAGCATCGCGCGATAGAGCTCGAACGTGTCCTCGGCGGACAGGGCGCGCGCGCCGTTCGGGCCGCGGCCGATTTCCTTGATGAAGCGGGCGCAAGGGAACGGGGCGGCGGGATCGTGGGAAGCGGTCATCGGAACGTGGGGCGGGCGGCCGGCGTGGGGCCGCGCGGTGAGCGGTGAGGAATGCCCCGAGTATCGCACGGGCGCGGCCGCGCATCGCGCCGCGCTACACTCTGGTTCCCGGCGCCGCGCGCACCGGCTGCGCCGCGCCCGTGCCGCCGCCGGCCGAATACGACCAAAAGCGAGACATCCCATGAAGCTCTACAGCTATTTCCGCAGTTCCGCGTCGTACCGCGTGCGGATCGCCCTGAACCTGAAGCAGTTGCCGTTCGACTATGCGCCCGTGCACATGCTGCGCGACGGCGGCGAGCAACTGAAGGACGCGTACCGCGCGCTGAATCCGGATGCGGTCGTGCCGACGCTGATCGACGGCGACGCGACGCTGCAGCAGTCGCTCGCGATCATCGAATATCTCGACGAAACCCATCCCGAGCCCGCGCTGCTGCCGAAGCGGCCGGTCGATCGCGCGTACGTGCGCGCGATCGCGCTGCAGATCGCGTGCGAGATTCATCCGCTCAACAACCTGCGCGTGCTGAAGTACCTGAAGCACACGCTGAAGGTGCCCGAGGACGCAAAGAACGCGTGGTACCGGCACTGGATCGAGGCGGGCTTCGACACGCTGGAGACGCGTCTCGCGAACGATCCGCGCACCGGCAAGCTGTGCTTCGGTGACACGCCGACGCTCGCCGACGTGTGCCTCGTGCCGCAGGTGTTCAACGCGAACCGCTTCTCGATCGATACGACGCGTTTCCCGACGATCCAGCGAATCGTCGACCATGCGGCGACGATCGATGCGTTCAGGGCCGCCGAGCCGGGTGTGCAGCCCGACGCGGAATGAGCGCGACCGCATGAAAAAGGGCGCCCGAAGGCGCCCCGTGCGAGGCGAGCCGGCGGCGGTCAGCCGAGCAGCGCGTCCGCGAATTCCACCGCGCTGAACGGCTGCAGGTCCTCGACCTTCTCGCCGACGCCGATGAAGTAGACGGGCACCGGCCGTTGCCGCGCGATCGCGGCGAGAATCCCGCCCTTCGCGGTACCGTCGAGCTTCGTGACGATCAGGCCGGTCAGGCCCAGCGCGTCGTCGAACGCCTTCACCTGCGTGAGCGCGTTCTGGCCCGTGTTCGCGTCGATCACCAGCAGCACCTCGTGCGGCGCGCCGTCGTGCGCCTTCGCGATCACGCGCTTCACCTTCTTCAGCTCTTCCATCAGGTGCAGCTGCGTCGGCAGGCGGCCGGCCGTGTCGGCCATCATCACGTCGATCTTGCGCGCGCGCGCGGCGCTGACCGCGTCGAAGATCACCGCGGCCGGATCGCCGCTTTCCTGCTGCACGACCGTCACGTTGTTGCGCTCGCCCCAGACCGCCAGCTGTTCGCGCGCGGCCGCGCGGAACGTGTCGCCGGCGGCCAGCAGCACCGACTGGTCGAAGCTCTGCAGATGCTTCGCGAGCTTGCCGATGCTGGTCGTCTTGCCCGCGCCGTTCACGCCGGCGATCATCATCACGAGCGGCTGCGCGCGGCCGAGCATCAGCGATTTCTCGAGCGGCGCCAGCAGCTCGACGAGCAGGTCGTGCAGCGCATCCTTCACCTGCTGCGGATCGGTCAGCCGGCCCGCGCGCACCTTCTCGCGCAGCGCGCCGAGCAGGTATTCGGTTGCGTCGACGCCCGCGTCGGACATCAGCAGCGCGGTTTCGAGCTCCTCGTACAGGTCTTCGTCGATCTTCGTGTTGACGAAGACGCCGGTGATGCTCGAGCCCGTCTTCGCGAGCCCCGTTTTCAGGCGCGCGAGCCACGACTTCTTCGCGGAGGCGTCCTGCTGCGGCGGCGGGACGATCTCGACCGTCTCGACGACTTCGTCGCGGCCATCGTTGGTCGGCGTGACCGTCATCACGACGGCCGGCGCGGCCGGTTGGGCGCTCGCCTGCGGCGGCTCGGCCGCGGGTGGCGCGTCGAGCGCGGGCGCGTCGGCGTCGGACGCTTCGTCCGCTTGCTGCGCGTCGGCCGACTGCGATTCCGCCGGATCGGGCTCCTGCGTTTTCTTGAATCGTTTGAAGAAACTGAACATGGTCTGGCGTCGGGAAGAGGGCGGGCCGCCGCCGGGGGCGGGGGCGCCGGACGGGCCGTTCTGCGTTCGCGTGGGCGCGGCGCTCGGCGGCCGAAACCGTGCATTTTATCAGTGCGGCGTGGCGCTCGCGTCAGCGCGCGTCGCCGCTGTGGTAACGTGCGCCTGTTTGGCGGCGCGCGGCTGCGCGCGTCCGGTCCCTCCGTTGTCGATATTCCCGAATGTCCCGTTCCTCTTCCGGCCGCTCAGCGGCCCCTTCCGGCCGCGGCAAGCCGCACACGATCCGCATCATCGGCGGCGACTGGAAACGCACGCCGCTCGCGGTGCTCGATCTCGACGGCCTGCGCCCGACGCCCGATCGCGTACGCGAGACGCTGTTCAACTGGCTCGGCCAGGATCTCGAAGGCTGGCGCTGCCTCGACCTGTTCGCGGGCACCGGCGCGCTCGGCTTCGAGGCCGCGTCGCGCGGCGCGGCGAGCGTCGTGATGGTCGAGCGCCATCCGCGCGCGGCGCAGCAGCTGCGTGCGATCAAGGACAAGCTCGGCGCCCGTTCGGTCGAGATCGCCGAAGCCGATGCGCTGCGGCTCGCGGCCGGGCTCACGCCGGGCGCGTTCGACGTCGTGTTCCTCGATCCGCCGTTCGACGACCCGGCCGCGCTCGAGCGCGCGATCGCGCTGGCGGCGCCGCTCGTCGCGGCGGACGGCGCGCTGTACGTCGAAACGGGGGCGGAACTCGATCCGGCCGCGCACGACGCGCTGGCTGGCTGGCAGGTGGTGAAGCGCGGCAAGGCGGGGGCGGTTCACTATCATTTGCTGCGGCGCGAAAATGATGAATAATGCGCGTTCCATACGAGGCGGCGCGCCGCAAAGGCGACGCATGCCCATCTCGGCAGCGGCGCGTGCATCGCACGGCTGCCATCCCGTTTGCGTGATGACAGGAGGAGCGACATGGTAGTCGCCGTGTATCCCGGTACGTTCGATCCGCTGACGCGCGGGCACGAAGACCTCGTGCGGCGCGCGTCGAGCATTTTTGATACGCTGGTGGTGGGCGTTGCCGACAGCCGCGCGAAAAAGCCGTTTTTCTCGCTCGAAGAACGTCTGACGATTGCGAACGAGGTGCTCGGCCATTACCCGAACGTGAAGGTGATGAGTTTCACAGGCCTCCTGAAGGATTTCGTCCGCGTCAACAATGCGCGCGTGATCGTGCGCGGGCTGCGCGCCGTGTCCGATTTCGAGTATGAGTTCCAGATGGCAGGGATGAACCGCTATCTGCTGCCCGACGTCGAGACGATGTTCATGACGCCGTCCGACCAGTACCAGTTCATCTCGGGAACGATCGTGCGTGAAATCGCGCAATTGGGCGGCGATGTCAGCAAATTCGTGTTTCCGTCCGTCGAGAAATGGTTGACCGAGAAAGTCGCCGCGATGGGAGGCCCCGCCGCGTGACGCGGCGTCGGCCGGTTTCGTTGCGAGGCCGGCCGACGGCCTGAAGAAGTGAGATCAGTATGGCTTTGATGATTACCGACGAGTGCATCAATTGCGACGTGTGCGAGCCCGAGTGCCCGAACGGCGCGATTTCGATGGGCCCGGACATCTACGTGATCGACCCGAACAAGTGCACCGAGTGCGTCGGCCATTTCGACGAACCGCAGTGCCAGCAGGTGTGTCCGGTCGAATGCATTCCGCGCGATCCGCAGCATGACGAATCGCACGCGCAATTGATGGAGAAGTATCACGCGTTGATCGCCGTGAAGGGCGACGACGCATCGTGATTCTGCGCTGACGCGCGCGCCTCGATTGGCCCGCGCGCCGCGCTGTCGGATCGGCGCCGCCCGGCGCCGATCTTTCCCTGTCAGGCCAGCAGTTCGCGCAACGCCGCGACGAGTGCATCGCATTCGGCATCGGTGCCGACGGTGATGCGCAAGTGCTGGTCGATCCGCGGCAGCCGGAAGTGCCGCACGAAAATTTCCCGTTCCTTCAGCTTCGCCGCGATCGTGCCCGCATCGTGCGCGGGATGGCGCGCGAACACGAAATTCGCGGCCGACGGCACGATCTCGAAGCCGAGTGCGCCGAGTGCCTGCGTGAGCCGCGCGCGGCTGTCGATCACGCGCCGGCAGGTGGCGTTGAAATGATCGGTGTCTTCATACGCGGCCTGTGCGGCAACTTGCGCGAGCCGGTCGAGCGGGTACGAGTTGAAGCTGTCCTTCACGCGGTTCAGCGCGTCGATCAGCGCCGCATCGCCGAACGCGAAGCCGACGCGCATGCCCGCGAGCGAGCGCGCCTTCGACGTCGTATGCACGACGAGCAGGTTCGGATGACGGTCGATCAGCGTAATCGCCGACTGCGCGCCGAAATCGACGTACGCTTCGTCGATCACGACGACCGACGACGGATTCGCGGCCGCGATCCGCTCGACGTCCGCGAGCGGCAGCGCGCGCCCGGTCGGCGCATTCGGGTTCGGAAACAGCACGCCGCCGGCGTCGTCGAGATAGTCGTCGACGCGGATCGAGAAATCGTCCGCGAGCGGCACGACCGTGGTCTCGACGCCGTACAGGCGCGCGTAGGTCGGGTAGAAGCTGTACGTGATGTCGGGAAAGCGCAGCGGCCGGTCGTGCTTGAGCAGCGCCTGGAACGCATGCGCGAGCACCTCGTCGGAGCCGTTGCCGACGAACACCTGCCCGGGCTGGATGCGGTGATGGGCCGCGACCGTCTCGCGCAGCGCGCGCGCGACCGGGTCCGGATAGCGGCGCAGCGTGTCGCCGGTGTCGCCGAGTTCGCGTGCGATCGCCGCGACGACGCGCGGCGACGGCGGATAGGGATTCTCGTTGGTGTTCAGCTTGACGGGGTGCGCGAGCGCGGGCTGTTCGCCCGGCACGTAAGGCACGAGTTGCTGAACGACGTCGCTCCAGTAACGGCTCACCGCTTGGCTCCTGTCGGGCAAAAACGTCCAGATTACCGCATGTGCGCGTCGCGGTGGGGCGGGCGAGGCCACCGGGTTGCGCCCGACGGCCGATGCACCGGGCCGCTGCGACGGGCGATCAGTTGCGATGCAGTTGCATCGTCGCGCGGTCGAGTTCGCCCTTGACGACCATCGGCATCACGGCGAGCGCGCGTTCGATCGATGCGTCGATCACGTCCTGTTCCTCGCGGCGCGGCGGCTTCAGCACGAAGTTCGCGACGTCGGGCTTCGCGCCGGCGCGCGCACTTTCCGGAATCAGGTCGCGCGGATGGCCGATGCCGATCCGCAGCCGCCAGTATTGCTGCGACGACAGATGCGCGGTGATGTCCTTCAGCCCGTTGTGGCCGCCGCTGCCGCCGCCGAGCTTCAGCTTCACGGTGCCGGGCGGCAGATCGAGCTCGTCGTGCGCGACGAGGATCTGGTCGGGCAGGATCTTGAAGAATTGCGCGAGCGCGACGACCGACTGGCCGGAGCGGTTCATGTAGGTCTGCGGCTCGAGCAGATGGACTTCCTCGCCGTGCAGGCGCGCTTTCGCGTAGAAGCCGTGGAAGCGGCGTTCGTCGCGCAGCGTCGTGCCGGCTTCGCGGGCGAGCTGGTCGACCAGCCAGAAACCGGCGTTGTGGCGCGTCGCGGTGTATTCCGCCCCGGGATTGCCGAGGCCGACGATCAGTTTGATCATGACGTTTCGAAGGCGGCGGCGGCCGCCTGGGCGCAGAAAAAGAAAAACCCGCCGGGCAAGCCGCGGCGGGTTGCGTCGACCGTTTCGCGAAACGGATCGATGGGGCGCAGGCAGCCGCTCAGGCAGCCGGCGTTTCGCCTTCTGCTGCGTCCGACACGGCACCAGCCGGGATCGTCGCCGACGCGACAACCGGGTTTTCCGCGTCGACGTGCGCGACCAGCGTCACGCCCTTCGGCAGTGCGATGTCCTTCGCGTGCAGCGACTGACCGGCTTCGATCTTCGACAGGTCGACTTCGAGGAACTCCGGCAGGGCAGCCGGCAGGCACTCGACTTCGATTTCCGTCGCGACGTGCGAAACGACCGCGCTCGACAGCTTGACGGCCGGGCTGACTTCAGCGTTCAGGAAGTGCAGCGGCACCTTCGTGTGCAGCTTCTTCTTCGCGTCGACGCGCTGGAAGTCCACGTGCAGCACCAGTTGCTTGAACGGGTGGTATTGCACGTCGCGCAGCAGAACCTGTTGCGACTGGCCGGCCACTTCGAGATCGAGGATCGACGAGTGGAAAGCTTCCTTCTTCAGGGCGTGCCACAGGGCGTTGTGATCGAGTTCGATCTTTTGCGGGGCGGCTTCGCCACCGTAAACGATACCCGTGGTCTTACCGGCGTTGCGCAGGCGGCGGCTCGCACCCGTACCTTGCTGTTGGCGCTCGAAAGCGACGACTTTCATGTGATTCTCCAATGGCTGCCCGCGACCAGGCAGTAAAACGGGGCCATCAAATGGCGGCCCCCGATGAAACGGCCGGGGTTTCGTCTATCCCGTCCGATTGTGCAAAAAGCGAAGCGTTGCCGCTTCGCTTTTCGCGCATGCTTTGTTGCGTCGATTCGCGATCAGGATTCCGCGAACAGCGACATCACCGAATCGCCACGGCGAATCCGCGAGAACGTCTCGGCCAGCAGGCTCGCGCTCGTCAGCGAGCGGATCTTCGAGCACGCCAGCGATTCGGCCGACAGCGGGATCGTATCGGTGACGACCAGCTCGTCGAGTGCCGATGCGGCGATGCGGTCCGCGGCGCCACCCGACAGCACCGGGTGCGTCGCGTAGGCGAACACCTGCTTCGCACCGCGGTCCTTCAGCACTTGCGCGGCCTTGCAGAGCGTGCCGGCCGTATCGACCATGTCGTCCATGATCACGCAGGTGCGGCCTTCGACTTCACCGATGATGTTCATCACTTCGGCGACGTTCGCCTTCGGGCGACGCTTGTCGATGATCGCGAGATCGCAGTTGAGCTGCTTCGCGAGCGCCCGGGCACGCACCACGCCGCCGACGTCCGGCGACACGACGAGCAGATCCGAGTAGTTCTGCTTGCGCAGGTCGCCCAGCAGGATCGGCGTCGCGTAGATGTTGTCGACCGGGATGTCGAAGAAGCCTTGAATCTGGTCGGCGTGCAGATCCATCGTGATGATCCGCTCGACGCCGGCGATTTCCAGCATGTTCGCGACGACCTTCGCCGAGATCGCGACGCGCGCCGAACGCGGGCGGCGATCCTGACGGGCGTAGCCGAAGTAGGGGATGGCAGCGGTGATCCGGCCGGCGGATGCGCGCTTGAGCGCATCGACCATGATCATCAGTTCCATCAGGTTGTCGTTCGCCGGTGCGCACGTGGATTGCAGGACGAAGACATCCTTGCCGCGCACGTTTTCCTGGATCTCGACCTGGATCTCGCCGTCGGAGAAACGGCTGACCATTGCTTTGCCGAGGGGAATACCAAGGATACTGACGACTTCCTGGGCGAGCGCGGGATTCGCGTTGCCAGTAAAGACCATCAGGCCATCATGGCTGTGGCTGCTCATCGTGCACCTGCTTCAGGCTTGGGCGGGAAATGCGGGAAAATTTTTGGCAGGGGAGGAAGGACTCGAACCCTCGCATGCCGGAATCAAAATCCGGTGCCTTGACCAACTTGGCGACTCCCCTACACTTAACTGATAACTTCACCGAACTCGTGTAGGCCGTTCGGCAAAGTAAAACTTCATGACGCGAAAGCGAAGAGCGGATGCTCGTTCAGGCTCTCGGCAACTGCGCCATTCCAACTGGCGGGCAGTTTGGCTTTCGCCGCTTCTGCCTCGTGCTTGCTGTGAAACGCTGCAAACACGCTTGCTCCGGAGCCGGTCATCCTCGCGGGGGTCACATCATACAACCATTTGACCACCTGCGCAACTTCCGCGTACTTCCTTGTTACAACTTCCTGCATATCGTTCCGGCCGAAGCTATCTGGCCATCCCGCAACGCTGGTTTGCTGTGCAAGAAAGTCAGCAATTGTGACGGGCTTCGTATCTCTTGTCAACAACTCATCTGAAAATATTTCAGCGGTCGGGACATGAACGCGTGGCGTCACAACCAGGAACCAGCGAGTCGGCAATTCTACCTCAGCTAATTCTTCTCCGATACCCTCCGCGAACGCATTTTTTCCGAAAATAAAAAACGGGACGTCGGCGCCGAGTTTGACCGCGAGCGACTGGAGTTCCGCGCGCGGCAGATCCAGTTGCCACAGGCGGTTCAGCGCGAGCAGCGTCGTCGCCGCGTCGGAGCTGCCGCCGCCGAGGCCGGCGCCCATCGGCAGGATCTTGTCGATCTCGATGTCGACGCCGTGCGCCGCGCCCGTATGCGCTTTCAGCAGATTGGCCGCGCGCACGACGAGATCGCTTTCCTCGGGCACGCCGGGCACGTCGGTGACGCGTGCGACGCGGCCGTCGTCGCGGCGCGTGAAGTGCAGCGTGTCGCCCCAGTTCAGCAGCTGGAATACGCTCTGCAGATCGTGATAGCCGTTCGGACGGCGGCCGGTGATGTGCAGGAACAGGTTGAGTTTCGCGGGCGCCAGGCAGTTGCGCAGCGAGCGGGTCGAATCGGTCATGCGGGTATCGAGGCTTAAGCGCGCGTGCTCACTGATCGAGCACGAGCTTGATGTCGAGCGGCGGCGTCGCGCGCACGAGGTTGACGCGTTTGACGCCCGTGGCCGGGGCATCCGCGTAGGCAAGGTAGTCGATCGTCCAGCCGTCCTGGCGGAGCTGCTTGATGCGCGTGCCGTCGGCCGGGTCGCGCACCGTTTCCGCGGGCGTCGCCGGGGCGGCGGTGGGCAGCAGCCAGTAGCGCAGGCCCGCGAGCGGCAGCTCGAAGCCGAGCGCTTTCTGCATCAGGTCGCCGACGTCGGGCGCATATTGGGTCGGGCGGTTCGGCAATTCGAGCGACGCCGCGCGCGGCGTCGATTTCACGACCGCGAGCGTCTGGCCGAGCGGGCTGCGCAGTTCGAGCGACACGTCGTCGCCGTGCTCTTGCCAGTCGAAGTTGCCGTACACGTTCTGCGGGTTGCCGAGACGATCGTCGTACCGCACCGCGAAGCGGCCGTGGTACGCATGGGTCGCCGCCGTCTGCAGCACGGCGCCCGTCGGCGCGTTGGCCGACGGCGGCGTGCTCGCGCAGCCGGCGAGCGCGAGCGCCGCGCCGGCCGCGGCCAGCGTGCGCTGCGCGCGCGAGGGCAGGGAAAACATCGGGAACATCCGCATCAAAGGTCGTTGATCTGCAGGCGTTTCAGCGTCTGCACGAGCGTTTCGTTGTCGGGTTCGAGCTTCCGCGCGGCGCGCCACGCGTTGCGCGCGTCGTCCTGCGCGCCGCTCTTCCACAGCACTTCGCCGAGATGCGCGCCGATTTCGGCGTTCGGCTGCAGTTCGTATGCGCGCTGCAGCACCTTCGTCGCGCCGGCCGTGTCGCCCATCCGGTACTTCACCCAGCCGAGGCTGTCCATGATGTATGCGTCGTTCGGCGCGAGCGACATCGCCTTGTCGATCAGCTTGCTGGCCTCGGGCAGGCGCTGGTTGCGGTCGGCGAGCGAATAGCCGAGCGCGTTGTAGGCCTGCGGGTTGTCGGGCTGCGTACGGATCAGCTCGCGCAACTGCTTTTCCATCGTCGCGTAGTGGCCCGTCTTTTCGGCCGCCATCGCGTAGTCGTAGCGCAGGTCGGGATCGTCCGGGAAGTCCTGGACGGCCTGTCCGAGCCGCGCTTCCGCTTCCGGATAGCGCTTCGCGGTGAACAGGATCGACGCATCGGTGCGCGCCACCACGGCCGCGTCGCGCGGATCCGTGATCGGCAGGTTGTCGAGCACCTTGCGCGCCTCGTCGGTCTTGCCCTGTTTCTGCAGCAGTTGCGCGCGCGTGATCTGCGCGGGCAGGTAATGCTGGCTCGTCTGGTCGACCTTGTCGAGCCATTGCGACGCCTGCGCGTCGTTGTTCTGGTCGATCGCGATCTGCGCGAGGTAGATGTAGCCCTGGCCGACGTCGAGGTTCGGCTGCTTGTCGCCGAGCTGCACGTACTGCTTCAGGTAGCCGGTCGCCTCGTCGAGTTTCTTCTGCTGGATCTTGATCAGCGCGAGCGCCATCAGCGGCGTCGGATCCTTCGCGTCGAGCTTGCGCATCGTCTCGAACTGCTTCTGCGCGTCGTCGAGGCGGTCGTCGGCGAGATAGAGCTGCGACAGCGCGAGCCGTGCGTCGCGCGACTTCGGATTCTGCTGAACATACTTCTCGAACGACGCGATGCCCGCCGCGCGTTCCGCCGGCCCCATCTGCGACAGCATCAGCGCGGCCGGCAGGTAGTCGGGACGGATCTGCAGCGCCTGCTTCAGCGACTGCGCGGCGCCGTCCTTGTCGTCGACCGCGAGCTGCTGGCGTGCGATCGCGAGCTGCGCCTCGGGGCGGCTCAGGTCGTTCTTCAGCATGTCCTTCAGCACCGCGAGGCCGCCGACGCGGTCGGGGCCGCGCACGAGCAGCGCCTGCAGCGCGAGGATCGCCGGACCGCGCGTCTCGCCGGTCGCGCGGGCCAGCTCGCGCGCGAGCATCGGCTGCGCGTCGGCCGGCTTGCCGGCGAGCACCAGCAGCGCGGCGTCGACCTGCGACGCGCGGTTCGAATCCGGCGCGTACTGACGCCACAGATTCGCGGCGGACAGCGCGTCGGCCGGGCTCTGCGCGCCGAGCGCGATTTCGGTCGCGCGCTGCGCCATGCGCGGATCGCGCGTGTCGCGGGCAAGCGCGAGGTACGTCTGGTAGGCCGGCGCCGGCTGGTTGCGCTGGAGCGCGACCTCGGCGGCGAGCACCTGGTAGACGATCTGGCTCGTCAGCGGCACGCCGGGGAGATTCTTCTGCTCGTCCGGCATCACGTGCTCGAACGCACCCTGCGGCTGCGCGTCGTCCGATGCCGGATCCTGCGCGTGGGCCGGGAAGGCGGTGAGGGTCCAGGCGGCAAACAGCGCGGCGCCGAGTGCACGACGGACCGGGAAGGCGCGCGCGCCGCGCACGGCGGCGGGGCGCTTCTGAAGCAGCTTCGAGGGCAGAGTCATGGAAATCCGTTCGATGTTTCAACCGATTGTAACGCGCTCGCTACAATACACGCACGATCGTGATAGGGTCCGCGTGCCTGTGGAATCCCCATGCGAATGCCCGAAATCGCGCGCCTCGCGTGCTGCCGGGCGGGCGATTTCGGGCATTCCCGTGTTTCATTCGGGGGAGTCGCGAGAGCGGCCGCTCGCGCGGCGGCGCATGCGCGTTCCCCATGCAAGCAGACCGTAGCCTCAGACCCGCAAAACATGCCAGAGTTGCCAGAAGTCGAAGTCACGCGCCGGGGCATCGAGCCCTTTGTCGCGGGCCGCCGCGTCGAGCGTGTCGACGTCCGTACCGCGATGTTGCGCTGGCCCGTGCCGGCGGGGCTCGCCGAGCAGTTGCGCGCGCGCGAGGTGCTCGCTGTCGAGCGCCGCGGCAAGTACCTGCTGTTCGAAGTCGATGCCGGCTGGTTCATCGTCCATCTCGGGATGACCGGCACGCTGCGTGTGCTGCCCGCGGCCGGCGTGCCGGTCGCCGCGAAGCACGACCACATCGACTGGATCTTCGACGAGTTCGTGCTGCGGTTTCGCGATCCGCGCCGTTTCGGCGCCGTGTTGTGGCACCCGCGCGAAGCAGGCGACGTGCATGCGCATCCGCTCCTCGCGAGCCTCGGCGTCGAGCCGTTCTCGCCGGCGTTCACCGGCGCGCTGCTGCACGCGCGCACGCGCGGCCGCACGGTATCGGTCAAGCAGGCGCTGCTCGCGGGCGACATGGTCGTCGGCGTCGGGAACATCTATGCGTCGGAGAGCCTGTTTCGCGCCGGCATCCGGCCGACGACGGCCGCCGGCAAGGTTTCGCTGGCGCGCTACGAGCGGCTGGCCGACGCGGTGCGCGCGACGCTCGCCGACGCGATCGAGCGCGGCGGCAGCACGTTGCGCGACTTCGTCGGCAGCAACGGCGAAAGCGGCTACTTCCAGCTCGACTGCTTCGTCTATGATCGTGCGGGCCAGCCGTGCCGCGTCTGCGGCACGTCGGTTCGCCAGATCGTGCAGGGCCAGCGGTCGACCTATTTCTGCCCGACGTGCCAGCGTTGAAACCCTTTTCCACGATCAGATAACTTGAAGCCGCCCCGCATCGCCCCCGCTCCGTTCCCCGTCACGCCGCTGCACCGCACGTTCGCCACGCGTCTCGTCGCGTGGCAGCGCGAGCATGGTCGCCATGACCTGCCATGGCAGAACACCCGCGATCCGTACCGGATCTGGCTGTCGGAAATCATGCTGCAGCAGACCCAGGTGTCGACCGTCATTCCGTATTACACGCGCTTTCTCGACCGCTACCCCGACGTCGCCGCGCTCGCGGCCGCGCCGAGCGACGACGTGATGGCGCTGTGGGCGGGGCTCGGCTACTACTCGCGCGCGCGCAACCTCCACCGCTGCGCGCAGGTCGTCGTCGCCGAGCACGGCGGCGCGTTTCCGGCGACGCCCGACGCGCTGGCCGAACTGCCCGGCATCGGCCGCTCGACGGCCGCCGCGATCGCGTCGTTTGCATACGGCGCGCGCGCGACGATCCTCGACGGCAACGTGAAGCGCGTGCTCGCGCGGGTATTCGGCGTCGAGGGCTTTCCGGGCGAGAAGCGTGTCGAGAACGACATGTGGGCGCTCGCCGAATCGCTGCTGCCCGATGCCGCGAACGCGGCCGACGTGAGCGCGTATACGCAGGGGCTGATGGATCTGGGCGCGACGCTGTGCGTGCGCGGCAAGCCCGACTGCGCGCGCTGCCCGTTCGCGGGCGACTGCGTCGCGCAATCGACCGGCCGCCAGCGCGAACTGCCGGCCGCGCGGCCGAAGAAGGCCGTGCCGACGCGCAAGACCTGGATGCTCGTGCTGCGCGACGGCGACGCCGTGCTGCTGGAGCGACGGCCGCCGACCGGCATCTGGGGCGGTCTGTGGAGCCTGCCGCAAGCGGACGGCGATGCCGCGCTGGCCGATCTCGCGCGCGGCTTCGGCGGCGGCGGCACGGTGCCGCTCGCGCCGCTCACGCACACGTTCACGCATTTCCGGCTCGAGATCGAGCCGCGGCTGAGCGATGTGGCGGACGGCGGCGGCCTGCCGTCGCAGGCGCGGGACGCGGACACCGCGTGGGTGCCGCTGAGCCGGCTCGACGCGTACGGCGTGCCGGCGCCCGTGCGCAAGCTGCTCGACGCGCTGAGCGGGCCGCTGCTGTAACGAACGGGAAGGGCGCGGCGCGGGCCGCGTGCGGGAAGGCGCTGGGTGCCGCGCGCAGGAGAGGTTTTCGGGCGGGCGCGACGCGCGACGCGTGATGCGCGACGGAGCGGGCGCGGGCGCTACAGCCAGCCGTGCCGGTCGAGCACGTGGTGCACGGCGTCGATGCGCGCGCCGACGTCCGGAAACTCCATCAGCTTCTGCCGCGCGCGCAGGTCGAGCGGCAGCAGTTCCGCGAGGCGATTCGATACCCAGCTCGGATCGTCGAGGCGGAACGGTTCGCCGAACGGCATTTTCTGCGGATCGGATTTCTTCAGCGCGTCGATGATGCGCTCGAGCACCTCGGCGCACGAGCCGAACTGCGCGAGCGCCTGTTCGCCTTCGAGCGGGATGTCGTCGGGCAGCGGCTCCGCGATGCCGACCAGCAGCCCGTTGCCTTCGACGCGATACGACAGCAGCTCGAAACGCTGCGTGCCGACCGCCTGCAGATACAGCATCCCGAATTCGCCGGTATCGCACTCGGTGATGCGCGCCATGCAGCCGATGGTCTCGGGCACCGACACCGCGCCGTCCTGCGCGACTTCGGGCCCGCTCTTGAGCAGGCACACGCCGAACGGTGCGTCGTCGCGCAGGCAGGCGCGCGACATGTCGAGATAGCGCGCCTCGAACACCTTGAGCGGGAGCAGCCCTCCCGGAAACAGCACCGTGTGCAGCGGAAACAGCGGCAGGTCGATCAGGGTGGTCGATAGGGAGGACATGGCGCGCGGGCGTGGGGGCGGGTGTCGCTAGGGTCGGTCGACCTCGGAGACGAGCCGCGACGACGCGTCGACATCCACTGGCGCGTCACGATGCCGCACGATCACGTTCGCCTCGCGCGCCAGGCGCGCGGCGAGCGTTTCCGCGATGAACACCGAGCGATGCTGGCCGCCCGTGCAGCCGATGGCGACGGTCAGGTAGCTGCGGTTGTCATCGCGGAAGTGCGGCAGCCATTTCATCAGGAACGCATGGATGTCGTCGATCATCTGGTGGACGATCGGCAGTGCGTCGAGAAAGGCGATGACCGGCTGATCGAGCCCGGTGAGCGGGCGCAACTCGTGGTCGTAGTACGGATTCGGCAGCGCGCGCACGTCGAACATCAGGTCGGCGTCGAGCGGCACGCCGCGCTTGAAGCCGAACGATTCGAACATCACCATCAGGTCGTTGTTCTTTTGCTCGATGAAGCGCTTGACCCAGGTGCGCAGCGCGTTCGCGCGCAGCGTGCTGGTATCGATCTGATGGCCGAATTCGGCGAGCGGCGCGACGAGCTCGCGCTCGCGCTCGATCGCTTCCTCGAGCGACGACAGCAGGCCGACGTCGGCATCGTGCGACCGCGAGCCGGACAGCGGATGGCGGCGACGCGTTTCGGAGAAGCGCTGGATCAGCGCCTGCGTGCTGGCGTTGAGGAACAGCACGCGCACGTCGTGCTCGCGGGACAGCTCGCGGATCAGGCCGGGCATTTCATCGAGCGACGCGCTCGAGCGCGCGTCGATCGCGACCGCGAGCCGGCGCTGGCCGTCCTGCGCAAGGTAGCGGGCGAGTTCGGGGAGCACGTGCGGCGGCAGGTTGTCGACGCAGTAATAGCCTGCGTCCTCGAGCGCGTTCAGCGCGACGGACTTGCCTGAGCCGGAGATGCCGGTGATGAGGACGATGCGCATGGGAGCAGAGAATCCTGACGTTTCATCATAGCACCGGCTCGACGCGTCGGCGTTGCGCGGCCGGCGCGTGCGGGTTACACCAGTTTGCCGGGGAACTGACTGTCGGGATCTTGCATCGCGAGTCGTTGCCGATCCATGAAATCGCGCAACGTGTCGATTCCGCGCAACTGCAGGATCGTGTTCCGGACGGCCGCCTCGACGAGCACCGCGAGGTTGCGGCCGGCCGCGACCTGGATCGTGACCTTGCTGATCGGCAAGCCGAGCACGTCGACGGTCTGGCTTTCGAGCGGCAGGCGCTGGAATTCGCCGTCGGGGCGCCGCACGAGCTGGACGATCAGCTTCAGCTTCATTTTCCGCCGCACCGCGGTTTCACCGAAGATCGTCTTGATGTCGAGCAGGCCGAGGCCGCGCACTTCGAGCAGGTTCTGCAGCAGCGGCGGGCAGCGCCCTTCGACGAAATCGGGGCCAAGACGGACGAAATCGACCGCGTCGTCGGCGACGAGGCCGTGGCCGCGGCTGATCAGCTCGAGGCCGAGCTCGCTCTTGCCGAGGCCCGAATCGCCGGTCAGCAGCACGCCCATCCCGAGGATGTCGAGGAACACGCCGTGCAGCGTCGCGCGCGGCGCGAGGATGCGCGACATGTAGAGCCGCAGGCTGTCGATCACCGCGGCGGCCGACATCGGCGTCGTGAACAGCGGCGTGGACGAGCGCGTGCAGCGTAGCACCAGTTCGGGCGGCGCCGCCGCGCCGCCGGCGACGACGAGGAACGGCGGCTCGAGCGCGATCAGCTCGGCCATGTGGCGCGAGCGGTCTTCGTCGGTCTGGCGCTGGTAGTAGTCGATTTCGGCTTCGCCGAGCACCTGGATCCGGTTCGGGTGGATCAGGTTCAGGTGGCCGACGAGGTCGGCGCTCGATGTCGCGTTGCCGACCGTGTCGGCCGAAAAGCCGCGTTCCCAGCCTTCATGCCCCGTCAGCCAGCTCAGTTTCAGCGTGGCTGCGTTGTCGTCGAAGATGCTCTGGGCGTTGATGCTGGACGTATCCATGACTCTCGTCACTCCAATGGGCCGGTGCGGACGCGCGGCGACGGACGTCGCCATGCCGGGCCGGCGCCGGGCGGCCCTGGACGGCGGCATGCGCCGCCTCGTACGGGGAAATATTCCGCCCGGAACAACTCAAGGTTGCCACTGAGTGAGCAGGCGATGCAACTCGGCGATATCCGTTTCGTTGTGCAGACGCTCGCGCGCGTCGCGATCGGACAGCAGTTGCGCGATCTCCGACAGGATCTCGAGGTGCTGCTGCGTGGCTTGCTCGGGGACGAGCAGGAAGATCAGGAGGCTGACCGGCTGGCCGTCGGGCGCTTCGAACGGAATCGCATCGGCGAGGCGGACGAACGCGGCGAGCGGATGCTTGAGGCCCTTGATGCGGCCGTGCGGAATCGCGACACCTTCGCCGAGCCCGGTCGAACCGAGGCGCTCGCGCGCGAACAGGTTGTCCGTGACGGTGCTGCGGCCGATGCCGTTCTGATTCTCGAACATCAGCCCGGCTTGTTCGAAGACGCGTTTCTTGCTGGTGACCGAGAGGTCGATGACGACGTTCTCTATGGGCAGGATTTTGGCTAGGCGATTCATGTTGGCAGGCGATTGGGCGGCCTGGGGTCTCCTTGCGGCGGCGGACTGATTTTCCATGTTCGGCGATATCAAGGCATGTGGCATGGCAACCTGCAACGCCGCTACCGCATCCAACACCCCCCGGCGATAACCGGGACATTATAGAGCACAGCCGCGCGCGTGGCGCAGCACGGTCGGACCGGTTGCACCTGCGCTCGGAGTGGCAAAAAAAAACGCCCGGCGAACCGGGCGGCGTGCGTGTTGCGGTGACGATTACTGCGGCGGCAGTTCGATCTGGTCGATCGACGGTTGAAGCTTGATCGGGTCGTGCGCGTGCGTTTGCAGGCGCTCCATGTGCTTGACGACCTGGCGATCCAGCTTGTCGATCAGCAGATCGATCGCGGCGTACAGGTTGCCGTTCGCGCTTTCGACGAAGATGTCCTTGCCCTTCAGGTGCAGGTTGATTTCCGCGCGCTGCTGCTTGTCCTTTTCCTTGTGGTTGTCGACCGAGAGGATCACAGTGCCATCGATCACCTGATCGCTATGCCGTAGCACCCGGTCCAGCTTGGTGATCACGTATTCGCGAATTGCAGGCGTGACTTCGAGATGATGTCCACTGATCTTCAGGTTCATAGTGCTTCTCCAAGCGAGTGACCACCCGGCCGCATCGAGGCGGCGCTCCGGTCGACTTGCCCGTGCCGCACGAAGGCGGCGTATCGCGGACAGGTCGCCCGGCCTGTTCCCCGTGTGCGCGGTGGTCGGGACACGCCTGCCGCCGGGCAGGCAGCAGGCTTAAAGAGACTTGCGCAGATTCACTGCCGGGATCTTGAGGGCTTCGCGATATTTCGCAACCGTGCGGCGCGCGACCACGAAACCCTGTTCTGCCAGCAGCTCGGCAATGCGGCTGTCCGAAAGTGGCGATTTTGGGTCTTCAGCTCCTATCAGTTGCTTGATGAGGGCTCGGATGGCGGTCGACGAGGCGGCGCCACCGGTGTCGGTCGAGACGTGAGATCCGAAGAAGTACTTAAATTCAAGCGTCCCGAACGGGGTCAGCATGTACTTCCCGGTTGTCACACGGCTGACAGTCGACTCGTGTAGGCCCAGCGTATCAGCTATTTCCCGCAAAACCAAGGGGCGCATGGCAATTTCACCGTGCGCGAAGAAATTCTTCTGACGCTCGACAATAGCCTGCGCGACACGCAGGATCGTGTCGAAACGCTGCTGGATGTTCTTGATCAGCCAGCGCGCTTCCTGGAGCTGCTGTTTCAACGATCCGGCCGACGGGTCGCCGCGGCTGTTGCGCAGGATGTTCGCGTACAGGTTGTTGATCCGCAGGCGCGGCACGACCTCCGGATTGAGCTCCGCGAGCCAGCCCTGGCCGGCCTTCTTCACGATGATGTCGGGCACGACGTAGTCGGCCTCGGCCTTCCCGTATGCGGCGCCGGGGAACGGCTCCAGCGAGCGGATCAGCGCGTGCGCGTCGCGCAGCGCGTCGTCGGTCGCCTTCAGGTGCTTGCGCAACCGTGTGAAGTCGCGTGCGGCGAGCAGTTCGAGATGCTGCGACACGATCTCGAGCGCGAGCGTGCGCGTGGGGGACGGATCGAGACGCAGCAACTGCAGCTTCAGGCATTCGGAGGCCGAGCGCGCGCCGACGCCGGCCGGGTCGAAGCTGTGCAGCAGCGCGAGCGCCGCGTTCAGTTCGTCGCAGTCGATTTCCAGCTCGGGCGGCAGATCGGCGAGCACTTCGTCGAGCGTGGCGGTCAGGTAGCCGTCGTCGTCGAGCGATTCGATCAGGAACATCACGAGCGCGCGATCGCGCGGGCCGGCCTGCGTGACGCGCAACTGCGCGGACAGGTGGTCGCGCAGCGACGTCGCGGCTTCCTGCACCTGCAGCGGCGGCAGATCGTCGTCGTCGGACGCGCCGCTCGAGCGGCCGTATTCATCGAGATTCCACTGCGGGCCGTCGTTGCCGTCGCCGGACGCATAGCCATCGTATTCGTCGGCGCCTGCCGGCTCGTCGCGTTCCGCGCGATCGCTGGACGTACTGGTGCCGTTGGCCGCGGCGGGTTCGGTGTTCGATGCGGGTGGCGTCTGCGCGATCAGCGATCCGTCCGCGGCGACGCGCAGCGGGCTCGCGATCCATTCGTCGTCGTTCTCGAGCAGCGGGTTCTGCGCGACGGCCATCGCGACTTCCTGCTGCAATTCGAGCGTCGACAACTGCAGGAGCCGGATCGACTGCTGCAGCTGGGGCGTCAGCGCAAGATGTTGCGACAGGCGGAGTTGAAGGCTGGCTTTCATGGCAAGGAGGGAGTCATACCGGCAGTTTGCCACGACCCAGGCGCGTTGAGCCATCCGCGATTACGCGTGGCGCGCCGCCCGGCCGCGGGCATGCCCGCGGGCGTGGATGCAAAGCGGGGCGCAGCCCCGCGCGGCGCTGCCGGGCGGGGTGCAGCCAGCCACGAGGAGGACGTTACATGCGGAAGTGCTCGCCGAGGTACACGCGGCGCACGCTTTCGTTTTCGATGATTTCGCTCGGCGCGCCGGCGGCCAGCACCGAACCGTCGCTGATGATGTAAGCGTGGTCGCAGATGCCGAGCGTTTCGCGGACGTTGTGGTCCGTGATCAGCACGCCGATGTTGCGCTGTTTCAGGAACTTGACGATCTTCTGGATCTCGAGCACGGCGATCGGGTCGACGCCGGCGAACGGTTCGTCGAGCAGGATGAAGCTCGGGTTGGTCGCGAGCGCGCGCGCGATTTCGACGCGGCGCCGTTCGCCGCCCGACAGCGACAGCGCGGGGTTCTCGCGCAGGTGGCCGATCTGCAGCTCGTCGAGCAGCGCTTCGGTGCGCGCCGAGATCGCATCCTTCGACAGCCGCTTGCCGTCTTCGCCGTGCTGCAGCTCGAGCACCGCGCGGATGTTTTCCTCGACGGTCAGCTTGCGGAACACGGACGCTTCCTGCGGCAGGTACGACAGGCCGAGCGACGCGCGCTTGTGGATCGGCAGCAGGCCGATCGAGCTGCCGTTCAGCGAGATTTCGCCCGCGTCCGTCGGCACGAGGCCGACGATCATGTAGAACGACGTGGTCTTGCCGGCGCCGTTCGGGCCGAGCAGGCCGACGACCTCGCCGCTCTTCACGTCGAGCGACACGTCCTTGACGACCGTGCGCGAGCCGTAGCGCTTCTTCAGGTTGCGGACGACGAGCGAGCTCGTGGTGCCGGCCGGCTGGCGGTTGGGGAGCGCGTTCATTGGCCCGGCGCTCCCTGGATCGTGGTCGACGGCGACAGCTTGGCCGGCGCCCCGTTCAGCGGCGCGGGGCCGCCGTTCTTCGGCGACAGCATCGCGCGCACGCGGCCGTTCGGGTTGCCCGGCGCGGCGACGTCCTTGCCGCCCTTCGCGGTGTAGAAGTCGCGCTGGCCGTCGTACGTGATCACGCTGCCGTGCACGGTGTCGGCGACCGTCGACGTGCCCTGCAGGCGGCGCACGGTCGCGGCGGTGGTCAGCGTGGTCAGGTCCTGCTTGCCGTCGTAGTCGATGCGCTCGGCGTCGCCGTCGATGTACTCGTCGAGGCCTTCGCGCTTCTGGCGGAACGTCGCGTGCTTCTTGCCGCTGCCGAACGACGTCGCGTACTGATAGCCTTCCGGGTCCTGGCGCACTTCGACGCGATCGCCCTTGATGATGATCGTGCCCTTCGTGATCACGACGTTGCCGGTCGCGACCGTGACCTGCTTCAGATCGTCATAGGTCAGGTTGTCGGCCTCGACGTTGATCGGCTTGTTCTGGTCGGCCTTCTCGGCATGGGCGAGCGGCGCCAGCCCGACGAGCGGGAGCGCCACGAGCGTCGCGGCGAGCGCGGCGCGGACGGCGCGCGCAGCGCCGCCGGAAATCTGTCGAGGGAACGGTTCGTTCATGCAGTCACGTGAGGGATGCGTCACTTGGGTTGACCTTTCGAGCCGCCGGACGTGTCCGCCGCGGCGATCGTGCCGCGCACGTTGCCGTAAAGCTCGATGACCCGGGTGACGTTGTTGTACTTCATGCCGTCGGTCGCGTTGACGAGCGACAGGCCGCGCTGAAGTTTAACCGGCTTTTCGGTCTGGATCACATCGTCATTGACGAAGATCCGGAAATGCTGGGAATCGGCCTGCATCTGCGGATCGCCGCCGCCGGCCGCGCGCAGGATGCGCGCGTCGTCGTACAAGTCGACGATCGACACGTCGCCGTTGACGGTGCCGCGCTTCGCGGTGGTCGTCACGACCGGCTTGCCGGGCTGGAACGCGCGCATGGCCGGATCGGTCAGGTCGCTGCTTTCGGTATCTTCGTAATGGACCAGCTTCGCGGCCGTCAGCCGGTACTGGGTCGTGCCGGACTGGTCGAGCTCGGTGACCGAGAAGTTGTCCGCGAAATAGTCGGGCGTGTGTCGCTTCGGCTGCACGGCGCCTTCGCCCGGCGGCGGCAGCGTGGCCTGCAGCAGCCACCACGTGACGCCCGCGAGCGCGGCGACCGCGGCGAGCGGCAGCATCTGGGTCCAGCGGAAATGCGTGCTCATCGGTCAGGCTCCGCAGGCGGCGGCGAGCAGCGCGTCGTAGCGGCGCTGCGCGCGCAGGACCGCGTCGCAGACTTCGCGCACGGCGCCGTGGCCGCCACGGGCCTCGGCGACCCAGTGCGCGCGGGCGATCACCTCGGGGTGCGCGTTCGCGGGGGCCGCGGCGAAGCCGCAGCGCAGCATCACCGGCAGGTCGGGCCAGTCGTCGCCCATGTAGCCGCATGCGTCGGCCGTCAGGCCGAGCGATGCGATCAGGTCGGCGAACACGGCGAGCTTGTTCTCGACGCCCTGGAACAGGTGCGCGATCTTCATTTCCTTCGCGCGCGCCGCGACGATGTCGGAGCGGCGGCCCGTGATGATCGCGGTCGCGATGCCGGCCTCGCCGAGCAGCTTCACGCCGTGGCCGTCGAGCGAATTGAACGACTTCATCGTGTCGCCGGCCGCGGTAAACAGCAGGCCGCCGTCGGTCAGTACGCCGTCGACGTCGAAAATCATCAGCTTCACGCGGCTCGCGCGTTCGGCCGCAGTCAGCGCTGCGCTCATCAGATCACCTTCTTCGAAAACAGGTCGTGCATGTTCAGCGCGCCGATCAGCGCGCCGTCGGCATCGACGACCAGCATCTGGTTGATCCGGTGGCGCTCCATCAGTTCAACGGCCTCGACCGCCAGGTGATCCGGCGCGATCGTGCGCGGCTCGCGCGTCATGACTTCGGTGATCGGCAGCGTGCGGAAATCGCCGTCGCGCGCGAGCACGCGGCGCAGGTCGCCGTCCGTGAAGATGCCGGCGACCTTGCCGTCGGCGTCGACCACGGCCGTCATGCCGAGGCGCTTCGCGGTGATCTGGAACAGCGCATCCGACAGCGTTGCGTTCAGCCCGACGGCCGGGACGTCGTCGCCCGAGCGCATCACGTCGCGCACGTAGGTGAGCAGGCGCCGGCCGAGCGCGCCGCCCGGATGCGAGCGCGCGAAATCTTCGGAGCCGAAGCCGCGCGCGTCGAGCACGGCGACGGCGAGCGCGTCGCCGAGTGCGAGCGCGGCGGTCGTGCTCGCGGTGGGCGCGAGGTTCAGCGGGCACGCTTCCTTCGAGACCGCGGCGTTCAGGTTCACGTCGGCGAGCGTGCCGAGGCTCGACTCCGCACGGCCCGTGATCGCGATCAGCTTCGCGCCGATCCGCTTCACGAGCGGCAGGATCGCGACGAGTTCTTCCGATTCGCCGGAATAGGAGATGCCGATGAAGACGTCGTCGGAGGTGACCATCCCGAGGTCGCCGTGGCTCGCCTCGGCAGGGTGGACGAAGAAGGCCGGCGTGCCGGTGCTGGCCAGCGTGGCCGCGATCTTGCGGGCGATATGCCCCGATTTGCCGATGCCCGAGACCACGACGCGGCCGCGGCAGCCGAGCAGCAGCGCCACGGCCTGGACGAAGCCGCCGTCGAGCTGGTCGCGCAGCGCGCGCACGGCGTCCGCCTCGATGTCGAGCACGTCGCGGGCGAGCGCGAGCGCCCGGTCATCATTGATTTTCGCTATCATGCGCGGAGTATAGCAAAGGCGTTTGTTCGCCGCGCCGCGCCTTCGGACTCGTCCGATGTCGCGTGTCCACCGCCACCACCCGCGCCCGCATTGCCGTGGCCCCGACGAACGAGGACGCTTCGCCCGTGATTTCCCCGCTCGAAATGACCCTGCTGCTGCTGCTGGCCTCGGTGGTGGGCGTCGTCGTATTCCGCTCGTTGAACCTGCCGCCGATGCTCGGCTACCTGACCGTCGGCATCCTGGTCGGCCCGCACGCGTTCGGCGTCGCGGCGGATCTCGAACGGGCCGAGCACCTCGCGGAGTTCGGCGTGGTGTTCCTGATGTTCTCGATCGGCCTCGAATTCTCGCTGGCGAAGCTGAGGGCGATGCAGCGGCTCGTGTTCGGGCTCGGCCTGCTGCAGGTCGTCGCGACCCTCCTGCTCGCGCTCGTGCTCGGCGCGCTGTTCGAGCACTGGGTGCACATCACGTGGCAGGGCAGCATCGCGCTCGGCGGCGCGCTCGCGATGTCGTCGACGGCGATCGTGTCGAAGATGCTCGCCGAGCGGCTCGAGATCGAGACGGAGCACGGCCGCAACATCTTCGGCGTGCTGCTGTTCCAGGATCTCGCGGTCGTGCCGCTGCTGATCGTGATCGCCGCGTTCGGCGCCGAATCGTCGAAGGATCTCGCGCTCACGCTCGGCTTCGCGGCGGTCAAGATCGTGATCGCGCTCGCGCTGCTGCTGGTCATCGGCCAGCGCTTCATGACGCGCTGGCTCAACGTGGTCGCGCGGCGCCGCTCGCAGGAGCTGTTCGTGCTGAACCTGCTGCTCGTCACGCTCGGCGCGGCGTTCATCACCGACCGCTTCGGGCTGTCGCTCGCGCTCGGCGCGTTCATCGCCGGGATGCTCATTTCCGAGACGCCGTTCCGCCATCAGGTGGAGGAGGACATCAAGCCGTTTCGCGACGTGCTGCTCGGGCTGTTCTTCGTGACGACGGGGATGCTGCTCGATCCACGCGTGATCTGGGAGCATCCGTTGATCGTGCTCGGCTTCTTCGTCGGGCAGATCCTGTTCAAGGCGACGATGATCGCCGGGCTCGCGCGGCTGTTCGGCGCGACGCCGGGCGTCGCGATGCGCACGGGCATCGGCCTCGCGCAGGCCGGCGAATTCGGCTTCGTGCTGCTGAACCTGATTCTCGACCGGCATCTCGTCGACTCGACGCTGCTGCAGGCGATCCTCGCGTCGATGCTGCTGTCGATGCTCGCCGCGCCGTTCCTGATCCAGAACGCCGACCGCATCGTGATGCGGCTGTCGTCGACCGAATGGATGCAGCAGTCGCTGCAGATGACGCGGATCGCGACGCAAAGCCTCAAGCAGCGCGGCCACGTGATCATCTGCGGCTACGGCCGCGCCGGGCAGAACCTCGCGCGCATGCTCGAGCAGGAAGGCATTTCGTACGTCGCGCTCGACCTCGACCCCGATCGCGTGAGCGCGGCCGCGACGGCCGGCGAATCGGTCGTGTTCGGCGACGCCGCGCGCCGCGAGTCGCTGGTCGCGGCCGGTATCCACCGGGCGGCGGCCGTCGCGATCACCTACGCGAACACGCCGTCCGCGCTGCGCGTGCTGCATCACGTGCACGAGCTGGAGCCGACGCTGCCGGCGATCGTGCGCACCGTCGACGATGCCGATCTCGAAAAGCTGCTGGCGGCCGGCGCGACCGAGGTGATTCCGGAGATCGTCGAGGGCAGCCTGATGCTCGCGTCGCACACGCTGGTGCTGGTCGGCGTGCCGATGCGCAAGGTCGTGCGGCGCGTCGAGGAGATGCGCGACGAGCGCTACAGCCTGCTGCGCGGCTATTTCCGCGGCGCCGATGACGCGGACGACGACGATCACGAGCAGGTGCGGCTACAATCGGTGCCGGTCGATGCGCGCGCGGACGCGGTCGGGCGGTCGCTGGAAGAACTCGGGCTGTACGCGCTCGGGCTCGAGGTCACGGCGATCCGCCGCCACGGCATCCGCGGCGTCGAACCCGATCCGCAGACCAAGCTGCGCGCGAGCGACATCGTGGTGCTGCGCGGGCTGCCCGAGGCGCTCGCGCTCGCGGAGGAGCGGTTGTCGCGCCATCGGCGCGATCCGCCGGCCGCGGCTGCGTGAGCCGCGATTCGCAACCTGACCCGTATTGATCAGAAACGGTGCCCGATCTTCGCGCACCGTTTTTTTCGGAGAGTTTCATGCCGCATTCGTCGCCGGGCGCACCGCTCGATCCGGTCGCCTTCATCCACAGCCAGATCCGCACGGTGCCGGACTGGCCGCAGCCGGGTGTGCAGTTCCGCGACATCACGACGCTGCTGCAGAGCCCGAAGGCGCTGCGCATCCTCGTCGACCTGTTCGTCGAACGCTATGTCGACGCGAAGCTCGACTACGTCGCGGGCCTCGACGCGCGCGGCTTCATCATCGCGCCGATCGTCGCGTACGAGCTGAGCGTCGGTTTCGTGCCGATCCGCAAGGTCGGCAAGCTGCCGTACAAGACGCGTTCGGAATCGTACGATCTCGAATACGGCAGCGCGACGGTCGAGATCCACGAAGACGCGTGCCGCCCCGGCGACCGCGTGATCATCATGGACGACCTGATCGCGACCGGCGGCACGATGATGGCGGGGCGCAACCTGCTGCAGCGGCTCGGCGCGGTGGTCGTCGAAGGCGCGTCGATCATCGATCTGCCCGATCTCGGCGGCTCGGCGCTGCTGCGCAACGCCGGGTTGCCCGTCTATACCGTTACCGAATTCTCCGGCCACTGAACGCCGGTCCGTCGGGGCCCGCCGCCCCGGTTTGCGCTGGTTCGCGCCTGGTTCACCTTCCGCAGCGAGGTTCACGATGCCCAACTTCATGCTGTTTCTCGCCACGTCGATCGCGATCACGTTCGCGCCGGGTCCCGACAACCTGCAGGTGCTCGCACGCGGCATCTCGCAGGGCCGCGCGGCCGGCTTCGTCGCCGCGCTCGGCTTCACGGCGGGGATCCTGTTCCACACGACGCTCGCGGCGCTCGGCGTCGCGGCCGTGCTGCGTTCGTCGCCGGTCGCGTTCCAGATCCTGAAGCTCGCGGGCGCCGCGTACCTCGTGTGGATCGGCATCAAGGCGCTGCGCAGCCAGGGCCTCGCGAACGCGCATGCGCGCCCGCCGCAGCCGCTCGGCACGATCTTCCGGCAGAGCGTGATCGGCAACCTGATGAACCCGAAGGTCACGCTGTTCTTCGTCGTGTTCCTGCCGCAGTTCGTCGATCCGCACGGCGCGCAGGGCGTGACGCTGCAGATGTTCGAGCTCGGCGCGCTGTTCATGCTGCAGACGGCCGCGGTCTTCTCGCTGTTCGGCGTCGGCGCGGGCATGATCGGCGCATGGCTGAAGCGCCGCCCGAAGGCCGGCGTGTGGCTCGACCGGATCGCCGGCGCGACGTTCATCGCGATCGGCATCCGCGTCGCGCTGAAGGATTGAGCACGATGACGTTTCCGTGCATCGCGGCCGCGCGCCGCTTCGATCCGGACGCGCACCTGCGTTTCGAGATCGCCGGTCAGGCGGTGGGCTGGGTGCGCCGCCAGGACGTCGCGAAGCTCGCGCGCTGGCCCGACGTGTTCGAGCTGACCGGCGAGCGCGTCGTGCTGTCGGCGCGCTACGATTCGGTCGATGCGCGCAGCATGGCGCTGGCCGGCGCGATCGGCGCGCTCGCGGCGGAAGGCGCGATTCCCGGCTGGCGCAACGAGATCTACGCGATCCGCAACCGCTTCGACGATCCGCCGCTCGCGTACATCGAGCGCGCGGCGTCGCGCTTCTTCGGCACGCAGACCTATGCGGTGCACGTGAACGGCATCGTAGAATATGCGGTTACGCCCGGCGAGCCCGCCGCGGCCGCGCCGAAGATGTGGCTCGGCCGCCGCAGCGAGACGAAGGCCACCGACCCCGGCATGCTCGACAACGTCGTTGCGGGCGGGATCGGCTGGGGGCTGGGCGTTCACGAGACGCTCGCGAAGGAGTGCTGGGAAGAAGCCGGGATTCCGGCCGACCTGGCGGCGCGCGCGATCGCGGGCCGCACGGTGCAGGTGCTGAACTCGCTGCCGGAAGGCACGCAGTCGGAACTGATCTTCGTGTACGACCTGCCGCTGCCGCACGACTTCGCGCCGCGCAACCAGGACGGCGAAGTGGCCGAGCACCTGCTGGCCGGCGTGCCCGAGGTGATCGGCTGGCTGCGCGAAGGCCGCGCGACGATGGATGCGAGCCTCGCGACGCTCGATACGCTGCTGCGCCACCGCTGGCTTGCGGCGGCCGACGCGGCCGGCATCGACGCGCTGTTCGTGCCGGGCGCTTGACGCGCGCCGCGCGCGGCCTGGCGGCGCGAACGGGCAATTTGACGAATACGGAAACAATGGGAGTCGCGGTCATGCCGACCGATCACAGCTTTATCTTGAAACTGTCGTGCCCCGACCGGCACGGCATCGTCCATGCGGTCTCGGGCTTCCTGTTCGAGCGCAGCAACAACATCCTCGATTCCGCGCAGTTCGGCGACAGCCGCACCGGCGAGTTCTTCATGCGCGTGCACTTCGAGCAGGACGGCGGCGGCGTGGATGCCGCGTCGGCGCTCGACACGCTTCGCAACGAATTCGCGCCGCTCGCCGAGCAGTTCTCGATGCGCTGGGAGCTGCACGATGCGGCCGTGAAGCCGCGCGTCGTGATCATGGTGTCGAAGATCGGCCACTGCCTGAACGACCTGCTGTTCCGCTATCGCACCGGCCAGTTGCCGATCGAGATCCCGGCGATCGTGTCGAACCACAAGGAGTTCTACCAGCTCGCCGCGAGCTACAACATTCCGTTCCATCACTTCCCGCTCGTCGGCGGTTCGTCCGATGCCGCGAAGGCCGCGCAGGAAGCACGCGTGCTGGAAGTGATCGACGAGCACCAGGCCGATCTCGTCGTGCTCGCGCGCTACATGCAGATCCTGTCGCCGAACATGTGCGAGCAGCTCGCCGGGCGCGCGATCAACATCCACCATTCGTTCCTGCCGAGCTTCAAGGGCGCGAAGCCTTACTACCAGGCATTCGACCGCGGCGTGAAGCTGATCGGCGCGACCGCGCACTACGTGACGACCGATCTCGACGAAGGCCCGATCATCGAGCAGGAAGTCGAGCGCGTCGACCACAGCATGACGCCCGACCAGCTGACCGCGATCGGCCGCGACGTCGAATGCGTGACGCTCGCGCGGGCGGTGAAGTGGCACGTCGAGCACCGGATCGTGCTGAACGGGACGAAGACGGTCGTGTTCCGCTGATCCGTCGGTCGCGGAAGGCTGGCTCCACAAGCGAAAACGCCGCGCCCTTCACGGGGCGCGGCGTTTTCGTTTGCCGTTGGCGAGCGGGCGGCGTCAGATCAGCCGCAGCAGGTACAGCTCGCGTTTCAGGTACGCATAGAAGATCGGTGCGGCGATCACGCCCGGCAGCCCGAACGCGGCTTCCATGATCAGCATCGCAAGCAGCAGCTCCCACGCGCGCGACTCGATCTGGCCGCCGATGATCTTCGCGTTCAGGAAGTATTCGAGCTTGTGGATGACCACGAGAAACGCGAGCGATGCGATCGCGGTGCCCATGCTGACCGACAGCGACACCGCGACGATCAGCGTGTTCGAGATCAGATTGCCGATCACCGGCAGCAGGCCGACGATGAACGTGATGAGCACGAGGGTTTTCGACAGCGGCAGCCGCTGGTGGAAGATCGGCAGCGCGACGAGCAGGTAGATGCCGGTGAAGGCCGCATTGATCGCCGAGATCTTGATCTGCGCGAACACGATCCGGCGGAACGCATCGGCGAAGCGCGACACGCGCGTGACGAGCGCGGTCGACAGCGGCCGGCGCACCTTGCCCTGCTCGACGCCGATCGCGATCATCGCGCCGATGATCATCCCGAACAGCACGTGGCCGAAGCCGCGCGCGACGCTCTTGCCGCTTTGCTGGAGCTGGTCCATGTGCGAATGCATCAGCACGGCCGCCTTCGTCTTCATCTGTTCGACGTCGACGGGCAGCAGGTTCGCGATCCAGGCCGGCGTGCGCGCGCGGGTTTGCTCGACGATCTGCATCAGCTGGCCGAGCAGGCTCTGCAGGTTCGGCACCGTGTGCTCGAAATGCTCGATGATGCCGAGCGTCAGGCCGGTGAGCGCGCCGACGATCGCGATCGACAGCAGCACGACGGCGACCCAGCGCGCGCGCATGCTGGTGGTATGGCGTTCGATCACGGGCGCGATCGTGTGGATCAGCTGATAGACGAGCAGGCCGGCCAGCATCCCGCCGAGCAGCCGCAGCTCGAGGACGAGCCACATCATGACGAGCGCGAAGAGATAGCTGCCGATCTCGAGTGCCGACAGTTTCGGCAGGCTCAAGTCGCTGGTCAGCCGCACGCTGCGCAGGTGCGGCTCGCGGTTCTGCGTGTCGCGCGACTCTTGTTGCTTCTCCATCGTGGATTCCTGTCGTCCGTGTGTCGTGCCGCGGAGCGCGCGGCAGAGCGCGGGCCGCCCGGCGCCGCACCGGATTGGTGCGGATGGCGAACCTTACGACCGTAAAGTATAGCTGCCATTATGGTCCGCAAACGGGCCGTTTGGCGCGTGGTGTAAACGCAGAAGGGAAAACGAGGGGGCGCGCGGCCGGGCGGCCGCGCGCGGGAACGGCGGAACGGAGGCGTCAGCCGGCCGCGACCTTGCGGGTGGGACGCTTCAGCAACGGCGCGAGGTACTTGCCGGTGAAGCTCGCCTTCGTCTTCGCGACCTGCTCGGGCGTGCCCTGCGCGATGATCTGGCCGCCGCCGGCGCCGCCTTCGGGGCCGAGGTCGATCACCCAGTCGGCGGTCTTGATCACGTCGAGGTTGTGCTCGATGATCACGACCGTGTTGCCCTGGTCGCGCAGCCGGTGAATCACTTCCAGCAGCAGCGCGATGTCGTGGAAGTGCAGGCCGGTGGTCGGTTCGTCGAGGATGTACAGCGTGCGGCCGGTGTCGCGCTTCGACAGCTCCAGCGACAGCTTCACGCGCTGCGCCTCGCCGCCCGACAGCGTGGTGGCCGACTGGCCGAGACGGATGTAGCCGAGGCCGACGTCGAGCAGCGTCTTCAGCTTGCGCGCGATGACCGGCACCGCGCTGAAGAACTCGTACGCGTGCTCGACCGTCATGTCGAGCACTTCGCTGATGTTCTTGCCCTTGTACTGCACTTCGAGCGTTTCGCGGTTGTAGCGCTTGCCGTGGCACACGTCGCACGGCACGTAGACGTCCGGCAAAAAGTGCATCTCGACCTTCAGCACGCCGTCGCCCTGGCACGATTCGCAGCGGCCGCCCTTCACGTTGAACGAGAAGCGGCCGGGATCGTAGCCGCGCTCCTTCGACGTCGGCACGCCCGAGAACAGCTCGCGGATCGGCGTGAACAGACCCGTATACGTGGCCGGGTTCGAGCGCGGCGTGCGGCCGATCGGCGACTGGTCGACGTTGATCACCTTGTCGAAGTGCTCGAGGCCCTCGATCGCCTCGTGCGGCGCCGGCTCGGCGGCCGAGCCGTACAGGTGGCGCGCGACCGCGTGATACAGCGTGTCGTTGATCAGCGTCGACTTGCCGGAGCCCGATACGCCGGTGATGCAGGTCAGGAGGCCGACCGGCAGTTCGAGATCGACGTGCTTCAGGTTGTTGCCGTGCGCGTCGACGATGCGCAGCATCCGCTCCGGATCGGGCGCGAGCCGCTCGTCCGGGTACTCGATCACGCGCTTGCCGACGAGGTACTGGCCCGTCAGCGACTGCGGGTTGGACTGCACCTGCTTCGGCGTGCCTTCGGCGACCACCACGCCGCCGTGCTCGCCGGCGCCGGGACCCATGTCGACGACGTAGTCGGCCGTGCGGATCATGTCCTCGTCGTGCTCGACGACGATCACCGAGTTGCCGAGGTCGCGCAGATGCTTGAGCGTCGCGATCAGGCGGTCGTTGTCGCGCTGGTGCAGGCCGATCGACGGCTCGTCGAGCACGTACATCACGCCGGTCAGGCCCGAGCCGATCTGCGACGCGAGCCGGATGCGCTGCGCCTCGCCGCCCGACAAGGTCTCGGCGCTGCGCTCGAGCGACAGGTAGTCGAGCCCGACGTTGTTCAGGAACGTCAGGCGCGCGACGATTTCCTTGATCACCTTGTCGGCGATCTCGCGCTTCGCGCCGTCGAGCGTCAGCCCGTCGAAATAGCCGAGCGCGTCGCGCAGCGGCCAGCCGCTGATCTCATAGATGCCGCGCGCATGGTCGCCGGTGCCGATCCGCACGTGGCGCGCCTCGCGGCGCAGGCGCGTGCCGTCGCACGACGGGCACGGCTGGTTGTTCTGGTACTTCGACAGCTCTTCGCGCACCGCGACCGAATCGGTCTCGCGGTAGCGGCGCTCGAGGTTCGGGATGATCCCTTCGAACACGTGCTCGCGGATCGTCGTGCGGCCGCGCTCGTTGATGTACGAGAACGGGATCGTCTGCTTGCCCGAGCCGAACAGCAGCACCTTGCGGATCTTTTCGGGGAGATCCTCGAAGGCGGCGTCGATGTCGAATTCGTAGAACGCCGCGAGGCTCTGCAGCATCTGGAAGTAGAACTGGTTGCGGCGGTCCCAGCCCTTCACCGCGCCGGCCGCAAGCGACAGCGACGGGTGCGCGACGACCCGCTTCGGGTCGAAGAACGTGATCTGGCCGAGGCCGTCGCATTCCGGGCACGCGCCCATCGGGTTGTTGAACGAGAACAGGCGCGGCTCGAGCTCCTGCAGCGAGTACGAGCAGATCGGGCACGCGAACTTCGAGCTGAACAGGTGCTCCTTGTCGGTATCCATCTCGAGCGCGATCGCGCGGCCGTCGGCGAGGCGCAGCGCGGTTTCGAACGATTCGGCGAGCCGCTGCTTCATGTCCGGGCGCACCTTCAGGCGATCGACGACGACGTCGATCGTGTGCTTGTCGTTCTTTTTCAGCTTCGGCAGCGACTCGACCTCGTAGATCTTCGCGGCGCCTTCGTTCGCGGCGCCGCCGCCCGAGCGCACGCGAAAGCGCACGAAGCCCTGCGCCTGCATGTCCTCGAACAGCTCGACATGCTCGCCCTTGCGATCGGCGACGACGGGCGCGAGAATCATCAGCTTGGTTTCCTCGGGCAGCGCGAGCGCCGCGTCGACCATCTGCGACACGCTCTGCGCCTCGAGCGGGATGTCGTGATCGGGGCAGTACGGCGTGCCGACACGTGCGTACAAAAGTCGCAGGTAGTCGTGGATTTCCGTGACCGTGCCGACGGTCGAACGCGGGTTGTGGGACGTCGCCTTCTGCTCGATCGAGATCGCCGGCGACAGCCCCTCGATCAGGTCGACGTCGGGCTTCTCCATCAGCTGCAGGAACTGGCGGGCATAGGCGGACAGGCTCTCGACGTAGCGGCGCTGGCCCTCGGCATAAAGGGTGTCGAACGCGAGCGACGACTTGCCCGACCCGGACAACCCGGTAATCACGACCAGCTTGTGGCGCGGCAGGTCGAGATTGACGTTTTTCAGGTTGTGGGTGCGTGCCCCACGGATACGGATCTGTTCCATGAACCTGGCGAAAATGGAGGAAACCAAACCTGCTACTATAACGGCTTTTCGAGACCGTCGTTTACGGCCCCCAGCCCTTGCGGCAGGTGGCAGCAAGGCGACACCTGCGCCGGGGAAAGCGGTCGCGCCGCACGGTTCCGGGCGGCCCGCAGGCCATCCGCATCCGGCCCCGACGTGTCGCCCGAAAGGCCGCCAGGCCGCCGGCCCTGATCTTCCGCCGCCCGCTGCCGGGCGGACATTCCGATCATTCGAAATTCATTCCCGATGTCCAATCCGTCTGCCACGTCTTCCCGCATGACTGCGCCCGAACTGCGCGCGACCACGTCGCTCGCGGCGATCTTCGCGTTGCGCATGCTCGGCCTGTTCATGATCATGCCGGTGTTTTCGGTCTACGCGAAAACCATCCCGGGCGGCGACAACGTGCTGCTCGTCGGGATCGCGCTCGGGGCCTACGGCGTCACGCAGTCGCTGTTCTACATCTTCTACGGCTGGGCGTCCGACAAGTTCGGCCGCAAGCCGGTGATCGCCGCGGGCCTCGTGATCTTCGCGCTCGGCAGCTTCGTCGCCGCGTTCGCGCACGACATCACGTGGATCATCGTCGGCCGCGTGATCCAGGGCATGGGCGCCGTGTCGTCGGCGGTGCTCGCGTTCATCGCCGACCTGACCTCCGAGCAGAACCGCACGAAGGCGATGGCGATGGTCGGCGGCTCGATCGGCGTGTCGTTCGCGGTCGCGATCGTCGGCGCGCCGATCGTGTTCCACTGGGTCGGGATGAGCGGGCTGTTCGCGATCGTCGGCGTGCTGTCGATCCTCGCGATCGGCGTCGTGCTGTGGATCGTGCCCGATGCGGCGAAGCCCGTGCACGTGCCCGCGCCGTTCGCCGAGGTGCTGCACAACGTCGAGCTGCTGCGCCTGAACTTCGGCGTGCTGGTGCTGCATGCGACGCAGACGGCGCTGTTCCTCGTCGTGCCGCGCCTGCTGGTCGACGGCGGGCTGCCGGTCGCCGCGCACTGGAAGGTGTACCTGCCGGTGATGGGGCTCGCGTTCGTGATGATGGTGCCGGCGATCATCGTCGCGGAAAAACGGGGCAAGATGAAGCCGGTGCTGCTCGGCGGCATTCTGGCTATCCTGATCGGTCAATTGCTGCTGGGCAGCGCGCCGCATACCATCCTGATTGTGGCGGCGATTCTTTTCGTCTACTTCCTCGGGTTCAACATCCTGGAAGCGTCGCAGCCGTCGCTCGTGTCGAAGCTCGCGCCGGGTTCGCGCAAGGGCGCGGCCACGGGCGTCTACAACACCACGCAGTCGATCGGGCTCGCGCTCGGCGGCATCGTGGGCGGCTGGCTGCTGAAGCACGGCGGCGCGAACACCGTGTTCTACACGTGTTCGGGGCTCGTGGCCGCGTGGCTTATAATCGCGGCCAATATGAAAGCGCCGCCGCGCAAGGCCGGAACCTGATTGTCGGGTAGGCGCCGGCGGCGTTCGCCGGCTCCCCCGGCGGGCTGCTCCGACGGCTGTCGCGGGCGGCCCGGCATCGAATTTACTGGAGAAACACATGGCATCCGTCAACAAGGTCATCCTCGTCGGCAACCTCGGCGCCGATCCTGAAGTCCGTTACCTGCCGAGCGGCGACGCGGTTGCGAACATCCGCCTCGCGACGACCGACCGCTACAAGGACAAGGCAAGCGGCGATTTCAAGGAAATGACCGAGTGGCATCGCGTCGCGTTCTTCGGCCGTCTGGCGGAAATCGTCAGCGAATACCTGAAGAAGGGGTCGTCGGTCTATATCGAAGGCCGCATTCGCACGCGCAAGTGGCAGGGCCAGGACGGCCAGGACCGTTACTCGACCGAAATCGTCGCCGAACAGATGCAGATGCTCGGCGGCCGCGGCGGTTCGGGCGGCGGCGGTGGCGGCGGTGACGAAGGCGGTTATGGCGGCGGCTACGGCGGTGGCGGCGGCGGTCGCGGCGAGCAGATGGAGCGTGGCGGTGGCGGCGGCGGTCGTGCCGGCGGCGCGGCGCGCGGCGGTGCAAGTGGCGGCGGCCAGAGCCGTCCGAGCGCGCCGGCAGGCGGCGGCTTCGACGAGATGGACGACGATATTCCGTTCTGAGATCTCGCAACCAAACGCTGTAAAGATCGACCCCGCCTTTTGGCGGGTTTTTTTTTAGCCTTTTTAGCCCATGGCGGATCAAATCTGATTCGATTTTCTGCGGCGATTTTTATTTTGCTTCGGGAACATTCGCCCCGAATAGCGGCGGCAGGTAGCGCTTTCGCGCTGGGCCACGTCTCCGGCTGATCAATTGTCCGGACGGCCTGTACGCGGTCCGCATTCCTTCACTTTCGCATGCCCGATCGACGCTAGAGGACCTTGTTGCGCCAGTATCGTTAGGACACCGGCTGATTCCGACGGCCGGGGCGGACATGTCGGTGATGGAATCGGGCGGCGGCAGTCGACAAGAAAGCCGAATGATGTGCAGTTTTTTCGGGGAGTATTAGGAATTTATCGAAGGATTTCGTTTTTATAAAAATAAATCGTACTTGTATTATTTATCTTGATAGGACTGAAAATTATGATTCGGTAGCGAATGCAAATGGTGGTTTACCGAATTGATAATGGATCGTTACGGCCGAGGCTTCTGGTATTTTCTTGCGACCCGGCATCCAGGCGTCACGCATCATCGAGACGCACGGTCAGCGGCGGCGCGCGCGCCCGTTGCCGGCCTCGGCGGCGGTGTTCCATACGCGCTGGGCTGTTGCGCGGCGATGGGGCTGTTCCTGCCCGGTATCGCGTTTTCGCAGTTGCCGAACGCGGGCCAGTCGATGCGCGAAATCGAATCCGTGCGCCCGGCGCTCCCGGCCGCGTCCGCGCCCGAGTTGAGCATCGAGCGTACGGAGCAGGCCGCACCCGCGCCTGAGGGCGTCGATGCGGGGCCGCGCGTGACGGTCCGCGCGTTCGCGATCGGCGGCAACCGGGTGTTCACGTCGGCGCAGCTCGAGCCGCTCCTCCAGGACCTGACCGGGCGGGAGCTGAGTTTTGGCGAGCTGCAGGCGGCTGCGGCTCGCATCACTTCCTACTACCGCGAGCATGGCTACGTGCTCGCGCGCGCCTATCTGCCGCGTCAGGACATCGACGACGGCGTCGTCCGGATCGACGTGCTGGAAGGCCGCTACGATCGGATCGAACTCCATAACCGCTCGCGCGTGCTGGACGGCGTGGTGCGCCAGCCGCTGTCCGCGCTGCGTCCGGGCGAGGCGGTGCGCGGCGCCGATCTGGCGCGCAGCCTGCTGCTCGTCGGTGACCTGCCCGGCGTCGACGCCAAGGGCACGTTGCGCTCGGGGCGCACGCAGGGCTCGACCGATCTGGTGATCGACGCCGATCCCGGGCCGATCGCGACGGGAACGCTGGAGGCGGACAACTACGGCAACCTGTCGACGGGGCGCTACCGGCTTACCGGCAGCATCGCGGTCAATTCGCCGCTGCGCATCGGCGATCGGCTCACGTTGCGCGGCATGGGAAGCGACACGCTGCAGCGCTACTACAGCGCGTCGTACCAGTTGCCGGTCGGGCCGTGGTCGACGCGCGTCGGCGTCGGCTACTCGAATCTGCATTCGAAGGTCGGCGAAGGCTTCGAGGAACTCGATCTTCACAGCCGCGCCAACATCCAGAGCGCATTTGTCGTTCAGCCGCTGCTGCGCGGCCGCGCGTTCAACCTGAACGCGCAACTCCAATACGAGAACAAGAACCTTCACGACGACTATCGCGCGTTCCAGATACAGGACGACAAGAACGTCGGTCTATGGACTTTCACGCTGAGCGGCAACGGCGACGACGCATTGCTCGGCGGCGGCACCACCGCCTTCTCCGTTTCGGCCGGCGCGGGCCGCCTGCGCACGGCCGACGTGCTTGGCGCGCAGGGGTTCGTCAAGACGCGCGGCACCTTCAAGAAACTCGGCGTCAGCGTGATGCGCCTGCAGGCGCTCGGCTCGCGCTTCCAGTTCTACACACAGTTCAGCGGCCAACTGTCGTCGGGCAATCTCGACGCGTCCGAGCAGTTCAGCCTCGGCGGCCCTTACGGCGTGCGCGCCTACACGCTCGGCTCGGGCAGCGGCGATCAGGGGTGGCAGGCGAGCGCGGAATTGCGGTATGCGGTGGCGCCCGGCTGGCGGGTCAGCACGTTCGTCGACGCCGGCCGGGTCGGCATCAACAAGCATCGCGTGTTCAAGGACACCAACATCATCCGCATGCAGGCCGCGGGGTTCGGCGCGGGCTGGTACGGGAAGGGGCATCAAGTCACGGTGGCGGCCGCCTGGCCGTTCGCCTCAAGCGAAGGGCTGGCGTCGTCCGCCGGCTCGCCGCGAATCTGGTTTCAGGCGACTCAGTATTTCTGAGCGTCTGGACGAGCGCCTGCATGACGCAGGGTTTGGCAGTCAATACAACAAGGAAACCAAAGATGAACAAGGCTTATGCATTGGTCTGGAATCAAGCGAACGGATGCTGGAGCGTGGCGGGCGAGAACGCGCGTCGGCGCGGCAAGGCGGGCGGCCGCCGGGTAATCGCGGCGGCCGTGTCGCTGCTGGGCTTCGCGGCGTCGAGCGCATATGCGCTGCCCACGGGCGCCGAGATCGTGTCGGGCAAGGGCGACTTCGCGACGTCGGCCGACAACAAGACGATGTCGATCAACCAGCATACGGACAAGCTGATCACGAACTGGCAGGACTTCAGCGTCGCCGGCGGCGAGCGCGTGTCGTTCAATCAGCCGACGAACCAGTCGCTGGCGCTGAACCGGGTGGTCGGTGCGAACGGCAGCAACATCGAAGGCCGCATCGATGCGAACGGCAAGGTGTTCCTGGTGAACCCGAACGGGGTGCTGTTCGGATCGGGCGCGCAAGTGAACGTCGGTGGCCTCGTGGCGTCGACGCGCGACATCTCGGACAAGGATTTCCTGAACGGCAACTTCCGCTTCAACGGTAAGTCGGCAGGCCAGGTGGTGAACCAGGGCACGATCACGGCGGCGGACGGCGGCGGTGTCGCGCTGCTGGGCGCGCAGGTAACGAACAACGGCGTGATCCGGGCGCAGATGGGCACGGTCGCGCTGGGCGCGGGCAATGACGTGAAGGTGAACTTCGACGGCAGCAAGCTGCTGAGCCTCGAGGTGAACGGCGCGGCGGTGGACGCGCTGGTGAGCAACGGCGGCCTGCTGAAGGCCGACGGCGGCCAGGTGCTGATGTCGGCACGGTCGGCGAACAGCCTGCTGGGCACGGTGGTGAACAACAGCGGGACGATCGAGGCGAAGGGGCTGAACAACGTCGCGGGCCGGATCACGCTGGACGGTGGCGACGGCGCGGTGCACGTGGCCGGGACGCTGGACGCGAGCACGCTGGCGGGCGCGGAAGGTCACGGCGCCGTGGTGACGAAGGGTGCCGCGGTGCGCGTGGCGGACACGACGACGGTCGACACGCGCGGGCACGATGGTGTGGCGGGCAAGTGGACGATCGAGTCGGCGAATGCCGGCGTGGGTCGGAGCGCCGCGTCGCGCGCGCTCGTGATCGGCGGCCAGCAGGTCGGCGGTTCGGGCGGTTCGGATGCCGCGATCGGCGCGGATACGCTGGCGCGCAATCTCGGCACGACCAACGTCGAACTCGCTCGCACGACCGGCACGCTGAAGGTGGACGCGCCGGTTACCTGGAGCAGCGACAACGGGCTGACGCTGACGTCGCGTCAAGGCGACGTGGAACTGCACGGGCCGGTGACGGCGACGGGCGACGACGCGGGCGTCACGGTGAACGCGGCGAAGCAGATTCGCGTGAACGACAAGCTGACGCTCGATGGCCGCAACGCGAAGCTGGAACTGAATCCGGGTAGCGGTCTCGCGGTGAACGGCGACGGCGTCGTCACGCTGTCGGGTGCGAATGCGTCGTACCGTTCGAACGGCGACGCGTATCGCGTGATCAACAGCGTCGATCAACTGCGTTCGATCGACAACGACCTGTCGGGCCGCTACGTGCTCGGCAGCGCAATCGACGGCGGTGGCCGCCAGTTCCGGAGCATCGGCAACGACCGCACGTTCTTCGGCAAGTTCGACGGCCTGGGCAACACGATCAGCAACGTATCGGTGTACGGCACCGGCCCGTTCATCGGCCTGTTCTCGGTGAACGCCGGCTACATCGGCAACCTGAAGCTCGCGTCGGTGAACGTGACGGGCGCGCGATCGTACACGGGCAACGGGCCGGCGATGATCGGCAGCCTCGCGGGCGTGAATACGGACACCGGCGTCATCTCCAACGTGAAGGCGACGAACGTGGTCGTGAACGGCGGGACGTCGCGCATGCAGGTGCTGGGCGGTCTCGTCGGCACGAACCTGGGCGGCGACATCGATCGGTCGTCGGTCACCGGGCGCATTGCAGGCAGCTGGGCCACGTTGTCGATGGGCGGGCTCGTCGGCGAAAACTACACGATCCTGGGCCGTCCGGACAAGCTCGGCACGATCAGCAACAGCTCGGCCAATACGACCATTTCGGGCGGGATCGCGGATCAGAGCTGGTTCTACGGCGGCGTGGGCGGTCTGGCCGGCATCAACCGCGGCGGCGTGATCTCGAATTCGAGCAGCACGGGAAGCATCACGCTGGCGCAGACCAATGCGAAGGTGGGCGGTCTGGTCGGCGTGAACAGCGTGAACGGTGACGTCGGCACGGGTGCGATCCAGAATTCGTCGTCGAGCGTCAACGTTGCCGTCAGCGGCCGTAACAGCAGCATCGGTGGCCTGGTGGGCGACAACGACGTCGGCACGAGCATCGCGAACTCGTCGGCGAGCGGCACCGTTCGCGGCGCCGGTAATTCCGCGATCGGTGGTCTCATCGGCGTGAACCGCGGTTCGCTCGCGAATGTGTCGGCGAGCGGCGCGGTCAACGGCACCGCGTCCGGTTCCACGATCGGCGGCCTCATCGGCCGGCATCTTCTCGGCACGGTCGCCAATGGAACGGCGACGGGCAATGTCTCGGGCGTCGGCTCGGCCGCGATCGGCGGTCTCGTCGGCGTGAACGAAAGCGTCCTCACGAACGGGACGGCAACGGGCAACGTGACCGACAAGTCGGCTGCCCTTATCGGTGGCCTCGTGGGTCAAAACAAGGGGCAAATCACGGTGGGGATCGCCCGCGGCGACGTCACCAGCGGCGGAGCCAGCCATGTCGGTGGTCTGGTCGGCAATAACGACAAGGGCACGATTTCCGGTTCGGATGCGTACGGCCAGGTGACGGGCGGCGCTTTCAGCCTCGCGGGCGGCCTCGTCGGCATCAACGGCGGCACCATCGCAAATAGCAAGGCGTCAGGCAAGGTGGTGGCGGGCGCTTCCGCGAGCGTCGGCGGTCTGGTCGGCAAGAACGCGAACGGTGACATTTCGAATGGCAAGGCGAGCGGCATGGTGGAGGGCGGCAACTCCGCTTACGCCGGCGGCCTGGTCGGCCACAACGACGGTCGAGTGTCGAACTCGGAAGCGTCCGGCGCGGTGACTGCCGGCACGAGTAGCGCCGTAGGCGGTCTCGTCGGAATGGGCAATGTGGCGGGCAGCGTTGCGAATAGCAAGGCGACAGGCGACGTGACGGGCGGCGATTATGCGAGCGTCGGCGGTCTGGTCGGCACTAACGGCCAACTCGTGTCGAGCTCGGAATCGTCGGGTACGGTGAGCGGCGGTAGGGGTGCGCGTCTCGGCGGTCTCGTCGGCTATAACGTGGCCACGGTGAAGGGCTCGACGACGAGCAGCCGCATCAACTATGTGTCCGGGTATGACCAGGCTTACGGTGGTCTGGCGGGCTTGAACTACGGACATATCGAGTCGAGCGTGGCAACCGGCGCGGCAGCCGCGGTGCAACAGATCGGTGCTGGCCGTCGCGTCATCGCGTCCCGGTAAGCGCACCGGTCTCGATGCGGGGGGCGGGCTTTTCGCCAGCCACCCGCGAAGCTGACCGTCGCTTGTCGTAGTCACTGAAGGCGGGGCATCGGAGTGATCCGGTGCCCCGCCTTCGTCGTTCATCGGCGCGACTCAATCGGGCCGGCGTGGCCGCGTGCCCGCCCGTCTGTGTGGGTCGTTCAACCATCGGGGGCGGGTGGCAGCGGATGCGTCCGCGGCCGGCGCACGTCGATGCACGCAGGGGGCTTGGCGATTCGCCGCACCATCCCGATGCACGTCGCGATACGGCAGCCAACCTGTCTCGGGTATGCTGGTGTCTTCCGTTGGCTTCGATCGAGAGGGGACTATGCGGCGTGTCGTGTTCAACCAGAAGGGCGGCGTGGGCAAATCGACGATCGTCTGCAACCTGGCGGCGATCAGCGCGAGCGAAGGGTTGCGCACGCTCGTCATCGATCTCGATGCGCAGGCGAACTCGACGCGCTACCTGCTCGGCGACGCCGCGGCCGATGCGCAACCGGGCGTCGCCGGCTTCTTCGAAACCGCGCTGACCTTCAACTTCCGTCCGATCGACGTCGCGTCGTTCATCCACGCGACCCCGTTCGACGGGCTCGACGTGATGCCCGCGCATCCGGATCTCGACACGCTGCACGGCAAGCTCGAATCGCGCTACAAGATCTACAAGCTGCGCGACGCGCTGAACGAGCTCGACATGTACGACGCCGTATACATCGACACGCCGCCCGCGCTGAATTTCTATACGCGCTCGGCGCTGATCGCGGTCGAGCGCTGCCTGATCCCGTTCGACTGCGACGATTTCTCGCGCCGCGCGCTGTACACGCTGCTCGAGAACGTGAAGGAAATCCAGCAGGACCACAACGCGGCGCTCGAGGTGGAAGGGATTGTCATCAACCAGTTCCAGCCGCGCGCGAGCCTGCCGCAACGGCTGGTCGACGAGCTCGTCGACGAAGGGCTGCCGGTGCTCGCGTCGCGGCTGTCCGCATCGGTGAAGATCCGTGAGTCGCATCAGCAGTCGATGCCGGTGATCCATCTCGAGCCGACGCACAAGCTCGCGCAGGAGTTCCGCGCGCTGCATCGCGAACTGGCCGGCTGATTTGGCGCGTGACCGCATCGACCGAGGCCGCTTCGAGCGGCCTTTTTTTGTCGCGACCGGCATTTCGTCCGATTATTGATTTCGTCATTAATAATCAAGAAAACGATTTCACAAGAAATCCAGAAAAAATATGACATAAATGGTTGCTCCATTTTCAATGGTGCCCGGTTTTCTAATAAGCGGAATAATGAATTGGCAAATATTGCGCCACGTCACGATACGCTATGCTGCAAAAGGTAAAAATGCGTCGCCGGCCGGTGAGGGGCACTGTCTTGTCTGAGATTTCGGCGTGCCCGCAGCTTCGGCGGACGGTTCAAAGGGTAATAAGGGTTTACACCTATCATTAATGCCATTTAATTGACAATTAATCGATCTAGAATGACTTCCTTCTACCGCCCGTTCCCAAACAGGTGACGGGTTTCAATAAGGAAGCGGTTGTTTACCCGAGCTTCCATTTTTCTTTACGTCGTCTCTCGCATAGCCAACAGGAGCGTGCCCGATGTCCGTATTTGCCCCCGAAAAACTCACCGCCGATTATCAGTCCGGTATCGCCGCGTGGTTTGCAATCGCCCGTCCGGCGATCCACGGTTTCGAGGCTGTCGTCGAACTCAACCTGCAAGCGGCCCGGACGGCGCTCGAGGACTACGAGGACAAGCTGAAGAACGCGTTCACCGGCAGCAACCCGGCCGCGGGCTTCGCGCAGCAGGTCGCCGCGCCGCAGGAAGCGGCCGGCAAGGTCGCGTCGTACGGCCGGCATCTGTTCGAGATCGCGGTGTCGACGCAGTCCGAATGGGCGAAGGTCGCCCAGGCGCAGTACGAGCAGAACGACAAGCGCCTGAAGGACGTGCTCGGCGAGCTGTCGAAGCATGCGCCGGCCGGCTCGGCGCCGGTGGTGGCCGCGCTGAATTCGGCGCTGTCCGCGGCGAGCGCCGCGGCCGACTCCGTGCGTGAAGCCACGGGGCAGGCGATCGAAGCGGCGAAGAGCGGCTTCGACGTGGTCAGCGAAACGGCCACGCGCGGCGCGAAGCAGACGGCGGCCGCCGCACGCAAGGACGCAGCGGCTGCGCGCGAATCGGCTGCGTGACGGCGCGAACGGGCACGAACGGGCCCGAACGCGCATGAATGCGTGTCGCGTGCGGGCGCGACACGATTGATTGGCGCCGGCGCCGCGTGTGCCACGCGGGCCCGGCGAGCTTCGGTTCGCCGCAAGACGCCCGTGCACGGTTGCCCGTGCCACGGTGCGAACGGATGCCGCCCGCCCTATGGCGTACGGCGGCGTGTGGCCGCGATCGCGCCGGATGGCCCGACACGCGTCATCGCCGTGTACAGCCGCCTCGTGCGGGCGTCAGAACGACACACTGATTTCGATGCAGGAACTGAACATGACGGACGTAGTGATCGTATCGGCCGCGCGGACCGCGGTCGGCAAATTCGGCGGCTCGCTGGCGAAGGTGGCGGC